>NZ_CP029397.2:3035953-3353930 GCF_001704615.3 Acinetobacter defluvii
TTTTTAATCTTGATAATCGGACATTTGATTTTTATGGGCGGATTACCCACACCTTTTTGGAAACTATTTTCAAATCCTAGCTTTTATTTTGTGACGGTCTTTGTCGGAGTATGTTATTGGGCAATCTTACTTGGACTTAAACAGCGAGATGGTGCTATAGATCAGGTCAAATCTTAGAAAAAATTAAGGAGATCAAAGATCTCCTTAATTCAAAATTTTATCTACAAACCATAAACTATCTCTTTGATTTAAAAATTATTTATTGACTGAATTATTTACTACACCTACCCAAGTAAAAGTATTTGGCACATCTGTTAACTGAATTGCTTGTTTTACTTTTAGCGCTTTTAAATCAATTTCTAAAATTTTCTTGGCATGTGTGTCATTGATAAAAATTGTATCGGTACTGGCGTTTGCCACTAAACGGCTCTTTAGCAGTTCTTCAGGCACGACATTTTCAATTACTTTCAATTTTGTTGTTACTGTCCATGTCGCAGTATCAATCAGATGCAAAGTGCCTGTACTGTCTAAAATAACCAGAAATTGACCAGATGTATTGAAGACATGCTGTAGGCGTTTGACTGGCGTTTTAGCATCGGCTTCTTTTGCACCTTGTGCCCAATTTAAACTGGTTGCATTTAGGTTTTTAGGGTCAATAATAAATAAATCACCTGTTCCTGACGCAAAACCTGCAAATTTAGCTAATTTTTGATGTCCTGCAATGGCACTAATCCTCTGATCTATAAAAACTTTTTTGTCGATAAATTGATTGCCTCTTTGCTCAACAACCAAGATCCCATTCTCACAACCAAAAGCAGCATAGTCTGTATTTGAGTTAGCGCCATGTAATTTATTGCACGGATTTTTCAAAGTTTGATCAACATGAAAATGATCTCAATGTAATTCATAACTTTTTACAATACTTAATAAATCTGAATCAGGCGCTAAATAAGTACTCAATACATAGCCACCACGAGGTTCTGCAACACCATGATGTTTTTTAGCAAGGCTTTGTTTAGCAACACTTTGCTTTTCAATATCTTGATCTGTAAATGCTTCAAATTTTGAGCTTTCTGTTTCATTTCCATCATAGAAAATCGTAGCTAAACCATTAAATGAACGATAATGCGTTGGTGCTGCACCTGTTAATTTGTAAACCAAAAGATGTGGATTATCTTTTTGTAATACAGTGTTTTTATTAAAAATACCGCCATCGACAAAATTGACTACATGATCTGTGCGTCCGAGTAGAACGGCATAGCGATATGCAGGACTGCTATACATTGTGGTGGGTACAACTGTGAGTGCGGTGGTATTGATATTTTTATGTTCATTTAAATCATAAACAGACAGCAAAGGTCGAACTGGATCAGCATTTGCAATCACTAAGCGTCCTTGCTGTGTTTCTGTTGGTTTTGGTGTGGGTTTTACAGGTTCAGGGTTAGAAGATGAATCCGATGATCCGCCCCCACATGCAGTTAGCAAAATACTGCTCAATGGAATTGCTAATAAATGTTTTGAAGTAAACATTCTTATATCCTAGTGGTTGGTATTATTTAAATTTAAGAAATGTTATAACATAACAATAAACAAAGCATCATACTTTCTTCATTTTTATGATGAGCTGATTTTCAAAGTTGAAGTTCGCAGTTTTTATTAGGGTCTGATTTTAAAATATTTGATTAAAAAACAATATCTTTAAAATTAAAATCATCAACGATAGTGCAGATAAAACCGATTACTGAATATCTCATCGGCATCATATTTTTTCTTTAAGGCAAAAAACTTATCTGCTTGCGGATAGGCTAAACGCATTTTTTCACGACTAATATGCAAACGATATGGTAAATAATACGTGCCTTGATTTTTTAATGCAGCATCCAAAATTCGATTAGTTAATGTTCGCATGTCCTGCTCTTGCTCAGCGGTTTTCTTTTGGTTAAATAAAAACACCAAACCAAATACATCCTCACGGGCATAGTTCATAAAAGCATCTTGATCTTGCTGAATTTCTCGAATGGTAATATTCAGTAAATCTACTTTTGAATCTTTTAAAATTGGTTTTAAATCCTGAATAAACGCTGCCAAATGCTGTTTGGGAATAAAATATTCATGTAATAAATCGGTTGAATTTGGGTCTTTATTTTCAATTAAACGAGCTTGTTCGCTTAAAATTTCATTACGACTAAATACCGCATAAGGTGAAACTTTATTTAAACTGCTCTCCAAATCCCAGCGTAAGCGCTTACCATATTCATTTCCCACTGAACCACGAAATACATGCGTCTGACTTCTGCATTTTTACTTTGCTGTTGCATCAATGACATTGGTTTTTCATCTGTTTTGGTAAAATAGTTTAAAGTCGCTTGTTCTAAAAAATGCTTATCAGAAATCCGTAAACGCCCATAAGCAAATTGTACTTGTGGCTTGTCACTGACTAATTTTTGATAATTTTCAGTATATTGTTGTGGATCGATTGCAACTGAATGGAATTTTAATGTGGCATTGTCTACGACTTTTATTTGCAAATCTAAAATAATGCCAAATAAACCATAGCCTCCGATCACCAATTTAAACAGTTCAGGATTTTCAGTGCGGCTACAATTGACGATTTCACCATTAGCTTTCATTAAAGTAAAAGATTTAACACTGGACGAAATTGGTGGCGAACTCTTTTGCCAACCATGCCCATTCACACTCAGCGAACCACCAATCGAGAAGTCACTAAAAGACTGCATCACCGCAATCGATTTACCAAAGCCATCTAAGTACTGCAAAGCTTGCTGCCATGTTGCACCTGAACCAATGCTTAGAATACTGGATTGTTCATCTAAATTCATGTGGTTATATGGCAACATATTGAGCGCAATACCATCAGGATAAATGGTATGCCCGCCCATACTGTGTTTTGCCCCTGAAATCGACACTTTTAAATGATGCTGCTTGGCATAAATCAATATTTCCTTAAGTTGGTTTTGCATCGCAACGGGATCTTCTGCAACATCCACGATTTTATGTACTTTGGTTTTATTCAGTTGGCTGACATCATCACGATAACCACTGGGCATCTGCTCAATCTTTGGATGTTCATTGAGTTTGGTTTTCAGTAAGTGTAAGGCAGGAATAGAAATCACGGCGAGTACAAGCAGTAAAAGGCTAAGCCAAAGTGTGTTTTTATGGTGTTTTTGCATAGTAATTTAATTCTATTCAAATTTTAAATGTTTGGCTTGATAATCAAATTCTTGGCTTTAATATAAAACTAACTTTTGAAAATATTATCTAAAATGTCTGAAAATCGCGATGAATTATTAAAACATTTAGCTGCTTCACTCAAAGATGCCAAAGAAGATGGTGGTGCAATCCTTCTAGTCGGTGCAGGTATTTCTGTCTCAGCAGGTATCCCACCTGCATTTAAACTGATGAAAATTGCGATTGAAAACTTTCCTAATTATTTTACGGAAGAAGAACAAAGGCTTGCTCAAGAAGATTTAAGCCAACTTCAATACAATGACATTATGACCAAACTGTCGAATGTAAAACGTAAAGAGCTTTTTAAATGGTTTATCGAAGGCAATAAAGATAAAGGTATTGAAAAAGCCAAACTGAACTTCGCACACATTGCGATTGCTGAACTTTTAAAACAATGCTATTTCAGCCGTATTCTTACTGTAAATTTTGATCCACTTTTAATCCATGCTTGCTATATGGTTGGCATGTATCCATTCCCTGCAATTTATGATTTAGGGGCAATGGGTAAAGTGAATGCTGAACTTTTACATGACCCAAGTATTGTTTATTTAAATGGTCAGCATGTTGGTTTTGTTCAACGAAATACCACAGATCAACTTAAAGCACATAAGGAAACTTTAACGCAAATTGTTCGCTCTACTGGCTGTAATAAAACGTGGGTAGTTGCGGGTTATAGTGGTGAAAATGATCCATTGATGGAAGCATTAACTGAACTTCGTCCTTACAATAATTGGTTATACTGGCTTGAATATGGCAATCAAGTTCTACAAAAAGACAGTCATCATTTTTTAGAAAGTGATGAGGAATGCAAAGTCATTTATGGATGTGATGCTGATGAAACTTTTATGGAAATTGCAGAACTTTTAAGTTGCAGTTTAGATTTTATTGAACAACCATATACAGAACTTGAACTTTACACTAAAGAAATCAATTTCAACACATCAAAATCTAAAGGTTATCAATTATTATCCAAAGTTAAAAATTATATTTCTATCTTAAAAAATGATACTGTAATTAACAAATTCAAGCTAGCAGAAATTGTCACAGACTATATTGGTAATGAAGAATTTCACTCTGATTCAGATGACCTAAACTATTCAAAAGAAAAATTAATTTCAACTTGTGAAGAGCTCTATCCACTACTAAAAGAGAGTTTATCAGGCGAATTTTTCTTCTGGTGGGCAGGTGCATACTGCCCTCTAAATAAGGAGTTTGATAGTAAGTTTATTGATGAAAAAATCTCAGCCTTTGAAAAAGCCTTAGAAATAACGCAGCTAGGAATAAAACAAGATCCATCTTTTGGCGGAAATTTTCACTTTTGTGGAATTTATCAATTAGAACTGGCGAAACTTCTTAAGATGAATGATCTCCGAAAAAAAGAGCTTTTACATAATGCTATTCAGAACTTTAGATTAAGTGATGATTATGCAGAGCATGTAATGTACTCTTTAGAGTGCTATATATTACTAGAAGAATTCAATCAACTAATTGATTACTTTAATGAAACACCAACCCTCCAGATAATAAAATCACATAAAGTTCTTATCTTCCAAGAAGAATATATACCAGCACTAATCCAAAATAATGATTTCTGTGCATGGTATAAATCTATATTCCACACTGCACCTAATGAAATAAATATGAGGTCAACCGATGGTTAAAGCCTTTGCCACTCTCCCTCAAAATCCTTATACTTAGAACCAATTTTTCTAATACTTATAGTGGATGCTGCATGAGTCGCGCCATATCGCATATTGATACATTCCAAGGCTTAATTCTTGCCTTACAAAACTACTGGGCTGAACAAGGTTGCGTCGTGTTACAACCTTACGATATGGAAATGGGTGCAGGGACATTCCACACAGCAACCTTCCTTCGTGCGCTTGGACCTGAAACATGGAACGCAGCATACGTTCAACCCTCACGCCGTCCGAAAGATGGTCGTTATGGTGAAAACCCGAACCGCTTACAGCACTACTACCAATTCCAAGTGGTGCTTAAGCCAAACCCAGATAACATTCAACAGTTGTACTTAGATTCATTAAAAGCCATCGGCATCGACACACTCGTCCACGATATTCGATTTGTTGAAGACAACTGGGAATCTCCAACACTCGGCGCTTGGGGCTTAGGTTGGGAAGTTTGGCTCAATGGTATGGAAGTGACTCAGTTCACTTACTTCCAACAAGTGGGTGGTGTTGAATGCTACCCTGTCACAGGTGAAATCACTTACGGTCTTGAACGTTTGGCAATGTACCTCCAAGGCGTAGATTCAGTCTACGATTTGGTTTGGACCAAAGGTCAGTTCGGTACAGTGACTTACGGTGACGTATTCCATCAAAATGAAGTTGAACAATCAACGTATAACTTTGAATATGCTAACGTAGAAAAAATGTTTGAGCTTTTCGACTTCTACGAAGCAGAAGCAACCCGCTTAATGGAAGCTGAACTGCCACTTCCTGCATACGAACAAGTCATCAAAGCATCACACAGCTTTAACTTGCTCGATGCCCGTGGTGCAATTTCTGTGACTGAACGTCAACGCTATATTTTACGTGTTCGTACTTTGGCACGCTCTATTGCGCAAAGTTACGTGGCTGCACGTGCAAAACTTGGTTTCCCAATGGCTGAACCACATTTACGTGATGAAGTATTGGCACAGTTAAAAGCACAAGTTGAAAGCGATGCAAAAGCTGAGGAGAATAAATAATGTCTAAACATACCGTTTTATTCGAACTTGGCTGTGAAGAACTCCCACCAAAAAGCTTAAAAAATTTACGTGATGCACTACAAGCTGAAACTGTAAAAGGTTTAAAAGATGCTAGCTTAGCGTTTGATGCGATTGAAGCTTATGCTGCTCCACGTCGTTTAGCGTTGAAAATTGTTAATGTTGATGGTGCACAAGCAGACACACAAAAACGTTTCGATGGTCCTGCAAAACAAGCGGCTTTTGATAGCGACGGCAAACCAACCAAAGCACTCGAAGGCTTTATGCGTGGTCAAGGCATCACGGTTGATCAAGTATCTACTTTCCAAGCAGGTAAAGTTGAAAAAGTTTGTTATTTGAAAGATGTGAAAGGTCAAAGCCTCGACGTTTTATTGCCACAAATTTTACAAACTGCTTTGGATAATCTTCCAATTGCAAAACGTATGCGTTCAGCGGCAAGCCGTACTGAATTCGTTCGTCCTGTAAAATGGGTGGTATTGCTCAAAGACAACGACGTGATTGAGGCGACGATTCAAGATCACAAAGCAGGTAATGTGACTTATGGTCATCGTTTCCATGCGCCTGAAGCGATTACATTGGCAAATGCAGATGACTATTTACCGAAACTAAAAGCAGCGCATGTGGTGGCTTCTTTTGAAGAACGCCAAGCCATCATTGACCAACAAGTGAAAGCGCTTGCTGATGAAGTAAATGCAATTGCAATCGTACCTGCTGACTTACGTGATGAAGTAACTGCATTGGTTGAATGGCCTGTTGCGCTTCGTGCAAGTTTTGAAGAGCGTTTTCTTGCTGTTCCACAAGAAGCGTTAATCACGACCATGCAGGACAACCAAAAATATTTCTGTTTGGTGAATGCGGATAATAAATTGCAACCTTACTTCATTACCGTTTCAAATATTGCGTCTAAAGACCCGACTCAAATCATTGAAGGGAATGAGAAAGTTGTACGTCCTCGTTTGTCTGATGCTGAATTCTTCTTCTTACAAGATCAAAAGCAACCGCTTGCATCTCGTAAAGAGAAATTAGCCAATATGGTCTTCCAAGCTCAATTGGGTACGCTTTGGAATAAATCTGAACGTATTGCAAAATTAGCTGTGGCTTTATCTGCAATCACAGGTGCAAACCCTGCTGATGCTGAAAAAGCTGCGCTTCTTGCAAAATGTGACTTAACATCTGAATTGGTAGGTGAATTCCCTGAACTTCAAGGGATTGCGGGGACTTACTACGCACGTATTGAAGGCGAAAATGATGAAGTTGCTGAAGCTTTAGGTGAGCAATATTTACCGAAGTTTGCAGGTGATGTTTTACCACAAACGAAGACAGGTACTACGATTGCGCTTGCTGACCGTTTAGATACGTTGACAGGTATTTTCGGAATTGGTCAAGCACCGACAGGTTCGAAAGACCCGTTTGCATTACGTCGTTCTGCGATTGGTATCTTGCGTCTTGTAACTGAAAATAATCTTGATGTTTCGATTGAAGAATTGATCAAGTTGGCTTTAGCTGCGTATGGCGATGTTGTGAAAGATCACGATAAGACTTTGGCAGATGCGGTTGCATTCCTTGAAGGTCGTTATCGTGCGAAGTATGAAGATCAAGGCGTAGAGGTAGATGTAATCCAAGCAGTTCAAGCACTTTCTCCAAAATCTCCTTTAGATTTTGATAAGCGTGTGAATGCGGTGAATCATTTCCGTGATTTGCCTGAAGCTGCTGCGCTTGCTGCTGCAAACAAGCGTGTTGCAAATATCTTGGCGAAAGAAGCTGCGCCTACAGGTGAAATCGTTGAATCTAAACTGGTTGAAGATGCTGAAAAAGCACTTTATGCCGAGATTCAAAAATTACTTCCTGTGGTTCAACCACTTTTGGCTGCGAAAGATTACACAGAAGCGCTGTCTAAACTTGCTGCTTTACGTGCACCGATTGATGCTTTCTTTGATAGTGTGATGGTGATGGCAGAAGATGCAGAGTTGAAAGCAAACCGTTTGCGTATCCTTGTGCAGTTACGTGATTTGTTTACAAGTGTTGCGGATATTTCGGTGTTACAGCACTAAGCTAAATATTTGAAATAAAATAAAAACCCTGCTTAAATAAGTGGGGTTTTTTTATAAAAATTTACTATGGAAAAATTAGAAATATTTCTTATCAATTTATTTATGTGGGGCGAATTATTCTCAATTTAAGGAGTTCTTGACACTACAATTATACAATGTGAAGGTTTTGTATTTGAATTTAGACAACAAGACATCAAATTAAAACAAAGTGAATATATTAATAAAACTATTTTAACCACTATAGTTACAGTTCGTGATATTACAGAAGAGCAAATTCCTCAAATTTTAGAAATTATTGATAATATCTGTTGGTTACTATCTTTTGCTCAACAATCACCTGTTGCCCGTCATGGCTATAAAGTAAATGCTAGTCAAGAAAGTTTTGACTCATGTTTAGGTATTATCGTTAACCCACTGAAAAGTATTATTAATGATCAAGGGAAAGCTATTCGTAACTTTATTGAACAAACTTATCCCACATTTAAAAAGTTAAAATTATCAAGACAGCTAACAGTTGTTATTGGTTATATATGCGAATCAAATCGTGATTCATTAGCATCAGAAGCCAAACTAATTCTACATTATGTATTAATTGAAAATCTGAAACATACGTTTGCCATTCATAATGGATTTATAAAAAAGGAAAAAGAGCGTGATTATATTCAAGAGGTGGTCCCACTTGTTTGAACAACTAAAAGCGTATTTATAAGTGATATTCCGCTCTAGTTAAGCCACCTTGTTTTGTTGGGGTAGCTGATCATAGTAAAACTCATTTGGTGTCATTTTGTCTAGACTCGAATGAGGTCGTTTCAAATTATAAAACTCAAAATATGCACTTAATTGCTTTTTCGCATCTGTGACACTGCTATAAGCTTTGAGATACACCTCTTCATATTTAACGCTCCGCCATAATCGTTCAACCATCACATTATCTACCCATCGACCTTTACCATCCATACTGATTTGAATGCCATTTGATTTCAATACATCAATAAATGCATCACTGGTAAACTGGCTGCCTTGGTCTGTATTAAATATTTCAGGTCGACCATATTTTTCAATTGCTTCATTTAAAGCCGAAATACAAAAATCCACCTCCATACTAATCGATACCCTATGCGCAAGTACCTTGCGGCTATGCCAATCAATCACAGCACATAAATAAACAAAGCCTTTTGCCATAGGGATATACGTTATATCCGTAGACCACACTTGATTACTGCGCTGAATAGCCAACCCTTTGAGCAGATATGGATATTTACGGTGAGCTTGATTAGCCTGGCTTAAATTTGGTTTGCAATATAACGCCTGAATACCCATTTTCTTCATTAAAGTACGTGTATGACGTCGTCCTATATGATGTCCTTGACGATTCAACAAATCACGCATCATACGACTGCCTGCAAAAGGATATTGCATATGTAATTCATCAATACATCGCATCAGCTTCAGATCTGATGCACTCACAGGTTTTGGGCGATAGTAATAACAACCACGGGAGACTTTCAGCAGCTTAGCTTGCTTAGATACTGAAATCTGAAGTGAGTCGTCGATTAACTTTTGTGGTTGAAGCGGCCCAGTTTCTTCAACACACCTTCTAAAAAATCAATTTCTAATGCCTGCTCACCGATTTTTGCATGTAGTTTTTTTAGATCGATGGGTGGTTCTGTTGGAGCTTTTGATTGATCGAAAGCTTGCGAGGAAGCTGAGATCAATTGATTTTTCCAGTCAATAATTTGGTTTTGATGAACATCAAACTCAGCACTCAATTCAGCAAGTGTTTTTTCTGCTTTAATCGCAGCAAGTGCTACCTTAGCTTTAAAATCATTTGAATGATTTCTTCTTGGTCTACGTGCCATAAAATACTCCATATATTGATGTTTATAACATCATTTGAGGAGCAGAATATCACTTATAGGAGTTGTTCAAATTTACGGATCCATCTCTTTCATCCTAGTTTTCCTGATTTAGAAAATGAGCCTCAACATTTAGAAGAATATGAGACAATTAATCATAAGACAAGAAAGAGATATCGTCATAAAAAATATGGTAAATGTGGCACAGCTGAAATGACAAAAAGAATGTTTCAAGAAATAGGATTATCCAAAGAAGATTCTCAGATTAAAGCAACTTTGGATAAACGTAATAAAATGATTCATGAAGGTATTCTATTACCTTTAGGAGATCCTAATTACAGTAAACAAGCTGTGGAAGATTTACAAAATGTCAGTGACTTACTTCGACTTTATTTACTTAATATTTTAAATTACAAAGGTGCATATTATTTAAGTGGAGATCGTATTGGCTGTTCTGGACTTATCACTTAACATAGTAATATGTATTAAATCTACATTTGGAATTATTCCAAATCAAAAGTTTAAAGAAGAATCTTATGATCAAAACACAAATTTTAGTATTCACAATCTTAACTACAGCTCTCACCGCTTGCTCAACTACACCTACAAACCCCAACGCCCCTATTGTCCTCGAACAGCACAAAAACATCTCTGCTGAACCAGCAACTAAACACAACCTTGCCCGTTTGATCAAACAACGTGATAACTGCGTGATTGAATTTACTGGCAACTTTGAAACTGGCAAAGCCACAGAACACTGGATCTTTAAGGGCGATCAACTCATTTCCGCATTTTCAGATGTCGATGCAGAAGTAGAAAAGAAACAAACCATTTTTGATATCCAAGATGCAGAAAAGCTCAAAAACTTTGACTCACTCAAAAAGAACTTTAAAGCCACGAACTTAGCAAAATGCCAGTAATTCAATAGGCACAATTCATCCCTTTGTATTTTGATGTACTTTGGGATGCTGTGACTCAATGGTGATTTTTCACTTCAAAAGTTTACTTTTTCTATAGGTATAAATTGCAGGAAAAATCCATAATAAAAGGATTAAAACACAACTTATTATTGCGATCGTATCTATGGAAACAGTATGGATCATGGGAATAGGAATATTACTTCCGAATTTCCCACTAAAATATATAAGCCTTCAATGATCGTAAATAAAAAATATAGATTATAAACAATATCTTAGCTAAGATTCGATAAGCTTTAAATTTTGCAAGTACATAAATTAGTGGAATAAAAAAACTAAAAACAACCAAGCCAAACACAACAATTCCTGAAATACCACCATTGCTAAATTCATCACCACACCCACATGCAAAACTTGGTTGTAGAAATATAAAAGCAAAAGTGCATGCCAATAATTTTAAGTATTTCATTTTTATAAATTTCGTCTGACTACGCTATTCTTGTTGATGTAGACTGTATAACAACTTTGTTTTTCCTGTGTATGACTTTGCTAACAAAAGCCATGCATAAGGTTTTTTAACAGTATCATGCTGACAAGTGCCAAATTTACCCACGCCTATGAGGGAATGATTAAAATGAAAAGTATTAAAATACTACCTATTGCGGTTGCCATTTTAGCAACATCTTCCGTTTATGCCCAAACCACCACAGAAACAAAAACACCACCACCTTATGGTGATAATCCTAATATTTTCAAAGTACTTGCACATAAAACAGGTGAAAAAGTTCAAAATACCGCAGAACGTGTGGGTGCTGCAACTGAACGTGGTATCGAGAAAATCAAACCGAAAGTTGACAATGCTTGGGAAGAAACAAAAACTTATACTGAAGAACAAAGCGAACGTGCCAAAGCAAGCTTACAACGAGGTGTCAACAAAGTCGCAGAAACTGCAAATAATACACGAGATGTTATAGTGGGAACCAACAAAGGCAGCGTACCGATAGAACGTGGCAGTTTAAGTCAACCGTCACCTGTAACCACTGTACCGCAAGCCCCACCAACACCTGTGCCAAACCACTCAACTGTACAAGCAACAACATTACCAGCACCCACAAACACTACAGCGAGTGTAATTGATCCAACCCAACAGAATGTTGCTGCACCAGAAGAACCTGAAATTTCACTCAAATCTCTTCCATTACCCCAATCCTCTGATGATGCAGCCACCCCATCTACAGCAGTCAAAGAAGATATTCCCCAATAATAACAAGACAGCTTTGGGCTTTATCTAAACTTTCAATAAAGCCCAATGAATTATTCATTTAAGCTACACTTTACTTTTCGACAGAACCAAAGTGATCAGTATTAAAGACCATTTATTCACTGCTGATATTCCAACCATATTGTAATAAAATGTAAATAATAAATACATTTAAAATAATACACTACCAAAATAAGTAATTGAAATTATTAAACTAATCTAAAAGTAAAATACGCTTTCTTTTAATATGTCCTTTGTCGCTTTGTTGTAGCTAAGCTGTATTGTTTTCATCTCATTTACACATTTATTAAAATCATCGTTTTAATATTGCCGCCTTATTATTGGGGTACAATACGGTACTCCTCACTTTGAGGAATGTCATTTCATGAAAACCATAAAAACAACGATCATCACTGCAAGTATTTTAACTTGTACATCTGTTTTTGCTGAAGCAACGACTGCAACCCATACAATTACGCAAGATGTAAAAGTAAATGCAGAACAGGCTAAAGACACAGCGGTTACAAAAACGACTGAAGCAAAAGATGCGGTGGTCAATAAAACTGTAGAAAGCAAAGACATTGCAAAGGATAAAATTACACATGCCAAAGATGTGACAGTTGAAAAAACCACTGAAGCAAAAGACGCTGTAGTTGCAAAAACTGGTGAAACGAAAGACATTGCAAAAGATAAAATCACACACGCTAAAGATGTGACAGTTGAAAAAACTACTGAAGCAAAAGATGCTGTGGTAGATTCAACTGCGCATGCGAAAGATGTTGTTGTTGAAAAATCCGTAGAAGCAAAAGATTTTGTTGCAGATAAAGCCGAACAAGGCAAAGAGTTTGCAAAAGAACAGTCCGAAAAAACACAAGGATTCTTCTCTAGAACATGGGAAAAAACTAAAAATTTCTTCCGTGGCGAACAAGCAAAACCTGCTGAATAGACCACAAAAGCTGGTGCTTAATTTTTAGCAATCTATTTTGAATGCTGTTAAATCCCTCATATATTGAGGGATTTTTTATATGATGTCTTGATAATTACGACATCAATTCACTTGGCGAATCACATTTCCCTGTTTAAATGCTTTTAAATTTTCTGTCATTTGACTAACAATCCGTTGTCTAGCATCGACACTGCCCCATGCACTATGTGGGGTAATGATTAAGTTTGGAATATCATCTGCCAATAAAACATTGCCTTGTTTTGGTGGTTCAACCGTCAATACATCGGTCGCTGCGCCTGCGATTAGCCCTTGTCTGAGGGCATTTGCCAAAGCAGATTCATTTACGATTCCACCGCGGGCACAGTTGATCAGAAAAGCAGAGTTTTTCATAGCAAGCAGTTGCGCTTCACCGATCAGGTTTTCTGTTTCTGTGGTTAATGGACAATGCAAAGTTAAAAAGTCAACTTGTGGCAGTAACTCTTGCAATGGTACACGTTCATCATCATGTGGGCGATTGGGCAATGCACCGATAAGTACCTTCATATCAAACGCTTTGGCTAATTTTGCAACGGCTTTGCCTAATTCTCCATAGCCAATAATTCCTAAGGTTTTACCTGCCAATTCTATAATCGGAAAATCCAACAAACAGAAAATCGGGGATTTATTCCACTCACCTTGTTTGACGGCTTGCTCGTATTTGCATAGCGAGGTTGCTAGCGCTAGCATCAATGCAATCGTATGTTGCGCCACAGCCGAAGTACCATAGCCCTGACAATTACACACCACAACGCCCTGTTGTTTGGCTTGCACAAGGTCTACATTATTGGTGCCTGTGGCAGAAATCAGAATTAATTTTAAATGTTTCGCTTGTTGAATGTGTTCAGCATTTAATACTACTTTATTGCTGATCACTACCTCTACATCTTGGATTCGCGCCAGCACTTGCTCAGGAGCAGTTGAAGAATATAAATCAAACGCATCAAAATATGATTTTAATTCTTTAAAGTCTAAATCATTCTTGTCGAGTGATGCGTAATCTAAAAATACACCTTTCATAGCATTCTTGGCTAAAGTAACAGAATAATGTATTTACGTTAGCATAATTGCTTACGCAAAAGACTCTCTAAGTAAAAGATTCTCTGAGCAAAAGGATATGTCATGTTATTGCGGTAAATCCTCTGCCAACACATAGGCATCATTTTTCAGCGTAAATAAATAACTAATCGCAATTCGATAAGCTTCTTGAATAATTTTCTCAGAAATATAATTCTCTGTGTAATACCCATGTTTCATACACGTAAATACCAGCTCCATGAGGATCGTCAGCGCATCGGGTTGCTGCGGTACATAACTATCCACATCAATCATTTCTAAGGCTTTACGTACACTTGCACTGACCTTTTTCAGTTCAACTTGGTATTCCATATACGCTTGACGCGTGAATGGTCCACTTAAAATAATTAAACTCGCCACTTCAGATGCATTAAAAAAATCTGCAGTGGTTCGGATCATACTGGCTGACAGCTTTTTAGCATATTCATCGATGTTTGCTTTCGGATTTTCAGTTAAAACCTCGATGGCAGCTTGCCCAATTCTTGTCACAAGCACATTTAAGTGAATCAATGCGATATGACGTAACAAATCATATTTTGTAGGGAAAAACTGATAAATACTGGTACGAGGAATCCCTGCTGCATTGGCAATTTCAGGAATCGAAATACGCTCAATTCCAACGGCTAATAAAAGTTCTTGCGTGGTTTGAATCACCATCTGCATACGCTTTTGTGTGCGTTCTTGTTTTGGCTGTGCCGCTTTTTTTCTTATTTTTTTGAGAACAGAAGTCGCCTGTGCCTTAATCATGTTTTACCCTTATTTATTTGTATTTGCATTTTTTAATATCAACAATCTAATGCTTGATATAAAAAGTCTTTCCCTGACTGCGCTGATCTATGTCAGACCATGATTTATTTTTTCATTTAGAACTTATTGAAATTAAAATAAGAAATTAAATGAATATTTTTGAATATAGCACAGTATCTTAGAGATCAACGTTTTTCCTGATTATCTTGACTAAATTTGTTTTTTTGCAGCATTTCCAACATATTTGAACTTTAAATTTTAGGAGTATTTGAAAATGTTCAATTTGCCTGCTTTTCCAAAACTGCAATTGCGGCTTGGTGGCATTTTACTGATTATATTTAGTCGCTTATGCTATTCCGACACCACGCTACAAACATTTGAAAATATTGAACAATACCCTTCTACAGAAGGGAATACTTTACGACTATCTAAACTCAAACACGGCTGTAAAATCGAAGCACAATTTTATGGTGAGCTTGGTCAGGTCAAAGAAAACTACCTGTTTCAACAACAGCAGCTAAATTATGCTGCACGTTATGAATACACCTATTCTGATGGCGGTTTAAGTAATTTATCTGACAATCAAGGCAAGTTTAAATCTCTACAAAAACGGATTGAACTTGACCCTAAAACTGCAAAAACACGGGCTGATTTTCAGGAGTATCTCAGCTTATTTTCACGCACTGAATTAAAAAAATGCCATTAAACCACAGTAAATTTTTCAGTGTCTTGCACACTTTCAGCATCAAAATAGCAATTGCCTGATGCGTCACAACGCATATATAAATTTTTATAGCTCAGCACATAAAAATCTGTACATTTTTTAATGACAATCGGATTCATGTCCATCGACAATGCATCTTCACGCTTAAACAGTTTGGTGACACGGCGGTCATTCATGCAGATCAAATAGGTCTGTTTCTTCACTTCGATTTCCACCAAACCACTGTGTTCAACATTTAATGGAATAATATATTTACCATTTACATCAATAACTTGCTGACTATAACTTTCTAGTTTTTGGGTAATCACATTAAAGACGATGATATTGCCAAAACAGTCTTGCAGTTGAGTTTTTTCTTCAAAAGCTAAATTGACCTGAATACCCAATTTTTGTAAGTCTTGTTCATCAACTCGTTTATTGGTCAATAAAATGCGGGTAATGGTCTGCTTTAAATTGGCATCCAAAAAAGTACTATCCAGTTGTAAATCAATACCTTTTAAAATTTTACCTAAAGCTTCGTTATGTGTGCCAAGCAAATGCGCAATCACACTACGATAATAAAATTTGCTGTTCTTTTTAACGTCACGAATTTGCTTATAAAAATAAGTCTGATCATAAGGATATTCAATAAAATCATGCAATAAAGCTGAGTTTGCCAACACAGCGATCGCATCATGTCCTGTATAGGGCAAATGTAAGGTATGTAACTGGGGAATCAGGGGTTTAATTTTTAAATAATGCTCTTTGTCATTTTCAAAATATGGATCATAGACAATGATGTATTCACAGTCTGCCACGATATCGTGGGCTTGAATACGCATATCAGCATTTAAAGTTGCATCATAGAAGTCCGTATAACGTTTGTCTTCCACTTCATTTGGATCAATTGAATATTGTGGCACCATTGCCACGACACGGGTCATCTGTAAAGGTTTTGAATATTTAATTGCAGCATAGCCGCCCATCGAACCACCATAACCGACTATTTTTTTAAATTGTTTTAAAATCGGTTGTAACTGTTCTAGTAAAGCCAACATGCTGGATGCAGGAAACCATGACTTTTGTTTTGGCATGATGCCAACCACGCTATAGTCATATTTCATTAATGATTTTTCAGCATTAATAGACAAACCTTTGGCACGTGTAATCAAATCACCAAATGACAATACCAACGTGTCAGTGGTGCCTTGTAAATAAATTGCGCGAATATGATCGTCTTCAAAAATGATTTGCTTGTCCATTGCAATACCGAAAAACGGCTCTCTTATCTTTCGTTAAAATTAAATAAATAGATAACTTGCCTATTCATCGTATCAGGTGTCATATTTTATCGTGTCTGCACAGATAAAAAAGCGCAAAATATGACACAATCTTTACATCCTGCCGCACAAAAAGGCTTCAGCTCTGCCGCTGAACTATATCAACAAGTTCGTCCAAACTATCCATCTGAAATCATTAATTGGCTAATAGATGAACTGAAATTACAAAGCAAAGCCATCGCTGTCGATCTGGGTGCAGGGACAGGCAAATTTTTACCTTATCTCCAACACGTCACTCAGCATATTATTGCAGTTGAACCTGTTGCAGAAATGCTCATGCAATTACAGCTGCAATATCCCGATGTCAAAACCTTACACAATAAAAGCGACCAAATCGACCTCGCCGCACAAAGTGTTGATGCGGTGTTATGTGCCCAGTCTTTTCATTGGTTTGCCAATATCGACACCCTAAATGAGATTGACCGCATCCTCAAACCTGAGGGACATTTAGGTTTAGTTTGGAATCAACGTGATGAAAATGTACCGTGGGTCAAAGCCTTAGCAGATTTGATCGCACCTTTTGAAGGTGATACACCACGTTTTCATAATGAACAATGGAAACAGGTATTTGAACATCAGTTTTTGTTTGAATTTGTCAGTCTACAATTATTTTCACAAATACAAACAGGAACGGTTGAAAATGTAGTAAGTAAACGGTTATTGTCTACAAGCTTTATTGCTGCAATGCCTCCCACACAGCAGCAACACTTAAAACAGCAATTTGAGCAAATTGTTTTTGAACACACAGGTAAGCATGCCCATGATGTGATTGATTTTCCTTACATCACTTATGCTTACCACTTCCAAAAATTAAAACCATAAAATGTGAAGGAGCTTCATCTTTATGCATCTATTATTTCGTCCTTTGACCTATATTACTGTATTGACCAGTGTTGCTTTGTTCAGTGCATGTTCTTCTCAAAACGACAGCAAACCTACGGAAAAGACCGAACAAAGTTCTGAGACGGTGATGAAAGAACTAAAAACCAAGCCAATTCAAAACTTCCCAAGCACAGCACAAGATGCAGCCGATATTACCTTACTGGAGGAGTATCAAGAAAAGTTTGATGCCATGAATGAAGCCCTTGAAGCTGATTTAGAAAAAATGGATAAAGAAGGAACTCTTACCGAAGAAATCGACCAACAACGTAAACGTGACAGCATCCAATCTGCTTTAAATATGTTGAAAGAGTTAGATTTAAAGACTGAACAAGGACGTTATATTCAAGGTTTACTTTATCAATACTGGGAAAACCAAGCCAAAGCTTTTGACAGTAAAACCACAACAAATGCTGAGGAGAATAGTCCTACTGAATCTGTACGTGGAATGAGTGACTTACTCACTGCGGAAGCACAATTGGATCATTGGAAAACCAAGACCACAAAATAAGTTTTAATTTTTCTTAAGCAAAGATTGCGAGATAAACTCCAATCTTTGCAGATTGCTCGCATTCCATATTATTAGTTTAATATTAAGAAATCCGAATACGACATTGCCATTGTTGGTCAGGTTGCTTGCTAGATTCCCACGGACGTATATGTACCAACTCGATATAATCATGCCCTGCTTGTAATGCAGTAAAACGAAAAACTTTTGTACCGCCCACACCGACAGCACCTTCTTCAGCATCATTTTGCAAATAGGTTTCTTCAATTTTAAAATTCTTTAAAGGTTGTAAAAGCTGCCACTGATAACCTGTACTTGGATTTTCAGGCGCAGAGAATTCGACAATTTCCCCCACTTTCATTTCCATCAATGCTGGACAATGTTGCTTTACTGAATATTGATGTGTTTGACCATCGATGGTCGGACTACTACTTTGACAGCCCGTTAAGATCATCCCCGTCAGCAAAGCTGCAACACCCCAAAAACCTTTCATAAACTTAACTCTTTTTCATGATGTAGCACCATTATTTTATAAGTATGCCAAACATCTATTAAAATATTTTCCCTCAATGCCTTAACATGCCAAGGAAAATTAAAATTGCTGTAAATTATTTCCTCATAAAATAAGGAAATAATTTAAATATTTTGTTTTTCAACCCATTGGATCGAATCAACTCGAATTAACTTACAAGCACCATCGCCAACCCCGTTCCAATCTAGCGCAGACTTCCACACCAAATCCTTATCATTGATTTGTACCAGATCACCTGTTAAACGTACCAAATCCCCCCGTTTAACTTTTTTGATTTGCTGCGCAATTTTTGGATTAGCAGGAATGATGTGCATATTACTCACCATTTGTGTTGCCAATTTTGGCGGTACAGGTGGACGTGCCATTTTCCAGTTTAAAAACCGATCATATTGATTAATCGAGATTTGGCGTGCAATTTCAGGTTCAGTAAAAATACCGCGTGTCACGGCATAATCAATGGGGGAGAATTTCGCTTGTTCATCATCCCGATATTCTTTCGAGCCTAAAATTCGAAACTCACCATGAAATGGCTCAAGTACTGAAATTTTTTGATCTTTAATAATCGGGGCTAAACCATTGGCAATATTATATTCCGCAGATTGTGACGCATTGACTTGAAATGAACATACTGCCAATGCCACAGCACATACTAAATTTCGTGTCATCTAAGTCTCCTACGTCACGATTGAATCAACTATAAAGCAGTATCCATGATGGAAATTAAAATAAAATCAATTTTGGGTAACAAAATATAGAAACTTCGTGGCTTTTTTGTCTTCTCATTATGCTGATATTCTCGTTAGAATATTTTTGAATAAATAAAACTGCGACAAAATGATGATTTATAAATTTTACCAACAACGGATATTTCCGCATTTACTTAATCAAGTTATGAAAACACCAAGCATGATGCAAGCGCGTGCGGAGCTGTTAAGAAAAGTACATGGAAGTGCACTAGAAATTGGTTTTGGGACAGGATTAAACTTACCTTTTTATCAGGTTGAACAACTGATTGCCTTAGAACCGAATGCAGATATTTATCAATTAGCACAAAAAAATGTTTTAAATACCCCTTTTCATGTACAACACATTCAAGCCAGTGCAGAAAAACTGCCTTTTGCAGATAATTCTTTGGACAATATTGTGAGTACATGGACGATGTGTAGCATTGCCCATTTAGAACAAGCCTTAGCTGAAATTCATCGGGTTTTAAAACCTGAAGGTACGCTACATTTGGTCGAACATGTGCAATATCATGACAATGAAAAGCTCAAAAAACTACAAAATATTTTAACTCCTGTACAAAAAGTCATTGCCGATGGATGTCATTTAAACCGTAATATTGAATTGTATTTGTCGAATGCCAATTTTAAGTTTTTAGAAAAATATTATTTTGATGCAGAAGAGCTCCCCAAAGTTGGGCGACGTATGTTTATGGCACGTGTCCAAAAAGTTTAGCCATCCTCAAAATCAATCCGAATCGTTTCAAAACGAACTCGACCTTCACGAATCGCTTGAGCAATGGCTTGTTGTCCTTTGCTTAAGCGTGCGCCTCCACTCTTAATATCAATTAAAACAATTTCAATATTTTCAGCAGCTCCCCCATCATCACGGAACTCGGTATAACCATCAAAAACCACATAATCTATCGGATCACCCAAAAATTTGGCATCACTCGGTAGGTATTGAAACTGGGGCATGATTGGTGCTAATTGCTCTGCCATTTTGCCTTTTAAAACGGCACGACTACTATTGACACTACGCTTTTTTGCTGTAGCCAAAGCTTGTTGGTGTTCTAACTCTAACTCGGCAATATAACGTTCATATTCTGCTTTGATTTTGCCATTACGTGTGCTTGATAACACCCATGTCGTTAAAACAATGCCTATACATGCCCCGATCAGCATTGCCATCCACAGCGACATAATTGATTCCTATTTTTTTGTTGCCCTAGGTTTAAAATTAAGCCTAAGTTTTCTAAACTAATTTTCAATGTAAACAAGTCTAAGACTTTTGTCATCTGTAACCTATGGCTTAAAAAATAATGCTAAGCTAGTGATAGGACGGGCTTGGTGAATCAATTAAAAACTATGAAAACAATTCTCATTGCAAATCAAAAAGGTGGCTGCGGAAAAACCATTACTGCAATTACGCTTGCATCTGCGCTTGCACAAAAAGGCTATAGTGTGGCACTTGCCGATGCAGACAATCAAAAATCCGCTTTGCAGTGGTTAAAACAACGACCAAATGATGCCAATGACATTCAAAGTTTAGATTGGCGACATGAAAAATCGATCGGTGATGCACCTAAAAATTTAGAATATTTAATTATTGATGCACCTGGCGCACTGACTGGCGCACATGCAGAACAATTGATCAGTGAATGTCATGCGATCGTCACGCCTTTACAGCCTTCTTTTTTTGATATCGACAGCACCAAACGTTTCTTAAAACATATTCAAGAAATTAAACGTATCCGTAAAGGTAAAGTGGACATTTTATTGCTGGCAAACCGAGTGAAAGCCAACAGTTCAAGCGCTAAAGACATTCAACAATTTTTTGAAAAAATAGAACAACAACCTATTGCTTGGATTTCAGAACGCAGTGCGTATGGGCAACTGGCGATGCAAGGTTTATCTATCTTTGATAAGCATCAAAAAAACTTCGTCCAAATCCAAATGCAGTGGCAACCTTTGCTAGATGCTTTGATTGATGACCCAAGCGATTGGTTCTAAGCTCACTGTTAAAAAATGATAAGTAGCGCATGTTTTTACATTGCTTGACGCTATTTTTCAGTTAATATGAATGCCTCGATAATTCGTTTAATTTGAGAAATTAGTGTCTGACTTCACTTCTACATTACAGCGTATTTTATTATTTGGCTTATTATTTATCCTGATTTTTTTAGGATTTGATATTATCAAATATTTCATTGTCCCTGTACTTTGGGCGTGTATTATCGCCTATATGACATGGCCATTGTATAAACGCATTTTAAGAATGTGTGGGGAGCATCGTCCGACATTAAGTGCCTCTATCATGATCACCATGGTGGTTTTGGTGATTGGTATTCCTTTGATTTTTGGCATTTTCATGTTGCAACATGAAGGTCGTAATTTATATTTTGATTTGCAACGCCAGTTGGCTTCAGGACATTTAGATGTACCTGACTTCTTGCGCCAACTGCCGATTATTGGCAAAGAAATTTCTCGTATCGTTCATGAGATCAATCAAAATCCAAGCAGTATTTCTCAAAATATCGGCATCTGGATTCAAGGACATTTAAATTACGGTAAATTTGTTCTAAGCGAAATTTCCAAGAACCTTATCAAACTATGTTTTGCGATTATGTCTTTGTTCTTTTTTTATCGTGATGGGCAAACCATTTTACATCAAGTCAGCAAAGCTTTAGAAATGGTGATCGGTCCTCGTGTGCATCATTATCTGGATACGATTTCAGAAACCACACGAGCTGTGGTATATGGTGTGGGCTTAACGGCTGTTGCACAATCTCTGCTTGCTGGTGTGAGCTATTTTGTCGCAGGTGCGCCAAATCCAATGGTACTCACCATTGTAACTTTTTTAATGGCACTCATTCCATTTGGTCCGCCACTTGCCTACGGTGCAGTATCGCTGTGGTTATTCTCTAAAGGGATGACCATAGAAGCGATTGGGGTGATGGCATGGGGGGTATGTATTGTCAGTACAGCCGATAATGTGATTCGTCCACTGGTTATCTCAGGGGCAACTCAGATTCCATTTTTGCTGATCATGTTTGGCGTTTTGGGCGGTTTAGCCAGTTTTGGTTTAGTCGGCTTATTTATCGGCCCTGTGATTTTAGCGATTTTATTGGCAATTTGGCGTGAATGGTTGCATGAAACCAGTGAAGCACAACAAGTACCTGATGCAACCATGGCCTATGACATCGAAAACAATGATTTCAAAGCACCAAAGTAACTATTTTCATTTATAAATATTTACATTCAAACACTTATTTCCCACTGTGCAATACATTGTTGTTTGTTTGAATAATAAAATAAACAACAATGTATAGGTTAAACATGTTATCTCATCAAATTTTAAAATTCACAGCACTCTCTGTATTGCTTGGTTTTACAACAGTTGCTTGTACAACTACGTCCCATACTGCAAAAAATACAGCACATGAAACTGTAGATGTACATGCAGTCAGTGCAACAGGGATTGGTGAAAAAATTGGTACAATTCAGCTAGCAGACAGCGCACAAGGCTTAAAAATTTCAACCAATCTCACGCAGCTACCTTCTGGCTTTCATGGCTTCCACATTCATGAAAAGGGCTCATGTGAACCTGCTGAAAAAGATGGAAAAATGGGCGCTGCATTGGCTGCAGGTGGACACTTTAATCCAAATCAAGCCCCAGGTCATGGCACACCCAATGATGGGCATTTAGGCGATTTGCCTGTGTTAAATGTTGACACTGAAGGTAACGCTAAAACTACAGTCTATGCACCACGTTTAAAACTGAATGATATCCAAGGCTTAGCAATAATGGTACATGCAGGTGGTGATAACTATTCTGATCATCCAAAACCATTAGGTGGTGGTGGTGACCGAATTGCTTGTGGTGTGATCTAATACTTTAAAATACAAAAAATACTCGAACTGTGGATAAGTCTATATTTATTCACAGTTCTCAAAAAGTTATCCCCAAAATATGATTTCTGATTAAAAAATTCTTTAATTTTGTGACTTAGACTTTTACTCGGATACAATTAAACTTTCTCTCTAAAACAATATCTTTATAGATTTTTTAGCCCTAATCATTGATTATTTTAAATATTTTCAAATAGTTAAATATTTCGTGTTTCAACTTTCAATTTGCTTTCTATGTTGATTCAGTTACACTCAATATTCATTCTCATTTCATCCAGTGACCATGAACATCAAAACGCTACGCATAATCGGTTTCTTAGAAGGCATTTCATTTTTATTGTTATTATTCATTGCGATGCCAATGAAATACATGTTTGATAATCCTATTTTAGTTAAATATGTCGGTATGGGTCATGGTGTACTTTTTATTTTATTTTTAGTAGTTTTATTTGTGGTCTGTGAAAAACAAAAGTGGTCTATTAAAATATTTATTTTAGGACTGATTGCTTCTATTTTACCTTTTGGTCCTTTCGTTTTTGATCATAAACTCAAAAAATTAGCGCAGTAACATACATTTGAGATCTTCATTTCAAAGCTCCCCCTCCTTACAGGAGGGGTTAGGGCAGTTAAAACTCTCCCCTTGCTTGACGTTGTTGCATAATTCCTTTTAACAAGCCACGAGGTATAGTGAACCACAACGCAATCAAGGCAAAGCACGATAACGCATACGCCCACAGATGAAATTGCGCGTATAACATCCGAATCAATTCGATGACAAAGAAAAAGATAAACATCATCAACACTGAAACCGCAGCTGCCACCGTACCTTTAGAAATATCCGATGACATCAAAGCAAAACGGTATAATACCGAGAAGCTAATACCCTCGCCAAAACTGACCAAAGTCATACCAAGAATGACACAGTAGAGAAAATACTCTCGCCAAATTACACCCACGATTAGAATGGCTGTGCCAAGCAACATCAAAGGTAAACCGATCAAGACAGTCTTACCCAACGCTAACCGATCTACGATCTTGATCAGGACAATATTGCCAAGGATCAAACCGCCCAAAACAGGAAATTGTGCCAAGCCATATTGCAGGCTGCTCAAGCCCAATTCTTCCACCAACATCACAGGAGAAAGTGCGATCCATAACATCAGTGGCATTGCGACCATGGGCAAACCTAAAGTCATCCCCATAAAGGTTTTATTTTTCAGGACTTTTTTATAATCATCCCAAATATAACTTAAAGGTTGCTTTGGAATGCTAGCCTTTGGCTCAGGCATTTTGGCTTTCAGACCAAACCAACTCAGAAATGCCAAAAATGCAATCCCAATAAAGCCCCAATGCCAAGAGACATGATCAATCAAAAATGCACCAACCACAGGACCGATCAACGGTGCAAGTAAGGAAATATTTGCCATGAGCGCCATGACTTTAATCGCATCTCGCTCTGCAAAACTTTCCTGAATCGCCGCATAGCCCACTGCACTGATCACAGACAAACCAAAACCTTGTAAAAACCGCAGTGCCAAAAAGCTTTCGATATTGTGAGTCAATAAAATTAGTAAGCAGGTCACTACAAAGAAAATCACACCTGCCAACAGGACTTTTTTTCGTCCTAAACGGTCTGACAAAGGACCCAATAGCCATGCCACACACGCGCCACCCAACAAATAAAAAGACATGGAAGATGGTGCCCACGCACTGCTCACAGCAAACTCTTTGGTAATCGCAAGCATCGCAGGTTGCACTAAATCATTTCCGATATAGACTGAAAATTCAAACAGAACCAATGCCAAAGGAAACATAAAAGTGGCACGGCTCAATGTTGTTGTTTGAGTATTTTGCATGATTGCGCCTGTAAATCATTTTATACAGTTAAATGCCAACTCCCTCCGACAAGACAAGCACAGTCCAGTCCGATGATTGGCATCGAGAGATAAATATTGAGTTGGAAATTTCGTGAGAAATCACGATGAGAAACACCGTATTCACAAGGTGTCTAAAAGATTTTTTAATATAGAAAATACACGCAACAAAGCGATTATCTTTATTGGTTAGATATAGCTTAACAAAATTTCATGATAGTGACGAGTAAAAATTCACAATTTTACATACACATTTTTAGAAAATGATTTATTCAGTCTGTACCTTTTGAATAAATTTTCCTGCTTTTAAGTCATCATACGCTTGTAAAATTTCTGTGTAAGTATTCATTACAAAAAAACCTTTGGCATTGATCGGTTCATTTAAAGGTGCTGCAGAAAGTAATAAAAATTGACTGTCTTTTATTGCTGTCACTTGCACATTTTCACCATGACTCGACATGACTGCAAGTGCTTGATCTTCTAAAATTTCGTTACTTAACTCTTCATCCGTAGCATTAAATTGCAGTCTGCCTGTGCGTAGATAGATTAAAGTACTATCGCCCTCATTAGCAGGAAAAATTGCAGTTTGCCCTGCGCATAAATTTATATCTAAAACTGTGATGGGCGTATGGGTTTTGGCAATGCCCTGCTGATCTGCATATTGCCCTGCGATCACCCGTACTGTGCCTGCATCATTTTCAAGATGAATCACAGGAATATTTTCTTTTTTAAGACTTTGATAACGTGCAGGATTTAATTTATCTTTGGCAGGTAAATTGATCCAAAGCTGTACAATTTCAAATGCACCGCCTTGTTTGGAAAATGCTTCACTAAAAACTTCTTTATGAATCACACCTGATGCTGCGGTCATCCATTGCACATCGCCCTCAGCAATAATGCCACCACCACCCGATGAATCCCGATGCTCAAGCTCACCCTTAAACATCATCGTCACGGTTTCAAAACCACGATGTGGATGCTCACTCACCCCTTTACTCAAATTGGTCGGTTTTAAAATGCCCGGTCCTAAATGATCAAGCAATAAAAATGGCGAAACGGTATTGCCCAATTCATGATGGGAAAATATGGTTTTGACAGGATGAAAATCTCCCACTGAAAATATCGTGTCATTGCGATGGATAAAAGCAAGGTTTTTCCTCGTGTTAGATTCCTTTTTTAATTGATGTTTTTAAAGCATCAACCATAAAAATGCTGTTTTAAACTCAAACTATATTCAGTTAAATATTGCTGTAATTTTTCCACATCGTTGGTCGATTCAATCGTTCGTAAATTCAAAGCTTCAATTTTATCATTCAACAATTTTAAAATTTGCGTCTGTTCTGTTTCAGGGACTTGCGCCTTTTCTTTTTGCTGTTTTTTAATTTCCAAATAATCTTCTGCCCAATGGCGCAGTGGATCATTTGCATCAATCTGCTCAAATAACGTGGTAATCAGTAATTCAGGCATGATTTCTTGCGTTGCAAGCTCGGCTGACATCAGCCCACGAATCGAATAAAACACTTTTTTATAGGTAAAATTATCAGCTGTTTGCATCACATTCATCCCGCCTTTGGCAAGCGATAAGTAATGGTAATACAAAGCTTTATAATCTATTCGCTGAAGTAAACCATCACGAAATTTTTCCCATTCAGGGAATTGGTTAAAATAGATAATATGCGCACGTACCCATTCCAAAACGGTTGGATTGCTTTTGGCGAGTAGCCCAAACATTTTGTTGAGATCAAACGATACAAAGTCAAAATCGCCATCCATAATTTCGATCAGGTCACGGTGTTTGCGATAGTCGTAATATTGCGTTTTGGATGGCAGATGAAAACCACGCACATCGTAATCGCTGTCAGGGCTTGCCATGCCCCATAAACGGCTGCCACTTTCGATATAAAACAGTGGGTGTTCATCTCGGTGTTGGAATAGGTTTTGGATTTCTTGTTGGATGTTCATTGTTTTCACGTTTGAGGTAGTTCTACAGGTTTTATATCATTAATTTTGGCAATATCAGGATTTTTTTCAAACTTAAGCCAACCTTTTTTCATCCATAATTCAACTTTATCATTTCCTAAAATTAAAAAAAGATTTGATAATAAATCAAAATAAGCTGCCTTATTAAAAAAATAAATTATAATTTTTACTTGCTCTTCTTTTTCATTTAGAGAAAAAATTTCTTTAATATAATTCCCATCTGATTGATCTAAAGAATGTCCCCAAATAATTATATTCAAATCATAACCATCTTTATAAAAATCACCCCGTGCATTTTTTATTGTATTCATCACTTCATTATCTTCTAGAATAAAATTATAATTTGTCTCTTTTATTAGTTTTTGATGGTATTTTACAAAGCCATAAAAATTATATTTTTCTAAAATTCTTCTATCTAAATCGGATACACCCAATACCATATTAGATTTCTCCACATCCCCATGCAAAAAATCAATATTACTACAACCATATAATTTTTCTGATGTTTTTGTATAATTAAATGAGTAAATTTTTAATAAATTTAAATTATTCATAATATGAATATCATTTAATTTATTTTTATTATCCAATCTTTTTAAGATAATTAAATATCCTTCAAATAAAACTATAAAGTCATCTAATTTACATTGTAAATCAAAAACAACCTTTGGAAAATTAAATTCACAATATGACTTAAATTCAGAAATATATTTATTATTTAACTCATATTTTGAATTATTCCAGTTTTGATTGCGTTCTATCTGGATAGGATGTAAAACATTTAGCCCTGCACTATTAAACCCTTCTTTTTGAATGTAAAAATTACCAATTAAAATATTTAATAAACTTAATATGTAACTTTCTTTTTTCCTAAGAATAACATGAGAACTATCAGTACTATATTCCTTATGCTTGATAATTTTTTAGAAAAAATCAGTAGTTTTTTGAAGTTGTTCTAATTGCTCAAAGAAATTAAATACAATTTGTAGCGCTTCTTTAATTTTCATTTCAAAATCAATCCATGTTTTCACTTCTCGCACATGATCTGAGAAATACTGATACCAAACATTATCTTTCAATTGCTCTTTTAATTCTTTAACTCGGTCACTCGAAATTTTTATTTCATCAGTGTGATACATTGCTTTTGTATAACCAAAGAAATAATCCTCTTTCTCATACAACGAACCAAACAAATCATCAAACCCCATATCACCTTTAGAGTCATCCCAATTTTCAATGGCATCCATTGCCACCATAAAATGATCATACTTTGTCGGCAAATAGTGCGAAAGATCAAAACCGTTACCTACAATCAAAATATTCATTTATTGTTATTTCCCAAATAAAAGTATCACGTCAGATAGATGTTAATGAGGACACTTTTCCACATTTCAAAAAGAAAACTTAAACTTTAGAAACATCTACAACTTACTCAACTTAACACAACAGATAAGCCATTTTTGCTATAAATACTCAACTAAATTCAATCATATATTTTAACCAAAAATGAAAAAATTACTTCTCACCCTTAGCCTGTGCACCACCATTTTAATGTCTTTAGCACCCATCCAAAACATATTTGCAAATCCAATACCCACGGTCAAAAATCCAACACAAAAGCAAATACAACATACCCCGATCTTTGCTGAATTTCACCAACTCAATGGCATCGATTCATTTAACCAAACCCTATGGGAAAATTACCTGATTGACCCTGAAAATGATCAATCCTTAAACCGCTTATTTGCCGAGCAAATCAAAGCCAACTTAGTGCAAATCGAAGCAAGCTCAAATATGAGCGAAGAAGAAAAACAAAAATTTCGTAACATGGCAAACATTCGTGAACCTGATGAAAATGACATTAAGATCTACAAAAAACTCCTCGAAGCGCAAAAGTATGATTTGGGTGATAGTGTAAAAAAAGACCAAGCCAAAGCCAACGATTTGATCTATGAAGCAGCAGCACTCGGAAGCTCTCAAGCACTCGAATTACTTGGTATTCGATTCATCCACCAAATCGGTCATGTTGGACTACAAAAAAATGCCATTGATTATTTTAGTTTTTTTGCAGACGAGCCTAGCAATGCAGATCATCCTGCTGCATTTTGGGCATATCTTGCATATAGTTATACCTATGGTGTAGGACGAGCTAAAAACCAAGAAACAGCTTTAAAATATTGGAAAAAAGCCCATCATTTGTATTCTATGCAAATTGATCCCACAGGCTTTATTGCCTATATGATGGGGCAAATGAGTGAAAATCAAAAATTTCTAAATCAACCGATCGAAGATGCGATGGACTATTATAAAATGTCTGCCAATGAAGAGAATATTGCGGCACAACACGCTGTTTTAAGACTGTTAAAAAGTAAGAAAAAATTTGATGAATTGACCTACGAAGCTGAGCTATTTATGGCAGAACATAAAGCAGCCAAAAAAGAAAAAGATGCCTTTTACACACTGTCCGAACTGTATGCACAAAAAGACTGGGACATTTATAACCCGAAAAAATCCATAGAATATTTGAACCAAGCCATTGCACTTGGACATGATCGGGCATTGTTAGATTTGGCACGCTATTATGAACATGGATATTTAGTTGAAGCTGATCCTGCAAAAGCCACAGAGCTTTATAAAAAATCACTCGAACAAGGTAATCCAACTGCAGGCATTTTATTGGTCAATTTATATGAAAATGGCGCAAAAGGCTTTAAAGCTGATGCTAAACAAGCTCAGATTTGGCGTAAAAAAGCTACAGCATTATACAAAGAACTCGGTTATGGCGATGTATTACCCAAAGCAGATGAAATACGTTTATTCCAACGTATGTACTAAATTTTAAATAGAAAATAACATTTACCTACGAGAACTCTATGTCTCGTAGGTATTTCACTACTGCGACATTAAGAACATCGCTGTGTTTGGAAATTTTTATTATTGCCACGTTGGCACTGATAACTCTTTTTCGTTTCTTGTAACTTCCAAGCTTTATCTACACGCTTAAAAATATAATCCGTACGAATCGCACTCACTGAATCATCCAGTAAATTTGAGTCAATCACCGCAATTTGTGCAGCGGTTGGATTCTCCACGCGATTAAACACTTGACGCACGGACATACTATTTTGATTTTTAAGAATTGATGGCTGTGCTTTAATCACCTGTTGCATCGGTGTCTCAGAACCCCCAAAACTCACTTTACTGGCTAATTTTTCAGTTGTCGCACAACCCGTAAATGCTGCCAAACACAGCGCAGAAATGGACAATAAACGAATCATTGTAATGACCCCAAAAAATAAAACATGTGTTTATGATGCTATGTTCAACACATTAACACTGTTTTAAAACTGTGACTTGATCTGGTTTTTATTAATTTTTTATAAAAACTTTATTTTATATTAAATACTTAAATATAAAAACGCTCCCGAAAGAGCGTTTAAAATTTCACTTTAAAATATTAAAGATCAAATAATTTACCTGGGTTCATGATACCATTTGGATCGAATACTTTTTTAAGCGCTTTCATATATTCGATTTCTTCCGCAGTACGTGTGTAGTCCAAATATGGTTTTTTGGTCATGCCTACGCCATGTTCCGCAGAGATTGAACCATCATATTTTTTCACAGTTTCAAACACATACTTATTCACCACCTGACATTTAGCGAAGAACTCATCTTTCGATAAATCTGCAGGTTTTAGAATATTTAAGTGCAAATTACCATCACCGATATGACCGAACCAACAGATTTCAAAGTCAGGATAATTTGATGCCACAATTGCATCAATTTCTTTAATAAATGCAGGAACATGTGTGATCAGCACAGAAATGTCATTTTTATATGGTGTAAATGGTGCAATCGTTTCAGAAATATCTTCACGTAAACGCCATAAACTTTGAACTTGCTCAAGACTTTGGCTCATGACACCATCAAGTACCCAACCTTGCTCCATGCAATGTTCAAAGATTTCCATCGCAGCATCCATGATCGGCTCATACGGTGCTTCAAACTCAAGCAAAACATAGAATGGACACTCTGTTTCAAATGGACGCTGTACATGACCACGATCCAACACTTTTTGCATTGCCAATTCACCAAAGAACTCAAATGCAGTCAGATCAATTTTCTTTTGGAAGGCGTGAAGTACTGGCATGATCGCATCAAAGTCAGGCACACCCAATACCAATACTTGCAAATCATGCGGTTGACGTTCCAGTTTAATTTCTGCTTCAGTGACTAAGCCTAAAGTCCCTTCTGCACCGATAAATAAATGTTGCATCGCATAACCAGTCGCATTTTTGATCATGCCTTTGTTTAAGCGAATGATGTCACCTTTACCTGTCACTACGGTCAAGCCCAACACCCAGTTACGTGTCATGCCGTATTTGATGACTTTGATACCACCTGCATTGGTACCAATATTTCCGCCAATTTGTGAAGAACCAGACGATGCAAAATCGACTGGATAATACATGCCTTGTTCTTCAGCATAATTTTGTAATTGTTCAGTCACTACACCTGCTTGTACACGCACCATACGATCGGCAGGGAAGAATTCCAAAATTTGGTTCATCTTGTCGAAGCTAATGACAATTTCGCCATGGGCTGCAACTGCACCTGCTGACAAGCCTGTACGACCACCTGATGGCGTGATTGCTACATTAAATTGGTTAGCAAGTTTTACGATCGCTTGAACTTGTTCTGTGCTGGATGGAAAAACGATGACCGATGGATTTGGATCAAAATGTTTGGTGTGATCACGTCCCCAATTTTCGAGGCTGTCTGCATCTGTTTTAATGCGGTTTTCACCAACAATTGCAGTTAATTGGGTCAATAACTCAGGTGTTAAAGCGACTGGAGCGTTCATCGTTTGCAGACCTAGCAGAAGTAAACAAGTAGAAAGTGCTTAGAAATAATTCTATCTATAGTGAACAAATAGAATAAATCTTAGACAAGGGTGAATATAAAAGCAGCACCGTAAGGACAGGCTATTTTCACGCGTCATTATTATAAGCCATTTTTTCTAAAAACCTGTAGAAAATAGCGTTTTGATCAGCTTTCTTTGCAAATTACACAGTTAAATAGACCATTAACGACAAGTTATGACTCATATTTCGCCAAAATACCTATCATCATGGTCATAAAGGAAATGTATATCGCCTCTCGTCCTATGCTATTATATCGCCACTAAATTTGGCCTTTGTAGCGGAGCCGTAATGAGCCAACATCTTTCACTGCCTAAAGATAAAATTCGTTTCTTGTTGTTAGAAGGCGTTCATCAAAACGCAATCGACACACTAAATGCTGCCGGATACACCAACATCGACTATCGTAAAACTGCGCTTGAGGGTGAAGCGTTGAAAGAAGCGATCAAAGATGCACACTTTATTGGGATTCGTTCGCGTACTCAACTGACTGAAGAAGTTTTTGAAGCGGCGAATAAACTGATTGCTGTCGGTTGTTTCTGTATTGGTACAAACCAAGTGAACTTAAATGCTGCGATGGTTCGTGGTATTCCAGTATTTAATGCGCCATATTCAAATACACGTTCAGTTGCTGAGCTTGTACTTGCTGAAGCTATTCTTCTTTTGCGTCGTGTGCCTGAAAAATCTACAGATACACATGCAGGCGGTTGGAATAAATCAGCAGTAGGTTCATTTGAAACACGTGGCAAAACTTTAGGTATCGTGGGTTACGGCTCAATTGGTTCTCAACTTTCTGTACTTGCAGAAAGCATGGGGATGCACGTGATTTATTATGATGCAGTAACGAAATTACCATTAGGTAATGCACGTCAAGTCGGTTCTATGGCTGAGCTTCTTGCCAACGCTGATGTGGTATCTATCCATGTACCTGATGTTCCTTCTACACGTAACTTCATGGGTAAAGAACAGTTTGCACAAATGAAAGAAGGTTCGATCTTCATCAATGCTGCACGTGGTACATGTGTGGTGATCGAAGACCTTGCTGATGCATTAAAATCAGGTCATCTTGCAGGTGCTGCAGTTGACGTATTCCCGAAAGAACCTAAAGCGAACGGTGAAGAATTCGTTTCTGCACTACGCAACATTCCGAACGTGATTTTAACACCACACGTCGGTGGTTCAACCATGGAAGCGCAAGCCAACATTGGCTTAGAGGTTGCTGATAAATTTATCGCATACTCAGACAAAGGCATGACTTTATCTGCAGTGAACTTCCCTGAAATTGCGTTACCATTGACTGAAGGTAAACACCGTTTACTGCACATTCATAAAAACGTACCAGGCGTTCTTTCTAAAATCAATAACTTATTTGCTGAACACGGCATCAATATCTCTGGTCAATCTTTAATGACCAAAGGTGATGTTGGCTATTTGGTTATGGATGTGGATGCAACTGCATCAAAAGAAGCACTTGATACTTTGCATGAAGTTGAAGGCACAATTCGTGTACGTGTATTGTTCTAATTTTTAGCGTATTCTAAAACCACAGCTTTCGGGCTGTGGTTTTTTTATGCATTTCATTTTATACGGTTTCAATCAAATCATTGATAAAAGCTGAATCACGGATATACGTTTAGTCTGTTCAATGTCAAACTTAAAAAATACGCCTCATCTACACGCACTGATTTTATTATTTATTGCCATGATCAGTATGCAAAGTAGTGGTTCACTTGCCAAAATATTATTTGATCAGTTCCCGATTCTGACGGTTTCCGCTATGCGTCTACTGTTGGGTTCTGCGATTTTGGCATTGATTTTTAAAATTTGGCAGATCGATTTTAAACAGATCAATTGGTCAGCCATCATTCGCTATGGTATCGCTTTGGCAGGAATGAATGCGCTGTTCTATTTATCCATTGACCGTTTGCCTTTAGGGATTGCTGTTTCTTTTGAGTTTATTGGTCCACTCAGTGTGGCACTGTTTTATGCCCGTCAAAAGTTTGATTTTATCTGGATTGGACTGGCAATCTTAGGTTTAGTTTTACTGTTTCCTTTTGATCAAAGTCAGCAAAGCTTAGACCCGATTGGAATTGCTTTCGCTTTGGGTGCAGGCGCATGTTGGGCAATGTACATCATTTTCGGGCAAAAACCATCAGGTATTTCAGGCAATCATACTGTCTGTTTAGGCATGTTTATTGGCATGCTCTGTCTAATGCCAATTGCGATTTTTGCAGGTATGCCATTATCTACTTTCCATGCTGATAACTTAATGTTACTGATGGCTTTGGCGATTCTTGCCAGTGCTTTACCTTTTAGCTTGGAAATGGTTGCCTTGCGTACATTATCCCCTTTTGCTTTTGGCACATTGACCAGTTTAGAACCTGCGATTGCCGCACTTTCAGGCTTTGTATTCTTACATGAGCAATTATTATGGACACAATGGTTAGCATTGGTCGTGATTATTGCAGCATCTATCGGCTGTACTTATACCACGCAACAAGCCAAAAGAGCCGTTGAAGAAAAATTGAAAAAGTAATGTGAAATGTGATGAAAATGCAGATCTAAACCACAATCACTTGTTTTTCGATCGGTAAATCAGGATGGATTTGCAATACGGTTAAACGCATATCAAATACAGCACCTGTGTCAATAAAATAACAATTGTGGCGTTTGGTCACCAGATCGACCACCGTATGCCCAAGAAAAACAAGATCAATCCCTTGAATACTTTGAAAATTTTTCTTGGTAGCATTTCGCACACGAGAACGCCCCCAAAGTGCGATTTCACGGTATTTTTCCTGATGAATATTGGCTTTTAAAACAGCCCAATCATTTTGTTCAATATCACCATGTACAAAGCCGTACTTTTGCCCGAGATATTCAACTTCTAAAATAATTGGCATTTTTTGGCAGAGCTCAACCACTCGATTTTTATCGACTTCTGGTAAGGCATAAAACCACTCCCCACCATGTTGTGCATGTAAACGTGCCATGATCGGATCAATCGCAGAATACAAACACATTTCTTCATGATTGCCGATAACGCTTTTAAACCATGGTTCATGAACCAAATTTAGGCATTTTAGACTGTCAGTACCTCGATCTACCAAATCTCCCACACAAACCAATAGATCCTGTTGAAAATCAAATTGAAGTTTGTCGAGTGCTTGCATTAATTCGCTATAACAACCATGCAGATCACCCACCACAAACAATCGTCCCTGCGTGTGATGATAATATTCAATCGGGTTATTAAACTGCATGCTTTTCCTCTGTTATCATGCTATTGCACAGGCTTGAATATGTTGATTTTGCTGTGCCAAAGTCAAATATTTTTCGGCATTTTTCTTGTTTTTCCGAATGCCTAAACCTTGTGAATAGGCTTGATAAAGTTCAAAATATGCATCCACATCGCCACCATCCGCAGCTTTAACCAATAATTCTACGGTATATTTAAGGTCAGACTCTACTCCTTGCCCTTCACGATACATTTGTGCCAACAAATAAGAAGCCCGTGCTGAGTTTGCTTGCTGTGCCAAATCTAACCATTGAATCGCTTGCACAAATTGCTGCTGACGCTGTTCATGGATTGCCATACATAACATTGCTTGGACATGTGCATTTTTTGCAGCAGCAGTAAGCAAAGGGAGATGACGAGGATCATCAAGATTTAATAGCATCGCCAGTTCAAATTGTGCATCTGCATTGCCTTGCTGTGCAGCCTGCCCCAACCACTGTATGCCATATTCAGGATTTTTTTCTGCACCGATCCCCATACGCAAACATTGCCCATAAGAAAATTTTGCAGCACTATGTCCATGCAATGCGGCGAACTGTAAGAACTGGCACGCTTGTTTATTTAGCTGTATTTTCTCTGCTTCATCTCGTACCCCATCAGCTTTAGCTAAATTTTGAATCCCAACCCAATACGATGCTTCAATATGCCCTAATTGTGCAGCTTTCATTAAAAACTCATACGCAACATTTGGATCGCCTTTTGGATCTTTTTCCTCGATTAATGCACGTACATAGCACCCATAAGCATCATTTTGCTCTTGTGCCTTTTGTGCATACTTAAAGGCTTTTTTATCATTGCCTTGTTTGAAATATTGAAAGGCTAATAGCGCACTGGCAAAGCTGTCGTTTTGTGCCAAATCTTCTAATTTTTCAATTACTATATTTTGATCAAAAACAGAATTTTCAATACAGGCTTTTAAACTCAGCTCATGTTGATTGTGTTGATAATTATGAATCAATAAATTTAAAGCAGCATCCGCATTATTTTCTAAAATATGTAAAGCAGAGGCATAGATTGCTTCAGGATGATTTAAATCCACTGCTTGTTTTAAATATTCCAAGCCTTGCTCGGCACTGACATTTGGACTTAAAGATTGCAGTCCAATATGTGCCAATTCCACCATCGCCAACGCATCGCCTAATTGTGCGGCATGTTGAAAAAATAAAATTGAGGATCCAATATCTTGTGGTAAATAATGCCCGATTAGATGCCATTGTCCCAATCGTGTACTGGCTGCTGCAAAGCTGTTATTTGATGCATTCACCAAAAGATCAACACGGTGCTGTGCATCTTGGTTGCTTTGTGCAAAACCAATTTTTTCTAATTCTAAAACATGCTGATAGTTTGCAGCATGATCATCCCCATCAACAACCGTATTTTTCGATTGTAAAGATGATTGGTTGTCTATTTTAATGTCTGACATTTAATTACCCATTGTATCGCATCACAATTTAGCGATTTGATTGTTTTATTCTTTTCGCTATTTCACTCTTTTTAATTTAAAAATTTAAAATAAAAAATATGAGCATTGATAAAAGAACTCTAATTCGTTGAATATTTTAAACAATCATTCAACCTCAGATCAGATATATCTTAATGAGAATCTCACCTTTTTGAAATAATAAAATGCTAGAATGTTGTGATATTTACTTTTTTCAGAGCTATGCAAAACTCTCAACTGCTCGCTGTTTTTTATATGATTATGTCAATGGTGGCATATCAGATCAGTGCATCTTTTGCGAAACAATTATTTCAAGTCTTAGACCCTTTAACTGTCGTTACCTTACGGTTATGTTTCGCTGCTATTTTAGTTTTTGTAATGTTTCGCTCTTGGAAAATCATCAAACGTTTACCTCATTTAAAATGGAAAGATTTGCTATTTTATAGTGCCTCAGTCTGTTTGATGAATGTGTTGTTTTATGCCTCACTCGGCAAACTACCACAAGGTATTGCGGTCGGTTTAGAGTTTTTAGGACCGCTCACTTTAGCATTGCTCTCGATTCGCCGTAAGATAGATTATATTTGGGTTTGTCTTGCAATTATTGGCATTGCTTTAATGGTACCGTGGCAAGATGCACAGCAACATAACTTTTCTTATCTCGGTGCAGCATTTGCATTGAGTGCGGGTGTATTTTGGGCTTTTTATATTTATTTTGGACAAAAAGTCGTACGGCAAAATATTGGGATGCATGCACTGACCATTGCGATTGCCTTGTCTGCATTGGTGATGTTACCAATCAGCGCAGTCCATAATCCGAGTGCTTTAATGCAAACCCAATACTGGGGACAGGCATTGATCATTGCGCTTTTAGCTACCGCTATTCCTTATGCATTGGACTTGATGGCGCTTAAAACTTTAAGCAAACTCAGTTATGGCACACTGTCTAGCCTTTCTCCTGCTTTAGCTGCGATTGCAGGCATGGTTTTGCTGAAAGAACATATTACGATTTGGCAAAGTATCGCTTTAGTGTGCATCATGGTGGCTTCAATTGGCGTAACATTTAAACCTAAAACGCAAACGCTTGAACATTAATCTAATAAAATTAAAAATGGGCTGAAATCCTCAGCCCAATTGATCTTTTAAGTCAAACTGTCTTTTTCTTTGGCTTTATATTTTTTATATTCAGCAAGATATTGTTTGGCTAAACTTTGTTTTTGCTTTTCATCTAAAATCTTTCCTGCTTGTTGAAAGAAACCATGCTCTTCTTCTTGTAAATGATGATGCACCGTTTCAGATAGTTTTTTCGCAATTGCCAACCAGCCTGGATTACTAAACTCAGTTTCAGTAAGTTGTTCCAAAAGCTCATCCATCTTATGATGCTCAGACAAAGCATGACGGGTAATATTTAAACCTGAATCGGTCATCATTAAAGGAATATAAAAATAACGATCTTCGCCCACCGCATGAGCGAACAACTCATTTTTTAATAATTCAAATAACTCTCGACGTTCAGGCGTATCTCCTGAGGTTTGCAATAATTTTTCAGATAATTCTCGTTGAATGTCATGACTTTCCCTTAATGCTTCAAATATATTTTGCATGTGTGACCTCTACTTTTTATGAAGTTTTCAATAATTTTCTTGATCAGTTTCAGATCGAACGTTATTCATCATAGAAAATAAAAAGCACAGATATTGTCAGCGCTTGCAATCATTTGTATAAAAAGCTTTGGTATTGAGAATGAGTTACATCCAGAAAGTTTGATAAGCCAAACGACAAATCAAAATACTAACTAAAATCAAAAACAAAATACGAATAAACCCACTGCCATATTTTAAAGCCATTTTTACACCAACCAATGAGCCACAGACATTGGCAACTGCCATCATCAAACCCAACTGAAACAATACATGTCCTGTTGGAATAAAAAAACTCAGTGCCGCAAAATTGGTCATAAAATTACCAATTTTCGATAAAGCTGAAGCATGCAAAAAATCAACCTTTAAATAACGAATAAAATAGAAAATAAAAAAACTGCCCGTACCAGGACCAAAAATTCCATCATAAAAGCCGATCAGCAAGCCACCGACACCTGCCAAGATTAAGACTTTTCGATTAATTTCTTGATGACGATGCTGCTGTCCAAATTGCTTTTTCACAAAAGTATAGATCGCAATCACGATCAGCATAAACAGCACAAAAGGACGTAAAATTGCTTGTGGAATCAAAGATACACACGCTGCCCCAGCAAAAGAGCTGATAAATGCCGTGATCGCAATCACCGCCAAAAGCTTCCATTGGATTTTTACTTGACGCAAATAAGAAAATGCAGCAGAAGCTGTACCACAAATGGAAGCCAGCTTATTTGTACCAAAGATTGTTGCCGTTGCTGAATGCGGTAAAGCCCCCATCAATGCAGGAATCTGAATTAAACCACCACTGCCTACAGCCGCATCGATTGCACCTGCACAAAATGCAAAAAATACCAAACTGAGTATAAGATCAAGTTCCATGAACTTTCCTTTACCTGTTGTGTGCTACAAATTTAAAACTCGTTTGGGTACCAGACGTTTCTTTTCAGTAATTTCCGCTAAACCTAGACATTTTTCACCATCAAAAACGACCACTTGCACTGCGGCAACATGTTCAATATTACTTTCCATACCTCGACTAAAATACGCTGCTCGTCCTTCAGGCACTTGTACTTTTGGAAAATGCGCAATCGGTGCGTAAACAGGTAACAACAATGCTTCACGCTGTTGCTCGGTTAAGCTTTCGAGATATTCAATGGTAAATTCTGGATTTAAGGTAAATTGTCCTGTTTGAATACGATGTAAATAGATTAAATGCCCGAAAGTACCTAAGGCTTTGGCAATATCTTCACCTAAAACACGAATATAAGTCCCTTTTGAGCACGTCACATCTAAAGTGATCGAGTTTGCAGTAAAAGCCAAAAGTTGAATATTTTCAATATGAATAGGACGCGCTTCACGTTCAATCTCGATTCCCTTACGTGCCAACTCATATAAAGCTCGACCTTCTTTTTTCAACGCTGAATACATCGGAGGGATTTGTTGAATGTTACCTAAAAACTGCTTCAAAACAGCTTGAATTTTGTCTTCAGTCAACTCAGGTACAGCTTGCTCAAGTAATACTTCGCCTTCCACATCACCGGTTGTGGTGCTATTCCCCAACTGGATCGTAGTGTAATAACGCTTAGTTGAATCAAGCAAAAAATGGGAAAACTTAGTCGCCTCACCTAAACAAATCGGCAATAGTCCTGAAGCAAGTGGGTCTAATGCACCCGTATGCCCTCCTTTTTCAGCACGAAATAGCCAGCGCACACGTTGCAAAGCAGCATTTGAACTGATGCCTAAAGGCTTATTTAATAAAAAAACGCCACTAATATGACGACGCTGAATTTTTGAAGATTTTGCAGACATATTGCATACAATCACAGTAATTTAGGGTTATTCTAACAAATCCATTTATCTGTTTTTACAAAATTCACCTGTGCAAAATATATTTTTATGTCAGATTATTTTTTGGATAAAAAATAGCATAAAAAATATCAGGATGATAAATACATGTCTAAAGTTAAGTTAGGAATTATTTTTACTTTAATTCTTATTCTTGTGATCGGTATCATGATTTGGTTGAAACCACAAAACACCCTACTGAATCAACCACAAAATCATCAACAATCTAAGCTAGATCTACCTGATCAATCACAATATGCTAAATCCCAAATTTCTGAGAAACATAGTCAATCTTTCTCTAGTGCCAGCCAACAAGATACTCAGATTAACTGTCAAATCCGCGTTGATGGTGCCAATCGTCTCATCGTAAATGAACAAACTAAAGATTGCTTTGAGTATTTTATTACCCAATACGGTGAAAAAACGTTTGAGCAGATCAAAACAGATTTTCTTGCGTATATCAAAATCAGTTATAAAGAACCTGTACTCTCACAACTATCAGACCTATGGTCACGTTATATGCAATATCGTGAGCAATTAGGTCAGCTACCACCGCCAACCACATCAAAAGAAGATGCAAAATATTATCGTGAAATCTTAAAAAACATCCAAAATTTAAGAAAAAAATTCTTTTCTGATTATGAAATACAAGGCTTATTTGGCACACAAAATACTTATGATCAATATACAGTTGATCGTATGGAAATTTTAGACAATAAAAATCTCTCTCCAACAGAAAAAGCTGAGAAATTGAAAAACTTATTCAGTCAGCTTCCAGAGGATTGGCAAGAAAATTTAAAACAACTTAATCAACTCGAAGATTTACGCAAACTGACAGCCGAAATTAAATCACGAAATGGAACAGCAGAAGAAATCCATCAAATGCGAACCAACCTTGTTGGTGCGGCAGCAACACAACGTCTTGAAACACTGGATACACAAAGAGCGGAATGGAAACACCGTGTTAACCAGTACCTTACAGAACGTGAAAGTATTATGAAAAGCTCAATGAGTGATTCAGCCAAACAAAGTGCTGTAAATCAGTTACGTAGTCAACAATTTAATAACCCACAAGAACAAACACGTTTACAAACTTTTGAATCTGTACATGACCAAGGAGGGAAATTACCTTTTTCAGACTAGATAATCTCATTTGGACTCAAAATCAAAGCTAAAGCTTAGCCAGTGATTGTATCAATAGATCAACTTAAGAAAATAAAATTGATCTGGATTTATTTATGGAGGAGTTGAAAATACATCTCTTTATATTGATAGAGGCAGCCATAAGTTCGCTCATTCATGATGCAAATGATGGTTGCGTTTCACCGTGTAGTGTAAAGCTTGGAAAGTGATTCATTATAATTATGCTTAAAATCATTTTTATAAAGTTAAACAAGTTCTTGAATGGCGTGATGGTTTTTCCAAAAAACTAGTGCAAACTTTTCAAGGTATTCCAAGGGATTGAAAATACAAGGTTTATACTTATTTTTCATTACATCAACAAACATGAGATAGAGCTAAGATTTTTTACATTTTATTACATTTTGTTTAAATTCTTATCGTTTTCTTATTTGCTTTATCTTACTTTAATTTAGTATGTGTTCTGACAATATAAATTGTCATATTTTAAGGATAAAATGATGAAAACAAAAATATTATTAAGTTGCTTAGTGGGGAGCACCCTATCCCTCGGTACTATGACTCACGCCTCTGGTCTTGTACAAACTAAGCCGACTTATGTTATGTCAGATTATGCAAAAACCAAATATCCGATTGTTCTCGGTCATGGGATGATGGGATTTACACGCTTAGGATCGGCTTCGTTTGGATTGGATTACTGGTATCAAATTACGCCCGATCTTGCTCGTAATGGTGCAACAGTATTTGCTACCCAAGTTTCTCCATTTAACTCTACTGAAGTTCGTGGTGAGCAGCTTTTACAACAAGTAGACGAAGTTATCGCACTAACTGGAAAACCTAAAGTGAACTTAATTGGTCACAGCCATGGGGGTCCTACTGTTCAATATGTTGAAATCGTTGCGCCTCAGAAAGTTGCTTCTGCAACAGCAATTGCAGGTGTAATGAAAGGTTCACCACTTGCAGATACCGTAGTTTCAGGAAATTTCTTTGGTACATTAGTGAATTTTGTTGTTGACTTTTTATCACCAACCATTAGTACACTCGAAGGCAATCCTTCATTACCTTATGATTTCAAAGCTGGATTCCGCTCAATTTCAGTCGCTGAACGTACTAAATTTAATGCTTTACATCCTTCAGCTGCTATTCCAAAAGATTGCTCAAGTGGGCAAAAAATTACAAGCGATGGGATTTATCATTACTCATGGACAGGCGACCAAAAAGTCACCAATGTATTCGATGTGGTCGACTCTGCTTTTGGTGTGATAGCTGGTGGCATGTTAGGAAGTCAACCAAATGACAGTCTAGTACCTGTATGTAACTCTATTTACGGTCAGGTGATTCGTAACGACTACAACTGGAACCACTTTGATGAAGTAAACCAAATACTTGGTTTAAAAGCATGGAATGCTCAAGATCCTGTTGCTGTGTTCCGTCAACATGCCAACCGTTTGAAATTAGAAGGTTTATAATTTCATCTATAATTAAAAATAAAAAATGCGCCAAAAGGCGCATTTTTCACAGCGATAAAACGAATTATTTCGCTTTACGTGCTGGTAATTTTTCACGAATACGTGCAGCTTTACCAGATAATTCACGAAGATAGTAAAGTTTAGCACGACGAACCGCACCACGGCGTTTCACTTCGATACCAGCAACAACTGGTGAATGTGTTTGGAAAACACGTTCAACACCAACACCGCTAGAAATTTTACGTACTGTGAATGCAGAGTTCAAGCCACGGTTTTTAATCGCAATGACTACACCTTCAAAAGCCTGAAGACGCTCACGCTCACCTTCTTTTACTTTTACTTGAACAACAACTGTATCACCTGGTGCAAAAGCAGGGATATCAGTTTTTAATTGTGCATTTTCTACAGCTTGAACTAAAGGATGCTTACCGCTCATGGGGTATCTCCAATATGTGCGGGTCAGAAGAGGTCTGAGTACCGCTGGGTATAGAGGCTAAAGCGCATACACCCGATTATCTTTCCCTTTATGTTTGACCACTTCAACGCATAAAGAGCCTATTTAAAGAATACTTAAAAAAAATTTAAGTACTTGCTAGAACCGAAGTTACTAACTTGGTGCTTGGATCAAAATTTAAAACAAGGTTTTAAATTTATTTATCCTTGCTGATTAGCCATTTTTTTTGCTGCTTCGTCAACTCAACTTTCTCAACCAATTCAGGTCGACGCTCAAGTGTACGTTGATAACGCTGCAAAAACCGCCATTTTTCTATATTTGCATGATGTCCCGACTTTAATACATCAGGCACATCCAAACCTTCAAAATGATCTGGTTTGGTATATTGTGGACAATCTAAAAGCCCATCCACAAAAGAATCTTGTATCGCAGATTGTTCATCAGACATGGTATTCGGCAAACGTCGAATAATACTGTCTAATAAAACCATCGCAGGCAATTCACCACCTGACAATACGTAATCTCCTATTGACCATTCCTGATCAACATATTTCTGGATCAAACGTTCATCCACCCCTTCATAACGACCACACAATACAATCAATCCATCATAATCAACAAATTGCTGTATTGCATTTTCATTTAAAGTCTTACCTTGTGGTGACATATACACCACAGGAACACGAACTGCTCCTGCTTGCGTTGCAAGTGTTTTGGCACGTTGAATGGCTTTTGCCAAAGGCTCAGCCATCATCACCATACCTGGACCACCACCAAATGGACGTTCGTCCACGCGTTTGTAGTTGCCCTCAGCAAACTCTCGTGGATTAATACAATGGACTTGTATAATGTCACGCTTTACTGCACGTCCGCTAATACCGTAGGCTGTAATCGCTTCGAACATTTCAGGAAAAAGCGTAACGACTGCAAAAAACATCGCAGACTCCTCTATTTTCCTGCTGCGTTAATTCTTTAAAATAAATTTAAGAATTAATAATCTACGCCCCAATTCACGTAAATACGACCAGCGTCTAGATCAACACGTTGTACCACATCTTTATGCCATGGAATCATTCGCTCTTCACCATCAATGCTTTCAGCTGTTGCACGAACAACCATCACATCGTTAGCCCCCGTTTCAAACAGTTCGTGGATTTTACCGAGATTGACTTCTTGTTCTTCATCATCCAGACCTAACACAGTTAAACCTTTTAGATCAGACCAGTAATACTCATCCACACCAGGTTGAGGGAGTTGCGATTTTGAAATCCAAATATTAGCACCAACTAAATTGTCTGCTGCAGTGCGATCAATCACACCTTTAAGCGCAACAACCAAGCCTTTGCCATGTGGTTTCCAACGTTTTACATCTGCGACTTGCCAACCTGCTTTGGTTTCAATATACCAAGGCAGGTAGTCAAATATATTGCTCATCGGTTCTGTATTGGAATAGACCCAGAGCCACCCATTTAATCCATATGCTGAACGCAACTGTCCAATCTGAATACGATCTTCGGGTACATTCTGTGTTGGTGTCATGGGCAATCTACTACTTAATTTCTAAAAATTATGCAGTAGCTGCAGCTTTCTTCGCTTGCGCAGCTAAAGAAGCAACACGTTCAGAAGGTTGAGCACCTTGTGCAACCCAGTGAGCAAAACGGTCAGCATCTAAACGAAGTTTTTCTGCTTTACCTTGTGCTGTAGGGTTAAAGAAACCGATACGTTCGATGAAACGACCGTCACGTGCATTACGGCTATCAGTTACAATGATTTGATAGAACGGACGTTTTTTTGCACCACCGCGAGTAAGACGAATAACAACCATGATAGAACCTTATAGTTTTTACGGATTATCTGTGCTTCGACCATCGAAACATTTCAAACCCCTTTCATAGAGGGCAGTATTTTACGTTATCTTTGCAACGAATGAAAGATTTAAAAAAATATTTATCCACAGTTTTGAATTTTAACTTATCTGCCATCCCAGTTTGAGGTAGCGGTTGGAGTGCATGAAGTGCCTTTGGTCCAACATTTTTGACCTTGACTGTCTAAACTAATTGAACCATTACCTGATTGCACTGTACTAGTTTTCGGGGTAGCTGTTAATGTCCATGTTGATGCAGCAGCAACCAAAGTTAAATCATACAAAGCCTGCCCATGACTGGGAGTTACTGATCCACCATAAATTTGTGCTAAAGTTGCATTTGTATAATTTCCATTTGTCACTTTATATTGACTTAGCATATGCGCTATAGTCATCATTTCAGCTTGTGCATCCGTTCTATTCACACGAACTTTATAGTTTGTATAAGACGGATATGCTATTGCAGCTAAGATTGCTATTATCGCAACCACGATCAGCAACTCTATAAGCGTAAATCCTGTTTTTTTCACTTTTACCACTCCTCAGAACCTTCTGTCCCGCAAGAGTCATAATCAATATTTTCTTGCGTTATATTTTTACAATGCATACCTCTGCTTGTTAATAATAAGGAATAATTAGTAGTATCTTCGCTAATCGCTTTAATCGACCAGCCTTGCCCACTTGAAGACTTATCCGTCAACAGTAAATTTCCATCCATACTATCCACTAAAGTAATCGTATATTTTGAGTTTAAATTTAAAGTTTGTGATAAAACATCAAATACAGAGTTACTCGGATATAGATAACTTGCATTAAACCCTTTAAAACTAAAATTCCGAGCCTTATAACGCTCTAATTGCTCTGCAATTTTCTGCATTTCTTGTTGTGCTTGGGCAACATGTGCTCGCCTTACAAAATGTTGATAACTTGGGATCGCAATAGCTGCCAAAATGGAAATAATGACAACTACAACCATGAGTTCAATCAAGGTAAAACCTTGATTGAATCTAATTTGATAAGTTTTTACAACAGAATCATTTTTCATATTATTCTGCCTTGGCATAACGTTCATACCAACGATTTGGAATAAATCGAATTACTCCGCCAGCAGTAATAAACTTCGAACCTGACTGACAGTCAGAACCAACACAGCCAACACCAATATCAGCAGGATCTGGGACTACAATTGTTTTTTCCCCATCTTCCCCATACGGTCCCACATTTAAGTGAACAATCCCGGCACCTAAATTGTAAACATAGTTAGCATTTTGCGGACATACGCCTGTTGGCAAACAAAGACGTTGTGTAAAGCTATTTCCTTTTACGCCTGCACCACATGCAGAGGAAGTTCCATCCTCTGAGGCATCATACTGAGTCACATATAAGTTTCCTTCCATTGCAATTAACGGAGTTAATCCTTTAATAATACCCGCACTCGCATCTTCTCTATCAGTCAGTGTTTCATTAAACTTTTTCTTAAATGGGTAATACCACCCACCCCATCCAGATGTAGCATTTGCTTCAGCACCCAAAACAAGAGTTTCTGTGCTGTCACTTCGAACAATATTATTGTTACTAATATATTTTAATTTATTGGTAGAAGCTTCTTCTCCATCTTCAGCTAATGTACGAACCCCAATATGTTCTTGCGGATAAAATGTTCCATCTGGATGAATGTCATAATCATAAATGGCATAAACAGCATCACTAACTAATCCATCTGAATTTCGCTTTCCTGTATTTAATGGAGAAACATCCGTAGCCAATAAAGGTGAACTCTTATTTCCAGACACAAAACTCACCACAATAATATTTGCACCTTCTTTTTTACCTGCACTATGATGCGCTGTAAAAACAGGTGACATGTAAAAACGTGGAGCTACACCATCATATTTCGTTTCTGTACCACTAACATTTTGTAAATTTAAAACTTGGGCTATCTGAGAATCAAAACCATCTTTTTTCCCGTCATTTTTAAAATCAACTCGAAATGCTTGACCCGCTAAGTCACCAAAATAGAGATGGTCTACTATACCATCATTATTACGATCTACTGTTTTAATATCACTAGCAACACTGTATTTTAAATTTGCATTTGATGCATGTTCTACACCTGTATCACTCGATGTATCTGCTGAATCAGCATACCACAATAAATCACCATTATCAGCATCAAACATGTATACACCTGAGCCCTTTTTATTCTCTTGTACATAATTGTAATGTTCATAGCCTGCATAGCCCGTACGAATATTATTGGCAAATAGCCCATCGCCATGATCGCCACCGGCATCGTAACCGCCACCAACAAACATCACCAGTTTACGTTGTCCTTTCCAGTTCACATAATCTAATTTAGGCTTAGACCAACTTTGTGCCATATTTTCAATGGCTTTAAATGCCTTACCACTTTCATTCTCTTTTGAATAAACTCTGCCTGTAGTCGGATCAATATGAAACTTCAATTTAGGCCTATCAATTTGGGTTAAATCCATCGAGTAATAGCTACGCCCACCCATGCGTAATCCACCATAAACCCATTGTTTACCTTTCAGGTTTTCAACATCTTCTTTTGAACCACCGACAACATCACGCACAGTACCATTAACAGTTAATGTTCCATCAGACTTTGTCACATACACTGTATGAGCAACCCACTCACCATCTATACCGTAATATAGCGCATCTTTACCGCCTGTGAGATTACCAGCATTTTCACGGAAAGTTTCAGCTTGGTTTTCAATCATTTCTTTAGGAACAAAGCTGAACTTTTCAATACCTGTTGTCGCATCAACTACACTCAATAAACCTTGAGTTGTTCCAAACATAACGTAGTCTTTACGTCCAATTGAACTAATTTCTACTTTTTTTGTGGTTTTATTTTGAGTAGCAACCGCTTTACCTTCTTGAGTTAAAAGTACAGGTAATGAGTGATAAACACTTCCCATTTGCCTAACACTTGTAGTTTCACTAGTAAGATCCAAATCCTCAGTTGCTTTTTCTGCGCTGATATTATAGCCCAATAAAGTCATTAGCCCTCTAACACGAGCTGCATTATCAGTTTTTGTTTTAGTATCTGTTGTATATGTATAATCTATTCTTTTTAGATCAAAATCTTGACTAACTTTTTCATCTTCTGCCTTAGAACCATCATAAACATAATTAGTTAAAAGTTTTCGTCCAGCGGATGTAGTCGATTCATTTTTGTCATTTGTAGTTGTTACTAAACCTAAAAGGAGTTGGCTAAGTACGCCTCCTTTCGAAAACACAGGTGCATTTTCAGGGTAAGTCACACCTGATTTTGCCCAAAGATCTGTTAAATTCTGTAATTTACTTTTTAAAACCACTGTTTGGCTTGCAGTTCCATTTTCGTCTGCATAAACACCACCATTCACTACATAATATTTTTTTAAGTTTCCAAACCATAATTGAGTACTATCACTTGGCTTAACTTTTGGTTCAAACTGTGGGAAATAAGCATATTTTTGAATAACTTCAGGATTTAATGCATCCATAGGCACTGTAGATGATCCAGTACTAATGCTTGGAATTTCCCCACCAGATTTATCAACAAAATCTGCAATACTCTCCGCTACATCTTTGGCATTCGAACCAGAATACCACCCTCCTCGACCACGAATACCCCATTTCGCTGCTTGCTTAATATCATCACTTATACCAGTCAACGCATCAACACCCGCCTCAGTTTGAATTGATGAAGCAATTGTATTAAAGTCACTTCCAAAGCCAACTACAGCTGTTTTAAAACTTATATTTGCGGGGTTCTTAGTAGAGTCAAGAAGAGCTGAAGCTAGATTTAAAGTACAATTCCACCCAGCCCCACTATCAGTACATTCAAAACCTGCACCTTTACTTCCTAATGCTTTACGTATTAGGCCCGAAGTACCATTACCATAGTTTGGTACACCGTCTGTCAGTACATACACCCCTTGCCCACTACATTTTTTCTCATCATCAGTATAGCTAATTTGTCTTGAAATTGTAGTTGGTGCTAGATAAGCTGTTTTACCACTATTTTTTGTAAGGTCACTAGAGTAGCCAAAACCACTAAATGCATTATTTGTAGTATAAACATTACCAGAATAACCATTTACAGTCTTGGCGGTTCCTTTAGTAAAGCCACTAGGTACTTTCCCATAATACACCCCTCCCCATGTCAAGCATGAGCCTGTTTCAGCCATACTGACGCACTCTGCAAAAATATCTTTCCAATTATAGGTTCCGCCAAAGTACCATTCACCTCCACTTATTTGTGTTGTTTTCCCCATCAAATAAGCAACCACTTCTGCATAGGAGCGTGTTGTTGGTGTATTGGTTTGACCACGAAGTTTTTTAACTTCCTCTATTAGAATTTCACGTTGTGTTTTTGAAGTACCTGATACGTTTTCGCTCAATGCTCGAGCTGGAACTTTAACCGCTCCAGTTTCATGATAAGTCGTTGTGTAAGCACCTAAAGTAGATAATCCAATAACTAAATCATCATCTAATCGTTTTACCCCTTTAGCAGTGTCCCCTTCTAAAACGGCTAACATTCCCTGTCTTAATCTTGAAATACGATCAAAACATTTATATGCACTTCCAAATTTATCACAATCTTTCTTTATCTGATCCGTTATTTCATTACCAGAAGCAACACAATATTGACCATTTGTAGCATCCCCTTCAAAGGTAGTCCCCCCCCTCCAATCTCTATTACATATACGTCCATAGTCCTGCTCTATAGAACGTGTATCCATAGAACCCGAAATATCAAGCAAAAACATAATTGTAGTTGCTCCCTGTGAGCTATTTCCAGGAACATAGATTTCCAAATCAGCCGCAAAACTAGGAATACTTGCACAAATTAAAGACGTAATTGCGGCAGCCACTGCACCGACTTTAAATTGTTTCACACCATTTTTTAACTGCACTTGTTGCTTAAGTGCATCTGAGTCTGATTTATTCATTTGATACTTTTTCATGATTCATTCCCCTATGATGATGCACGTACAGCTTTCATAGTATATTCCATTTCTTGGGTACTATATGGAACGTTTTTAGAAGATAAACAATCTGTTACCGTTTCATTCTTAATTACATCATCTACGAAACTAGTATAATTTTTCAAACAATCATTTATTTCTGATTTTGGACTTTCACTTAGATTTGGCAAGATCGAAGTCGCAGTAATAGCTACTTTTTGGATACCAGTGCTTTTCGAGCTTTCTTTATCATCTCCTTCCATCATATGTTCCCAGTCTCGATTATTTTCTGCGGCTCTCACCGTAACTTGTGTTAACACGGCATTACGCCCACTTAGAAAGTCAGTTAGACGATCTAATTGGCAAAATCCATTTTTCCCCATATCAGAGTTTTTAATCGTAGAACCATTCCAATAAACAACACTCGCTAAACGACTTCCTGCGAAATTATCTTCAGTTGTCCCTCGAACACAAAAAACCAATTCTTTTCCTTTATTTTCAGGACGTAAGGTATAGTTCAACATGCCATCACCTATTCGCATATTGGTAAAAACCAACTCATCATCCGTCTTATTTTCTAAGGTAAAAAATACAGAATCACTGGTCTGTTTAAGTAAAGCTTGTGCTTGAGCATTGGTAGAGATTTTTAAAGACGTAATACTGCCTTGAATCGCCCATGTACCAACCAAAGTCAATAAAACCAACATGATAAGTACAATGATTAGGACAGAGCCTTGCTGAGAACCTTTGAAATTAATTTTTTTCATATTCTGTCCTCACTCAACGCCAAAACCATTTCTAAGTGCAATCGTTTGTGTGACGACACTACGCAAATACAATGCATTAAGATCATTTTCTATTAATTCTGCACTAACATTTAACACATCGTAAGGATGTTTTTTATCGAAAAATTTATTTGCACCAGTCGAGTCTGTTGATCGAACAAGTAAACCAATCTGTACTGATACAATTTGAGGTTTTTCTCCAGTTAAATTTCGATAATCTTCGATATTCATATAACTAAAACAATCTAATTTTGAGTCAGGTTCAATATTCGTTGTCACATCTTTACCGTCTATTTTTGCAGTTGTTGTAATGGCTGAACAATTTGCGTTTGCACCATCAAAAGCAACACCTAAACGCACACTAAAGTGATCTACTCTAGGAATAATAATTTTTGCTTTACTATCATCGCTTTCTATCAGCGCAGGAAGTGATGTATTGGTTTTTGCAGTTTTTTCTGTATAACGAGCGGCCTTACAAGCCAATGCAAGAGGATCATTTGGATCATTGCGATCAGTATCTTTCTTAATAAAATAACGTTCTACGACATAATCATTTGCTGTCAACTCTCGACCTTCACAGTCAAATTGATTGGGAGTACTTACACGATACTGAATAACGAGTTGATCGCTATTCTGACCATCTAGATTCGATGATCCTATTGCCCCTCGTGTAAGGAATGTGTCTTCAATACTAAATTGAGCAATATTATTTGAAATATTATTTTCAGAAAGTACCACTCCACCATATAAAACCTTATCATCAATATAAGGTTGTGATGAATTTAGATTTGCTAATCGAACTGAATCAATCATTCCACCTAAACCAAATAATGCTGAATTTTGCAAATTAATCATGCCTTGCTGAACAGTTGCACTTTTTTGACTGGTTAAAAATAGCTGTAAAGCTATTGCGCTCACTAAAAGCCCAAGTACCAAAGAAATCATGAGTTCCAGTAAAGTAAAACCGCGTTGCTCTGTAAGAGATCTCATCTCAAAAAGCCTCCATAACTAAGCATTTTGAGTTCACGACATAAGTGCCTGTCGTCATATCTATGCACGCACTTAGATCATCGACAGAAATAACCGTCTTCCCCCAAGCCACATAAATACAATTCAATTCACTTGCCACACAATCTTCAACAATGATCGTTTGCCCATTATTTGTGGCTTTAGCCAAAACCTCACCTACATCTTGTTGAGCAAAATTTCCTTCATTACATTTTGGTAGCGCTATTTTTTTTGGTTTAGTCAGATTGTTTACCCCAACACAAGTATCCACTGTAGATTTAGTATTTATTGCTGTTTTATAGTTTTCCAAAGCCCCACGATTGATTCGCATACGTTCTGCAAGATCTCGTGCTGTACTCATTGCAACCGTTTGTTCAGTCGCTTCTTGAGCAGCATCCAATGCTCTAAGTTGTAATGCAGCAAAACCTAACACACCTAATGCAAGAATCACTAAAGCAACAAGGACTTCTATTAAGCCGATACCTTTTTGATCATTATGGTTCACGAGCATGCCCCCTTGCTAATCCCTTCAACAGTGCCATTCTGTGCAATTAAAATTGTCCGGTTTTCACCAAGCTCTACATTGCATAATGTAAAAGCCAAAGGCACAACTTCTTCTATTGTTTTAGGATTTATGGGCGGAGTTTTTGTTAAATCAGTTAGAGCATCCTTATCATAATTTGGGTTTGGTATCGTTTTAGTACGCTGCTTCGCACTACCAAGTCCAGAAAAAACCACATCAATAGGATCGCTAGTAAGCTGAATATCAGGATTTTTTGAAATCCAAGTAAAGCTTGTTGCTGTATTTGATGAACATACTAATTCTTGCTTATCATTTTTAGGGCAGTCTAATTTAATGGTTATATTTTTACGCAGAGATATTGCCTGACCGCGTGCTTCCCCAAACAGCAGCACTAGTTCTTGTGTTAATGTATCCAGCTGTTTTCTTGCGACTAAATTACCAAAGCTCGGTGCAGCCATCATCGCAATCACAGCCAATACAGCAATAGTCACCATCAATTCGATAAGTGTAAATCCTCTGACAAATCGCATGATCCTGTCCAAATTACAATTTTATGTATACATGATACTAATTTTTTGTTAAAGAAGAATGCTTGAAAGATGAAAGGAATGTTTTACAAGACAAATGGTTTAGGCAAAATAACTGCATAAACAGCATTCGGACTTTTAGTATTCTTTTGTAGAGAAGTGTTATCATTATTATCAACAGAGAACTGAATTGTTGTATTTTCACAATCAAATAGTTTGCCATTTGATGCTACTATTGTAATATCTTTTCGAGATTTATCAGGATTATCCACCTTAGTTGTAGTGGTGATATATTGTGCACTTAGTTGATAAGATTTGCCATTGGTACAATCTGTATTTGCTGCACTATTCATTGGCGTAGTTTTATCCTATGCGACGTAAATACATTTACCTCTTAAAGTTAAATTTTAACAATCTAAACTTGACTTTTTCGTATAGTTTTGATCATAGATAGAGCAGTAAATCCTGCTAATGCCCCCAAAACAGCAATCATAACCGTAAACACTATTAAGGTGCCCCCTATTGCTTTACAGTTTATTAATAATTTATACAAAACCAATACACAGCAGATAAAAGGTATAAAAAAACCCATAACTGTTTTCCAGTTATCGGTTTTAAAAGCAAAATAAGAACTTATTCTTGCGTAACGTGTATTCTTAATTCTTTAGGTAAACTAAAGGTAATATTTTCTTCACGTCCATCTAACTCTTCAGGTGCATCAGCTCCCCAGTCCTGTAAACGTTGTATGACTTGCTTAATTAAAATTTCTGGTGCAGAAGCACCCGCAGTGACACCAATTTTTTGGATATCTTTAAACCATTCTTTTTGTAATTCATCTGCATTATCGACCAAATAAGCATGTTTGCCCATTCGTTCCGCTAACTCACGTAAGCGGTTTGAGTTGGATGAATTGGGAGAACCGACGACTAACACCACATCGCATTGCTGAGCTAAGTCACGTACCGCATCTTGGCGGTTTTGTGTAGCATAACAAATATCATCTTTGCGTGGTCCTTGGATATTTGGAAATTTTTCACGTAAAGCATCGATCACTTTGGCTGTATCATCAATCGATAAGGTAGTTTGAGTCACAAAAGCCACTTTTTCAGCGTTTTGTACATGTAAAGATTCAACATCTTTTTCATCTTCAACAAGGTAAATATGTCCACCCTTTTTAGTGTCATATTGTCCCATTGTCCCTTCAACTTCTGGGTGTCCTTCATGACCAATCAGAATCGCTTCCACCCCTTCACGGGCATACTTAGTCACTTCGATATGTACTTTAGTCACTAGTGGGCAAGTCGCATCAAACACTTTTAAACCACGGCGTTCAGCTTCTTGTTGTACTGCTTTAGACACACCATGTGCGCTAAAGATCACGATATTATCGTCAGGTACCTCATCTAATTCATCGACAAAAATAGCACCACGCTGACGTAGATCATCGACAACAAATTTGTTATGGACTACTTCATGACGCACATAAATCGGTGGATTAAAACATTCAAGTGCGCGATTGACGATTGCAATTGCTCGGTCTACGCCTGCACAGAAACCACGTGGATTGGCCAATACAATTTTCATAACACCCTCAAGGCTCACTCAAAGTTTCAATAAAATTTCTTTAGAAAATGACAAACAATCTGCAAAAGCTATTTTGTTTGTGTGCACTCTACTCTAAAATAGAGAAGATATTTTATCATATCAGGAAAAATATCATGTCGGGTCTATTGTTTGTCGTTTCTGCTGCATCAGGAACAGGCAAAACATCTCTCGTGAAAGCCCTACTTGAGCGTGTCAGTAATTTACACGTTTCTGTTTCTCATACCACACGTGGTCAACGTGTAGGTGAACTTGAAGGCGTTCATTATCATTTTACCAGTAAAGAAATTTTTCTTGAGCAAGTCAATCAAGGTGGATTTATTGAGTTTGCTGAAGTTTTTGGTAATTACTATGGGACTTCTCAAGCAACTGTGAGAGAACAACTTGCCAAAGGACATGATGTTTTACTCGAAATTGATTGGCAAGGTGCTGAACAAGTTCGTAAACTTTTTCCTGAATCAAAACAAATTTTTATTTTACCACCAACCCAATTTGATTTACGTCAACGTTTGTCAAATCGTGGCACAGATTCGGTTGACGTCATTGAACATCGTTTAAGTTGTGCTGTGGAAGATATGCAGCAATATGTTAATTTTGACTATATTATTATCAATGATGACTTTAATAAGGCACTTCATGATCTAGAATCCGTGATTAATGCAAATCGACTTAAACTGAGTCAACAAGCTACACGTCATCAAGCCTTGATTGAGAAATTAATTACCCCTGAAAATAAATCAGTGTGATTAAACTTGAGTATAAAGTTAAAGCATTTTATACTTTGCAGTCTGTTTAAAAATTTATATTCATACGAGAACTCTTATGGCACGCGTAACCGTTGAAGATTGTTTGGACCATGTGGACAACCGCTTTGAGCTTGTACTAGTGGCAAGCAAACGTGCGCGTCAATTGGCACGTCAAGGCATTGAACCAACTTTAGAATGGGACAATGACAAACCGACCGTTGTTGCTTTACGTGAAATTGCAGCTGGACATGTAACCAAAGATATTTTGAAACAACGTGATCAAGATTATCAAACTTCAAGTCTTGATCTTGCACTTTCAGTAAATAATTTGAACTTAGAAGGCTTTTCTTTCCAATAATTTAAGTTTTCTGAAAAAGCCTAGTATTTACTAGGCTTTTTTATTGCAATTTCTTAAGATAAGTAATCGACAAAATTCAAAATATTTGTTAAAAAAAATAGAGGTCTTTTTAGTTTAAAAATTGACAATTCATTCAATATGCTTTTCATTAAAGCATTATCGAAATATCCTTTGATTTTGTAATACGGAAATAGGTGTTCTATGCCAGGCCAAGAGGTCAGTCAAGCCAAGCAACAGCTCAATATTATTATCGACGCTTACTTAAAACCAAGCGAAGTCGAGCAAGTGCTTGCGGCCTGTGATTATGCAGACATCGCACATGATGGCGTAACACGTAAAAGTGGCGAGCCTTATATTCTTCATCCGATTGCAGTCAGTTGTATTTTGGCACATATGCGAATGGATGCCGAAACCGTTATGGCTGCCTTATTACATGATGTCATTGAAGATACAGATTTTAGTAAAGATGATATTACTGAAAAATTTGGTCGAGTAGTTGCAGAACTTGTAGATGGCGTTACCAAACTCAGCCATTCTAGCGATAAAGAATATAATAAAGCCGCATCATTTCGAAAAATTCTCCAAGCGACTTTACAAGACCCACGTGTCATTATTATTAAATTAGCAGATCGTTATCACAACATGACCACGTTAGAGTCATTACGTCCAGATAAACGTGCCCGAATTGCCCAAGAAACCTTTGATGTGTTTGTACCCATGGCTCGACTTGTCGGTATGAATGAAATGGCGGATAACTTAGAACATCTCTGTTATCAAAACCTTGATTTAGATATGTACAATGATGTACAAGCGTCTTTATTGATCACTAAACCAGAACGCTGTAAATATCAAACTGTTTGGGAACAGAATCTCGCTGACTTACTGCATACCTATAGCATTCAAGGTCGGATTAAAAAGAAAAATAATAATATTGAGTTGCTGCGCCACTTTGTTAAAAATGAAATTGATTTACAAGAACTGACGCATAGTCATGCTTTTGAAATTATTTTACAAAGTATTGCTGATTGCGACCGTTTAGTTGAAGCATTACGTGAAAACTTTCAAGTTCTACATTATGAAGACCATATTCGCTACCCTCTTCCGGGTGGTAACCAATCATTAATGTTGCGCTTAAAAGGCGAAAGAACCACCTTATCACTTACCATTCAAACCGAATTAATGCGTAAAGCTGCGCGTTTTGGTGTAGTGTTAGGTGAAAATGCCCCACAAGCTTGTCGTTCTGCGATTCAAGCCTCGATGAAAAATTTAAATATTTTAGTCGATGGCGATTGTGCAAAAACCACTTTTAGCGATCTTTTAGATTATTTACATCAAGAAAAAATTTGGGTGTATACGCCACATGGTCAACTGCATGAATTGCCACAAGGTGCAACTGCGGTCGATTTTGCCTATTCTGCCAGTTTGTTCTTAGGTAATCATGCCGTTGGTGCTAAAATTAATGGTGAAATCAAACCACTTTCAACACCATTACAAAGTGGTCAAGTGATTGAAGTCATTACTGATGTATTAGCAACACCTAACCCAGATTGGCTCAGTTTTATTAATACACAAAAAGCACGCCGTGCGATTCAACATATTCTCAAAGATCAGGATATCGAAGAACAACGTCTTGTTGGACAACAAGCCCTCAGTCGCGCGTTAAAGTTATTTAATCTTGCTGTCAAAGATTTGTCCGAATCAGATTGGATTGATTTATTACAATGGCGACATGTCAGCAGTAAAGAAGCATTATTCGAACAAATTGCAGTGGGTGACTTACTTCTTCAATTGGTTGCGAATCACCTATTTGCCCAAGATCAAGAAGACAACACGGCTTCAGAACGTCTGATTCAAGGCACTGAAGGGGTTGATGTAAAATATGCACACTGCTGTAATCCTGTGCTTGGCGACCCGATTCAAGGGCATATTTCACGTCGTGGCTTAATTGTGCATCGTTCTCGTTGCCATAACTTGCTGCACGAGCAACATTTACATCCTGAAAATATCATGCCTTTACATTGGAACTCAGAAACCGAAGATGATATTAACTTCAGTGCGTATTTAAGTATTGATCTGATATTAAGTGATGAGCAAGTGTCCGAATTAATTTATTTATGTCGTAAGCTCAAAACTGGGGTCGAGTCCGTTCAAAGTCGGGATGATAAAACTTTTGTGAATATCGTAGTACAAGACCGTAAACAAATTGCTCAGATTATCCGTGAAATTAGAATGTTGTTTGGTTTCCCTCGGGTCACGCGTTTAGCGATGCCAATTGCAACCCCTCAAATTTCTAAAGCGTGTTAATCAGATAAACCGATATAACTTTCAACAATACCCTTCATCCGATATGATGGATTTAATTGAAAAATAGGAGAAATTGATGTCCCGCCAAGTGATTCATACTGAAAATGCCCCTGCCGCGATTGGAACGTATTCTCAAGCGATCTTAGTTGAAAATACGCTCTATCTTTCAGGTCAAATTGGTTTAGACCCATATAGTATGGAATTGGTTGAAGGCATTGAAGCTCAAATCCGCCGTGTCTTTGATAACTTAAAAGCCGTTTGTGAAGCCGCAGGTGGTTCACTTGCAGATATTGCAAAGCTCAATATTTTCTTGACAGATTTATCTCACTTTCAACTCGTTAACCAAATTATGGGAGAGTACTTTGCACAACCTTATCCTGCACGTGCTGCATTGGGTGTTGCAAGCTTACCGAAGAATGCATTAGTTGAAATGGATGGTATTGTAATTATTAATAAATAAAAATATATAAATATCAATACAATAAAACTAAGATTCAATACCACCCTTACGTAAAAATCCGAGAATAACTCGAATTTCCACTCAGGTGGTATTTTTTTATCCAAAAAGTCAATATACAAAAATTATATATTTAAATGAATTTCATTGACAAACGATAATAATTATCAATAATATCAGTTATCGCATTTAAACCTGTGGTTGATTCTCATGTACGTTTGTTTATGTCGTGGTATTACCGATCAAGATATCAAAGATGCTATGGCAAATGGCGCTGAAAGTTATCGAGAAGTCCGTGAACTGCTGGACTTAGGGACATGCTGTGGACGTTGTGCACCTGAAGCAAAAAGCATTATTAATGAAGAATTAGCCTTGGTTGCTGCTCGAATTTCTGTGGCAGCTTAAAACTTTTTATATGTTTTGAAATAATCATAATAATTTTTCTATGATCAGCAATGGTCATCCTCCTCCCCCGCTTCGACTCAAAGCGGGTTTCTTTTTAGAGATAAAGACCTTTTGGTCTGTTTAATTCCATACTATTTAACTTAATGACTGATCTATTTCTCAAGAATTTAGCTTTCTGATGATTTTGATTGCGATTTTCATTTGCCGTTCTATAAAAGGCTCGAAACACTTATAAAATTTGATTAATATAAAACAATGGATTGCCTTAAAAAATATTTTGAGGCACAGATTTAAAATGGAGCATTCACCATGAAAGGCAATCGTGACGTTATTAACCAACTAAACCAAGTGCTGTATCATCATTTAACTGCAATTAATCAATATTTCCTACATTCACGTATGTTTAATGATTGGGGCATTGAGCAATTGGGCTCAGCAGAATACAAAGAATCTATTCGTCAAATGAAACATGCCGATAAGATTATTGAACGTATTCTATTTCTTGAAGGTTTACCGAATTTACAACATTTAGGTAAATTGTATATTGGACAACATACACTAGAAGTACTCAATTGTGACATTCGCAAAGTTAAGGAAAATATTGAAGCATTACAGAAAGCAGTTGCACTTGCTGAAGAACATCTCGACTATGTAACACGTGATCTCATCCAAGAAATTCTAGAAAAAGAAGAAGACTATTGGGACTGGTTGACGACTCAAATCGATCTTACAGACAATGTTGGTATCGAAAACTATATTCAAAGCAAAATGTAATTTTTCTTCTGCAATAAAAAAATCCCTTTGTTACTAGAAAGAGTTAGCAAAGGGATTTTTTATGGTTATTTTTCAGTTTTTGGCAACACGTCCTGATAACTGTGCTTTTCTCGATGCAGCTCAGATAAAATCCAAAGCTGATGTTCTGCCTCAGCCTTTTTACCATTAAATGCAAGTATTTGTGCATATTTAAATAGATCATATTTAGAAGCTAAATTTGCCACCATACGGCCTAAATGCTGCAATTGTACATCTGACATTTTAGTAAATGGGTCTAAGCTGATCCACCAAACACGCTCTTTAAATTGTGAGAGCAACCAAATCTGTTGATTCATCACCTGTTGCTGTGCATCTGTTAACGGTTTTTTTGTATTTACATATACGCTTTGTTGGCGATATAGCTGATAATCTCGATACACTATCACACACAGCGAGATACCAATTAAAACCAAGCTCAGCGTAACAGCAGGCTTTAAGTTTTTACTGGGTAAATGAGGATATTGCGCTTGAATAATTCCCAGTAAAAAACCCATTGGCAGTAAAAAATAAGCATAATGGATCGGATACTCTAAAAGAGCATGAATCAAAATTGCACATACCATCAAAGTAGCAACCAATGAAACAGGCTCTTTAATGCCTTTATTTAACCAATACAACCAACCGACCACATATAAAATAATCAATATACCCAGTGGGATTCCATTCCAAACCAACAAGTCTAAAATGACATTATGTGCAGTCTTGTACCATTCATGTGATGGATACAAATCAAATGCAGCAATCTGTGCTATGCCTGTTTGATTCCAACCATAACCCCACCAAGGTTGTTGCTGAATCGCCACCCAAGCTTGTGACCACATGTCTAATCTCAAATAACCTGATGACGCTCGTTGTATCACACTCGCTGTAGTCACAACATCTTGCTGAGAAAAGGTATTAATAAAACTATTAAAATAAGGCAATAAACCAATCGCAGCAACAAATACACCTACCCATAACAATAGTTTGGCAAAACTAAAGCGCTTAAACTGATTAAATTGTTTAATGGCTAAATAAATAAGAACAAATAAACACACCACCCAAGAGGTACGAGACTGAGTTAAAGCAATACTAAAAATAAGAATTAAAGTGGCTGGAACAATTACAACATTTGCAATCAAACGCTTTTCATAAAAATATAAACACGCAAAAACTCCCATCGTCAAAAACGTTGCCAGATTATTCGGCTGTGCAAAGTTGGCATAGGGACGATTGCCTTTGAGGAAATTCATGAAAGGTGCAAAATATGAATTTAGTCCTAACCATTGGAGAATCGCCATCACACTTGAAAGCAGCGCCACAATCAAAATCACAATACTGATACTGGTAAATGCTTTTTCTCGCTTCACTTTATCAAGTGATAGATTATAGCCTACAATGACCATCAACCAAAACATGAGTAGATACACACTACACAGTAAAGCATTACTAAAATACAGAATTTGCCCAAAACCATATTGGATAAATGGAATCAACAAAATCGGTAATGCTAAAAGCTGTGGTTTCGGGATTTTTAAATTTTTTTTCAGAAATATACACAATAGTGTAATGCCTGATAAAAAAGCCAAAATCTCACTACCAAATGTTGTCCATGGTAGTTTATGAAAGGGTAATAGGTATGCTAGTGCTAATAATAGCGCTGATAGGATGGGAAGGATCAGATGCATGGGATCATGTGCATAAAAAAACTGAGTGAATTATACACTCAGTTCAAAAAAGGTCTAAAAATTTAAATACTGGGTTATTTCCAAGGTCGAAGATCAACGATTTTAACCACTTTACCTTTTTCTTTATTAATCAGGACAATCATATCGACTGCCGTTGCACGTAATGATACCCATGAATCAGCCTAGTGAAAAAAAGCACTTTGCCAAAAAAGAGAAAAAGTGACATTTTACGTTGATTTATACCACTGAGCTAATGCCTCATATATTTTCATTTTAGTTTGATCGTATTCACCTTGCCCCAATTTTGCTTGTCCACTTGACAATAGGCTTAATACTCCCCCATATTCGTCAACAACAACTAGAGAACTAGCACCTGGCAAAACCCCATCTCGAAAATAAACTTTCAAATTTTGATCAGTTTTCTGATAAGGAAACATCGCATAACCATAACAATCACGCAACTTATGTACATCACATGTAATCTCTGGCTGACTTAAGATATTAGGTTGAGGCTTATTTATCATTTGCCTAACTTGTTTTGCAAGTGCTATCGCACTCCCTGACAAACCTGCTGATGAGGCAAGTGCAGGATAATCAAATGCTGTGTAAATATCACTATATCCTGTTAAACCTATTTCAATATAACGATATTTTGCCTCATCTTCGAGGCGTTTATTTTCTAAAAAACGTATATTTTCATTTACTAAAGCATATTCTTTTTCAATGATTTCTTGGTAGCTCATATTTTTTTGTTTCGCAATAATTTCCCCTAACAAACAATACCCCAAGTTTGAGTAACTAAAAGTCGTATTCGGGTCAAAGGACAATTGAACTTGAGACAATTGATCAAGATTATTCGGACAAAAAGGTTTTTCTCTATTTCGAAACATTTCATCACCCATTAAACCTGTCCGATTAAAACCAGCTCGATGCAATAATAAATCACCCACTGTAATCTGTTTAATACGTAAATCATCTGGCGCTGATATTTCTGGCAATACACTTAATGCTTGCTCTGCTAAACTTATTTTGTTTTTTTTAATCAAATCTAATATAGCATCACTTGTCCAAAGCTTCGAAACACTTGCAAAACGAAACCGCGTATCTTTATTTACTTTTTTTGAAAATAATGGAAAGCCCAAATAACCACTTTCGCAATGAAATAACTGACCTTGGGGAGAAATATACGCTACCTGATTATTAGGTGCTCGATGCGATAGACTGACACTTTTTAAAGTATCTTTCAACCATTCAGGGCTTTGATTAGAACAGCTTAATGCTGTTGTTTCTAAATTAACTTGCAGTGGATACGTCTTTAAAATTAACTCATTTCTCGCAATCGTATTTACTGAGTAATAAATACCTGCCATTGTAATAAACGTTAAAAATATAACGATACATATTTCTGATAATTTTACTTGATGACGCATATAACCCTCAAAAGAAAACCTCCCATAAAGGGAGGTTCAAATACAGCATTTTATATTAATTATTCAGCACCAGGACAGCTTGTTGGTAAGAATTTTGCTTCAATACCTTCACCAGCTGCACAAGTCCAAGTACCCGCATTATCTGCATTATATCCAGCACGAGTCCATGTAATTGTTTTTCCTGATAATGCACCACTAGCACCATTACCAAAAGTACCAACAATTGTTGAGGCCCCTGTATCACGAGCTAGAGTAGCAACAATTCCACCATTTGTAGATGCTACCGTACCTTCTGCAGCTTCACCAAATAAAGTAGAATCAGCAATTTTAAAATCACATTCTTTATTATCACTTAGACAAAGCTCAACCATAGTTTTATAATTGCCCAACTCGCCAATTGCGCGAGTAACTTGAGACTTAGTGACATAGTTTTGGTATTGTGGAATCGCAATTGCAGCCAAAATACCGATAATCGCAACAACGATCATTAACTCGATCAAGGTAAAACCTTTTTGAGCGTTCATAACATCTCTCCAATATTTTAATTTTTTATAAAATCAATTATAGCTTGCGTCCTAACCCCAAAGTGATAAAACGCGAACCGTTTAACACTTGTTTATTGTTATCGAATTTGGTGCTTTTAACAACAGTTAAATATAATTTTATGTTCATATATTTTTTTATGTAAAAAAGTGACACTTTGTGTCACTCTTTCTATGATTTTAAACTAGTTTAAAATGATAGGCGTATTAGGAAGTTCGTTTTGCTCTTCCAAATCAACTTTTTTATAATATAAATTCAATACTTTTCCTATACTTATAACACCTTCTAACACTGCATTTCTATGGCGTTTTGCTTTTAATTCAGCAACTATTTGGTCACAGATCGCTTGCCAGACACTTTGTTCGGTTGCATTTCTAATGCCTCGATCTATCACAATTTCAACTTTTTGTTCACATAAGTTGAGATAAAGCAAAATTCCGCTATTTTTTTCAGTATCCCAGACACCAAGTTCAGCAAAAAGTTGCTGTGCACGTAAACGCGTATCTTGATGATAAGCTTGATTACTTGGAATATGTCCCTCAATCACCACCTGAATCTCGCCAACATGCCCTTGTTCTGCTTGTTTAACCGCTTCTGCAATCACCGTCTGATCTTGTTTGGAAAAATATCGCTTCGATGCAGGCATATAAAAAAAATGCTTAAGCCAACGTGCAAAACTTGGCGTTACATGTTGTTGTATTTTTGGTTCTGTGACGATCTCTGTTGTATCTGTTTTACTTACCATGAGCCTGATGCACCTCCCCCGCCAAAGCCGCCACCGCCGCCACTATATCCACCGCCGCCTCCGAAGCCGCCACCACTACTTCCACCACGTCCACCACCACCTGAAAGAAACATTTGAAAAATCAGTTGTGCTAAGGAAGTGATCAATAAAAAGAAAATTCCAAACCCCATGACTAGGCTCATCAAAATACCTGAACCGTAAATCAAACTCGCAGCAAATGCTGTCACACCCGCAACTGAAGCACTCAACCGATTGCCAATGATAAATGAGGCAAAAACTCCAATAATCAAAATGATCATGGCTGTGGTCATGGTGCGATCTTTGGCTTCTTGTTCTTGAATGGCTTGATCTTGACGGGCTTTGAGTTCATCCGCAGCTTGTTTGGCTATTTCTGGGTCTAAATTTAAAACACGTTCAATTTCAGTCACGCCTACCTGAATACCTTGCCCATATCGACCTTCTTTAAAATAAGGTGTGATTTGGTTTCGGATAATTCGGCTGACCATAATGTCAGGCAATACACCTTCTAAACCATAACCCGTGGCAATATGAATTTTACGGTCATTCACTGCAACTGCAATCAATAAACCATTGTCCTGTTTTGCAGAACCTAGTTTCCATTGCTCCGCCACACGCATCGCAAAATCAAAAATACCTTCATTACCTGTCGTAGGTACAATGATGATACCTATTTGCGCTTTGCCCTGATTGTGAATAGTGCGAATTTGGGTTTCTAAGTTTTGTTTCTCAGTTGCAGATAAAATATTGGCTTGATCAATAACAGGCTGATTTAAAGTAGGAAGCTGCCGCTCAGTTTGTCCTGCTGCCATATCATTGGCAACAGTCGGTGCAGTATTTTGATGTTGTGTATGGGTTGTGGGTTGTTGATTTAGTGGTGGCGTATTGGGTGATGTGGAATTTTGATTTTGAATCACTTTCCCCATTACCACAGCATTTTCAACGCTGTCCGTTGCAGTTGCCACTTCCGCCCAAGCCAATGATTGAAAGGCAAATAGTAAGATACTGACCCACAGCATCAACCCTGTTTTCATTTTAGGATGAATAACTTTGCACATTTCAATCATATTTTTCTCACTGTATTTTCAATTGTTTAATTAAAATTTACAGTCGGAGCTTTGGCTGCACCTGCTTCTGCACTAAAGTTTGGCTTGGTTTTCATCCCAATTACTTTAGCTGTCATCGCTTGCGGGAACTGACGCACATAAGTATTGTAATCTTGTACTGTTTCTACATAGCGTGTACGTGCGGTACTGATGCGGTTTTCTGTACCTTCAAGTTGTACTTGTAAATCACGGAACTGTTCATTCGCTTTAAGATCTGGATAGTTTTCAGTGACTGCCAATAAACGTGATAATGCACTGGTCATTTGAGATTGTGCTTCTTGATATTTTTTAAATAGCTCTGGATTTTCCAAAACCTCTTTATCCACTTTCAACCCTGCAACATTGGCACGTGCTTGCGTGACTTCTGTCAGCACTTGCTCTTCGTGTTTGGCATAGCCTTTCACAACGTTCACAAGGTTGGGAACTAAATCTGCACGGCGTTGATATTGGTTTTCCACTTCTGACCAAGCCGCAGTCACAGATTCATCTTTGGCTTGTAGTGTATTATAACCACAACCTGAAAATACCAATGTGCTTGCAAGAGTCAATGCCAAAGCAGTTTTTTTCATCGCATTCATCATCTAAAACCTCAAGTATTTATTTGTATTTGTTGATATAAGTTTATTCTATACACATTTTAGAAATAGAATTGTTTAATTTATGCTATCAACACGATGCAATACGTCTTATTTATATTCTCTATCGCTGTATTTCAGGGGTATTTATTGACATAAAAAAGCCACCCAAAGGTGGCTTTCATTACGATGATTTACTCATCATCTTTCTTTTCTTCAGCAGGCGGTAAATCCTTAACTGCTTCTGCAATCAGACCAAACATATAGTTTCCGTATGCATTGGTTTTGTCATAATGGAAACGCAAACGTGGCGTTATACGTGTTTTGATGCGACGACCAAGTTCATGACGCAAGAAACCAGATGCTTTATTTAACACATCCAAAGTTTCTTTATTTGCAGATTCACTTTGTTCATCACCTAATTCACGCCCCATGACTGTGACATAAACTTCAGCATATCCTAGGTCTGGGCTGACTTTTACCGCAGAGATGGTCACTAGACCACCTAAGCGTGGATCTTTCAGCTCTTGACGAATCAGTTCAGACAATTCTCGCTGAACTGTATCTGCCATACGCTTAAGACGCTGACTACCCGCCATTAAAGACTCCGTTTAATCAATTGAACATCATACACTTCGATCTTATCAAGTGGTTTGATGTCATTATAGCCTTTCACTGCAAGACCGCATTCCATGCCTGCACGCACTTCTTCAACCACTTCTTTGAAGCGACGAAGTGATTCAAGCTCACCTTGGAAGATAACCACATCATCACGAAGTACACGAATTGGTTTGTTACGATGTAACACCCCTTCTAGTACCATACAACCTGCAGCTGCACCAAATTTACTTGAATGGAAGACTTCACGTACTTGTGCAACACCAAGGATCGTTTCACGATGCTCAGGCGCAAGCTTACCACTCATTGCCGCTTTTACGTCATCAATCAATTGATAGATCACGCTATAGTAACGAATGTCAATGCCGTCAGCATCTGCTTTTTGACGTGCTGTATTATCGGCACGAACGTTAAAGCCAAGCAATACTGCTTCTGAAGATTCTGCTAATGTCACATCAGACTCAGTAATCGCACCAACACCTGAACCGATCACACGTACTTTAACTTCATCAGTCGAAAGATCAGCAAGCGCAACGTGTAATGCTTCTAAAGTACCACGTACATCTGTTTTCAATACAACATTAACAATTGGCACATCTTTCTTGCCCATTGATGCCATAAGGTTTTCAAGACGCATCGCACTTTGACGTTCAAGACGTTTTTGGCGTTCACGGTCATTACGCGCTTCAGCAACTTCACGTGCTTTTTTCTCATCATTTACAACAAGAACTTCATCACCTGCCATTGGTGCATCAGGCAAACCTAAAATTTCCACTGGAATAGATGGACCTGCTGATTTAATACGTTGACCGTTTTCATCTGTCATCGCACGAACACGACCATAAGATGAACCAGCAAGGACTAAGTCACCAACATTCAATGTACCATTTTGTACAAGAATAGACGTTACTGCACCACGACCTTTATCCACACGCGCTTCAATAACCACACCTTGTGCTGCACCTTCTTCAGATGCTTTCAACTCTAACAATTCAGCTTGAATTGAAATCAAGTCTAGTAACTCATCGATCCCCATACCAGAGTGTGCTGAAACCATTGCAACAGGTACATCACCACCCCATTGTTCAGGTACGATTTCTTTGGTGGTTAATTCATTCAATACACGATCTGGATCAGCAGATTCTTTGTCCATTTTATTGATTGCAACAATGATCGGTGTCCCTGCTGCACGTGCATGGTCAATTGCCTCTGCAGTTTGTGGCATAACACCATCATCTGCTGCGACAACAAGCACCACGATATCAGTTGCTTTCGCACCACGAGAACGCATTGCAGTAAATGCTGCGTGTCCCGGTGTATCTAAGAAAGTAATAATACCTTTCTCAGTTTTCACATGATAAGCACCAATATGTTGGGTAATGCCACCTGCTTCGCCTTGCGCCACTTTGGCACGACGAATACGGTCAAGAAGCGATGTTTTACCATGGTCAACGTGACCCATAATGGTCACCACTGGTGGACGAGTAGTTTGTACACCACGTGCTTCTTCAGCGGCTTCAAGCAAGTTATCTTCTGCTTGTGTATCTGAAACGAGCACTGGATTGTGACCCATTTCTTCCACCACAAGTGCAGCAATTTCTTGGTCAATCGCTTGGTTCTGAGTAACCAACTCACCCATTTTCATGAGTGATTTAATCACCTCACGCACCTTAACCGCCATTTTTGCAGCCAAGTCAGCAACCACGATCGTTGCACCAATTTCCACATCATAAACTTGTTTTTTAACTGGTTTTTCAAAACCATGCTTATTTGCTTGGCTGGTTTTTAAACCACGTTTATGCGGGTTATGGCTGAAAGATTGCTCTTCTTGACCACGGCGACCACCTTTCTTTTGACCACGTGGATTATTGGTATTGGTACCACGTTTAATCTCACGGTCTTCTTTTGCAAAAGAATCTTCGTATGCTTGACCTACCAGACCTGCTGCTAATGGAGAGTCATCGACAACACGGATCGTTGCTGTAGCATCTTCATTTGAATATTTAGATGCCATTTTACGCATCTGTTCAAGCGTACGTTGTTGCGCCTCTTCTGCAGCTTTACGACGTGCGCTTTCTTCTACTGCTTTTAATTTTGCAGCTTCAGCTTCACGTGCTTTTTTCTGTTCAGGCGTTTCAATGGTTTTAACCGTTGCTTTGGTAATTGGTTTATTCGTAGATTTACGTTTTACCACTACCGCCGCTTTTGGTGTTTCTTTTGCCGCAGTTTGCTGTTTAGCAGCAGCACGCATTTTTTCCAAATTTGCTTTCGCAGAGCTTTCAGATTTCTCTTGCTCTTTGCTTGCAACATCTGCTTTGGCTTTTTGTTCAGCCTGTACTTGTGCTTCAGCTTGGGCTTTTGCTAACGCTTCTGCCTTAATTTGTTCTGGATTTGGCTTAGTAAAAGTATGTTTTTTACGTACTTCTACATTAATCGTTTTAGCCTTACCCGATGTACTGGCTACTTTAGCAGTACTAGTCGTTTTACGTTTCAACGTGATTTTTCCTGCGTTACCCACATTTTGACCATGAGATTTTTTCAAATGGTTAACAAGGGTAGCTTGCTGTTCTGTTGTAATCTTGTCTTCAGCTTTCTTTTGTGGCAATCCAGCTTCACGCACCTGATCAAGGAGCTTTTCAACAGGAAGTCCTACACTGACCGCTAACTCTTTAATTGACTTATCCGTCATGTATTACCTCCTAGTTAAACCATGATTCACGCGCTTTCATAATAAATTGACCTGCTTTCTCAGCATCGAAACCTTCAATATCTGCGATATCGTCAGTTGCCTGATCAGCCAAATCATCAACTGTAATAACACCACGAGCCGCTAAAGCATATGCAATTTCAGAAGTCATTCCTTCCATTTCTAGAAGTTCTTGACTTGGCTCTTGAATGTTTTCTTGCTGCTTCAGCGCATCTGCTAAAGCTGCTTCTTTCGCACGACCTTGCAACATTTCCACAAGTTCAGCATCAAGCTCAATCTCATCAAATGTTTCTGCAGGGACATAAGCAATTTCTTCAAGTGAAGTAAAGCCCATTTCCACCAACGCGATTGCAAGATCTTCTTCAATATCAAGACGTGTTACAAACATATCTAAATATTGTTGTGCTTCACTTTGTTGACGAGCACGATACTCATCTTCAAGCATCATATTGAGTTTATAGCCTGTAAGCTCTGAAGCTAAACGGACATTTTGACCTTGAGAACCAATAGCACGCGCTAATTGATCACTGGTTGCAAAAATAATATCTGCTGTACGTTCTTCTTCATCAATCACAATACCTGACACATCTGCAGGCTCTAATGCGCTTGCAATATACTGTGCTGGATCGTCAGACCAAACCACCACATCAATACGTTCACCATTAAGCTCCGATTGTACTGCTTGAATACGTGTACCACGCATACCAATACACGCACCGACTGGATCAATACGATGATCGTTAGTTTTCACTGCAATTTTAGCACGAACACCTGGTTGGCGTGCAGCTGCTTTAATCTCAATGATTTCTTCAGAAATTTCTGGAATTTCTTTTTTCATCAATGCCATTAACATTTCAGGTTTTGCACGTGACAATAATAATTGTGCACCACGACCTTCTTTGTTGACGCTATATAAAATGGCATTTACACGTTGTTTCGGACGAAGAATTTCTTTGTGAATCATTTCTTCACGTGCCAAATACGCTTCTGCATTATCACCTAAGTCAATGATAAAACCATCTTTGGTTTGTTTTTTCACTTCACCGTAGATCAACTCGCCGACTTTTGACTCGTATGCGTCTGCAACTAAGGCACGTTCTGCTTCACGGATTTTTTGCACAATCACTTGTTTTGCAATTTGTGCAGCAATACGACCAAACTCGATAGAAGGTACTTCGAGCTCACGAATATCACCAATTGACCATTTTGCAGGATCTACATCAGAAATCGCATCTTGACACGCAGGCATTTCATGATCTTCATCAGCCACCACTTCCCATTGACGGAAAGTGCTGTATTCACCTGTTTTACGGTCAATTTCTACACGCAAACGTGCTTCTTCAGAATTTGTGCCTTCGTAGAATTTTTTCTTTGTTGCAGCTACAAGTGCTTGCTCAAGTGCTTCAAAGATCGCTTCACGACTAACACCTTTTTCATTACTAACCGTCTCTGCAACGGTAAGAATTTCACGGCCCATAAGTCACCTACTATTCAAATTCTTATTCGTTAAAATTAATTTAGTCTTGATAGATTAAATTGGCTTTGTCGATATTATTACTGTCAATGTCCAAAACTTGCTGCTTTTCAACTTCAACTTGAATCATTTCATTTTCAAGATCAACAGATACAAGCTTCGCTTGGAGTTTACGACGGTTTTCTACAGCTGCAATTAGACGTAATGCGACTTGCTGACCGACATATTGAGACATTTGTTTCAATTCAAAAAAAGGACGATCCCAACCAGGAGATGATACTTCTAGTGCATACTCACCCGAAATTGGATCATGTACATCAAGAATCGCACCTACTTGCTGAGTCACACGTACACAGTCTTGTACGCCAATACCTTGACCCAACTCAACCTCACCCTCTTCATTGATGACAGGTTCAGCATTTTTATCAATTTCTTTGTCAATATAGATACGTAGCAATGAACGTTTACCTTGCGGTAAAAATTCAATTCCCCACAACTCTACATCACACGCTTGCACTGCAGGAGCGATTAAATCTTGAAGTGCTTGAGTTTTATTTGATAGCTTCATTTACTCTCGTCATTTTGTGCGATTTATGGTCGAAATGACCACCACAGACCCATACACACTATAGTAGTAGTGAAACATGACACTTTAACTTTGCCTATACGGCTCATATCGACACTACACGATAGCCAACAAAAAAGGGCGAAATTCGCCCCTATTATCGCACAGCAAGGCTTAGCCCACTATGCAAAAAGACCCACCTATCTGTGAGCCCTTTTAGAAACTTGGTAGCGGGAGCTGGATTTGAACCAACGACCTTCGGGTTATGAGCCCGACGAGCTACCAGACTGCTCCATCCCGCATCAATTCTGCAAAATTATATACAAAAAACAAAACAACTTCAAGCGTAGATTTATTCTTTGCCTTAACCAAGTTGCAGCTTGATTAAGATTGGTAGCGGGAGCTGGATTTGAACCAACGACCTTCGGGTTATGAGCCCGACGAGCTACCAGACTGCTCCATCCCGCATCAATATTGTAAATAGTATCTCAATTTAAATATAAATTGTCTATTTTAGTTTACATCTAAAATAAAATTGATTGGTAGCGGGAGCTGGATTTGAACCAACGACCTTCGGGTTATGAGCCCGACGAGCTACCAGACTGCTCCATCCCGCATCAACAGATTTTGCCGCATACACCAACTTAAACTTCTGGATTATAAGTTGGTGCGGAAGGGGGGACTTGAACCCCCACGCCCGAAAGCACTACCACCTCAAGGTAGCGTGTCTACCAATTCCACCACCACCGCAGCTGTGACGCATTCTAGTAGCTTGCGTCTCAAATTGAAAGGTTTAATTGCAAAATTTGCATTTATTTTGGTGCAGTTGGTGAAGTTTCACCCGTATTCTGCTGTGTAGCTGGTGCAGGCAGGGATGTGGTTTGTACAGTTTTTAAACCATATGCGTCAGAAGTTTGTTTTTTTGCAAATACAGCAAGACTGATACTGGTCACAAAAAATAGTGCCGTTAAAATCGCAGTCAAACGTGTTAAAAAGTTGGCCGATCCCGATGCACCAAACACTGTTGCAGCGCCACCGCCACCAAAAGAAGCACCTGCATCTGCACCTTTACCGTGTTGCACAAGAATCAATACGATCATCAATACAGCTAAAATGATATGCACTACCAGCACAAAACTATGCATGCTGAACTCCTATTCTTTTGATTTTGCGAAAGCTTGAGCAATTTGATAAAAAGACTCAGCATTCAAAGAGGCACCACCGACAAGTGCGCCGTTAATATCTGCACATGCAGCCAACTCAGCTGCATTTTCAGGTTTTACACTACCGCCATATAAAATGGCAATTTTTGCACCTAATGGCGTAATTTGTGATAAACCTTCACGAATTTTAGCATGCATGGCTTGTGCATCATCAGGAGAAGCTGTTTTACCTGTCCCAATTGCCCAAATCGGCTCATACGCCACAATAATATTGTTCCATTGTTCAGCTTTTACAAGAGCCGCAATATCACAAATTTGTTGTAATACGACCTCTTCTGCCTGACCTGCTTCGCGTTGCGCTAAACTTTCACCTACACAATAGATAATTTTTAAATTTGCATTTAACGCATTTTTAACTTTTTCTTGCACCACTGAAACAGTATCACCAAAAATTTCACGGCGCTCAGAATGTCCAATTAAAACAAATTCAATGCCACTATCTTTTAATAACTCTGCACTTATTTCTCCCGTATAAGCACCTGTGCCAGCCATACGTGAAAGATCTTGTGCCACGCTCATGATTTTATTCGGCGCATCTGCAAATTGTTGCTGTACAGAAAGTAAGGCGATTGCAATCGGTGCAACACCAATATGACATTGTTGTTCAGAAATAGGTTGTTGCTGTAATTGTTGCTTTAAGTCTTGGATGAGTTGCTGCGAATTCGCTTGCATTGGGTTCATTTTCCAATTGCCGACAACCCAAGGAATAATCGTCGAACCCGACATACACTTAACCCTATTATCGAAAAATGTGCACATTCTACACGGATTTTTAAATATATATGCTTTTTTCTTTATTCGCTTGTGGCAAATTGTGGCAAATTTCAAGAATACACCTCTACCGAATAAATAATTTTGTAACAAAATGACCAATAACTCTGTAAATAGACACTTAATTTGTACTTTCAAGGCAAAAAAGTAGGTTAAATGCTTTAGCTTAATACAATCTTTGGTTAATATAATTATTATTCAAAATACTTAGTTGCTACTTTTTTAAATTAAACCCATTTTACAAATGAAACGCAAAGTATGGGGATACTTTGGGTTGAATGTATTAAGGTGAGTACATCAAATTGGTAGAGATATCTATAAAAGATCCTTAAATAAGAAGTCTTCAGGTATTGATCTTTTTTGTAAAATCTAAGTATTTAAATTATAAAATAAAAGGTGTATTGGGGATGGTGTTACAACAAGGTTCGCCGAAGTTTTCGGGATTTATTCGTCGCTTAGTCGATGACGGTGTTCTTTCTGCGCAGCAAATGCAGTCTGCCTTAGACAATGCCAAAAAAAACAAGCTTAATATTGTGGCTTATTTAATCGAATATGCAAATTTAAAACCTTTACAGTTGGCTGAGACCATTGCTTTAGAGTTTGCAGAACCGTTATTTGACTTAGATAGCTTTGATAGTGTGCAATTTCCCAAAGAGGTCATTGAAAGTAATCTCTTACATAAACACTTAATGTTACCCTTGGTTCAACATGGCAATGTTTTATATATCGCAATCAGCGACCCAACCAATATTGAAGCGCTTGATGCAGCACGTTTTAATAGCCGCTTAAATATCGAAGTGGTGATTGTAGAGCATCATAAACTTCTAAAATGTTTAGAAAAATATTTTACAGAAGAAACCAATTTTGATTTTGGTGGAGATGATATTGATGTTGATATTATTTCAACAGATGAATCCAACACGCCTAGCGATCAAGATGATCAACCCTCTGAAGATGAAGCGCCTATTGTCAAATATATCAATAAGTTACTTATTGATGCAATTCGTATGGGTGCCTCTGATTTACATTTTGAACCTTATGAAAAATCTTATCGAGTTCGTTACCGTGTAGATGGTGTACTCAGAAGCATTACCAATCCTCCACTACAATTGGCGACACGTTTGGCATCACGTTTAAAAGTCATGTCACAAATGGACATATCAGAGAAGCGTATTCCTCAAGATGGTCGTATTAAGCTCAAGCTCTCTAAAACCAAAGCCATTGACTTTCGTGTTAACTCACTTCCTACTTTATTTGGCGAAAAGCTTGTACTGCGTATTTTAGATCCATCCAGTGCGATGCTAGGGATTGATGCGCTGGGTTATGAGGAAGAGCAAAAAGCTTTGTTTATGGAAGCCTTAGAAAAACCTCAAGGCATGTTACTCATTACAGGTCCTACAGGTTCAGGTAAAACGGTTTCCTTATATACGGGTTTAAACATTCTGAATACAGAAAGTTCAAATATTTCGACAGCCGAAGACCCTGTGGAAATTAACTTAGAAGGGATTAACCAAGTCAACGTCAATCCTAAAGTTGGTCTTACCTTCTCGGTAGCTTTAAAATCTTTTTTACGTCAGGATCCAGACATTATCATGGTCGGGGAGATTCGAGACTTAGAAACTGCAGAAATTGCGATTAAAGCCGCACAAACTGGGCACATGGTGATGTCTACACTACACACCAATAGTGCGCCAGAAACATTAACACGTTTAAGAAATATGGGAGTTCCCTCCTTTAATATCGCAACATCAGTCAATCTTGTGATCGCACAGCGTTTAGCACGTCGTCTATGTCCACATTGTAAAGCACCCATTGAAATTCCTAAAAATAGCTTATTGGAAATGGGCTTTACTGAGGAAGACATTGCCCATCCAGATTTTCAAATTTTTCAACCTGTCGGATGTCCAGAATGCCGTGAAGGCTATAAAGGACGAGTTGGGGTTTATGAAGTCATGAAAGTAACACCTGAAATTTCAAAAATTATTATGGAGGATGGTAATGCGCTTGAAATTGCAGCAGCATCTGAAAAACTGGGGTTTAATAATTTGCGACGTTCAGGTCTTATCAAAGTCATGAATGGTCTAACATCTCTACAAGAAATTAATCGCGTTACGAGCGAATAAACAAAATACAAAAAGGAAATAGAGCTATGGCAGTCAAAAAAGCGCAAATGATGCCAACATTTATTTATGATGGGGTTGATCGTAAAGGGGTTAAAATCAAAGGGGAGTTGCCTGCACGCAACATGGCTTTAGCAAAAGTGACATTAAGAAAACAAGGCATTAACATTAAAACTATTCGAGAGAAGAAGAAAAATATTTTTGAAGGTTTAATGAAAAAGAAAGTTTCAACCTTAGACATTACTATTTTTACCCGTCAGCTTGCTACCATGATGAAAGCAGGTGTTCCGCTAGTTCAAAGCTTTGAGATAGTAGCCGAAGGTTTAGATAATCCGTCTATGCGTGAAGTTGTTTTAGGCATTAAAGGGGAGGTTGAAGGGGGTAATACTTTTGCAGGGGCTTTAAAAAAATATCCTCAGCATTTTGACCGTTTATTTTGTTCACTGGTTGAGTCAGGTGAGCAATCTGGTGCGCTTGAAACCATGTTAGATCGTGTAGCAATCTATAAAGAAAAAAGCGAACTGTTAAAACAAAAAATTAAAAAAGCCATGAAGTATCCAATTGCTGTGATTGTTGTGGCAATTATCGTGACAATTATTTTGATGGTTAAAGTTGTTCCTGTCTTCCAAGATTTGTTCTCCTCTTTTGGTGCTGACCTCCCTGCTTTCACCCAAATGGTTGTTAATATGTCCAAATGGATGCAAACATATTGGTTTATCCTTATTCTAGGAATTGGCGTAGCCATTACAGCATTTTTAGAAACCAAAAAACGGAGTAAAAAATTTCGCGATTTCCTAGATAAAGCAGCATTAAAAGCCCCTATTTTTGGTGACTTGGTCTATAAAGCAATTATTGCACGTTATAGCCGTACACTTGCTACTACTTTTGCAGCCGGTGTCCCCTTGATTGATGCCCTAGAATCTACAGCAGGTGCAACCAATAATGTGGTGTATGAAGAAGCCGTCATGAAAATTCGTGATGACGTGGCGACTGGTCAGCAATTACAATTTGCTATGCGACTTACCAATAAATTCCCATCGATGGCGATCCAAATGGTTGCGATTGGCGAAGAATCTGGTTCTCTAGATACGATGTTAGATAAGGTCGCAACGCATTTTGAAAATGAAGTGGACAATGCTGTAGATGGTTTAACCTCTATGATGGAGCCCTTAATTATGGCGGTATTGGGTGTACTTGTGGGCGGTCTCGTGATCGCAATGTACCTTCCAATTTTCCAACTAGGTTCAGTAGTCTAATGACTGATATTCTTAATTATTTCATTACAACACCCAGTGCACTTTATCTTGTCATTGCCGTACTGGGTTTATGCATTGGTAGTTTTTTAAATGTGGTGATCTATCGCACACCGAAAATGATGGAACAAGAATGGCATCAAGAATGCCAACTCTTACTCCACCCTGAACAAGCGATTATTGAGCACAGTAAACTTACTTTAAGCACACCTGCTTCTACTTGCCCAAAATGCAAATCACCAATTCATTGGTATCAAAATATTCCTGTACTAAGTTGGTTATTCCTTAAAGGAAAATGTGGTAGTTGCCAAAACCCGATTAGCATTCGCTATCCATTTGTCGAGCTATTAACTGCATGCTGTTCACTTTTGGTTGTGGCTGTTTACGGCCCTACACTTGCGATGTTGTTTGGTTTAATCCTAACTTGGACACTGATTGCTTTAACTTTTATTGATTTTGATACACAGTTATTACCTGATCGCTTGACCTTACCTCTTGCTGCACTTGGTTTAGGCGTGAATAGCTTTGCGATTTATACCTCTGCAAATGCAGCAATTTGGGGATATATCCTAGGCTTTTTATGCTTATGGGTGGTCTATTATGTATTTAAGCTCATTACGGGCAAAGAAGGCATGGGCTATGGCGATTTTAAATTACTCGCTGCACTAGGGGCGTGGATGGGTCCTCTTCTGTTACCTCTTATCGTGCTTCTATCCTCTTTGGTTGGTGCAATTATTGGAATTATTTTACTCAAAGTCCGTAAAGAAAATCAGCCTTTTGCATTTGGTCCTTACATCGCAATTGCGGGGTGGATTGCTTTTTTATGGGGCGAGCAAATTATGAAAGTCTATTTAGGTCAATAAAAAGGTAAAAAAATGAAGTTTGTGTTGGGTTTAACAGGTGGAATTGGTAGTGGTAAAACCGCAGCAACACAATGGTTTGAAACGCAAGGTATCCAAGTTATTGATGCGGATATTGTGGCTCGAGAAATCGTAGCGAAAGGTCAACCCGCATTGCTACAAATTGTAGAAAGTTTTGGTGAATGGGTGCTTTTAGACAATGGCGAACTTGATCGTCGTGCATTACGTGAGCATATTTTTAAAGACTCGACGGCTCGCCATACATTAGAAGCAATTACCCACCCTGCCATTCGTATATCGATTATTCAGCAACTCCAAGCCGCTACAAGCCCTTATGCGATTTTAGTTTCCCCCCTCTTATTTGAAACCAACCAACATAAACTCACGCAACATACGCTATTGATTGATGCTACTGAAGAATTACAAATTTTCCGAGCATCACAACGTGATGGGCAAAATATAGAACAGATTAAAAATATTATTGCTGCTCAAATGCCACGCACTGAAAAGCAAAAACTTGCCGATGATATTGTGCTGAATGATGGGCATCTTGACTATTTATACGCACATTTAACACCTTTGCATGAAAAATATCTCAAAATGGCTGAGTAATTTTTTACTTTAAAATAACTTAAAATTCATCATTTTTTAATTTATGAATTGCCTAATCAACACTTATTGTTTATTTTTCTGCTGCTCTAATTGCGCTTGTAAACTGTCTTTACGTCCTAGCCAACGCCAAGGTTGTAATGCTCCTATTCCCATACCAATCAAACCACAAACTATTGCCAAACTTAGAGGCTCATTCAAGAGCGGCACCGCAATAATTGCGGCAATAAAAGGGGCTAAAGTCACAATACTTCCTGTCTGAAATGCACCTAACCGCTTAATTGCCTCCACATAAGCCAATGTCGCCACAATCACCACAAAAACACCATGAAAAATGGTTTGCATCACTAAATGAGGCAATGTTGCTTGATCTAAATGTTTGGGCAAAAATAGCAAATAAATCGGCACATATACGAGTGCTGACCAAATCGCAACACCTGCCATACTATGCCACGCTGATAATTTCCATTGCTTTAACAGAACGGTAAATATGCCCCACCACACCGCACTCAAGAAAAATAAAGCATCCCCAAAACTAAAAGCAACACCTGTTTCTTGATACATTAAATAGCTCATAGCTGCAATTGCACTGAGCATAATGCTGAGACTAAGCCATGTGTGCCGATCAAAAGGTTGTTTAAATAAAAAATATGCAGCTAACGCTGTACACAAAGGCAAACAGCCATTTAAAAAAATAGCTGCATGTGCAGCAGGTACATAATGAAAAGCGCTATAAGATGTTAAGCAATAAGTCACGCCACCTAACATGGCCAAAATAAAAGGCTCTTTTTTCCATAAAAAAGCCGTATCTTTTTTATAAATCAGAATCGGCATCAAAATACAAAATGCCAAACTAAAACGCAATGCAGTAATATCCCAAGGACTGATATGCCATAGCGCATTCAGCCTTGATGTGATTGTAAAACCTCCCCAAATACACATGGTAATTGCTACAAAGACATAGCCTTGCGTACGTGAGGTCATCATGATCTTTCTCGAATTTTAACAATAAATGGGAATATATAGGTTAATCAGCTTGACGTTGACGACATGCTTCGTAGAGTGCCATACCCGTAGCCACACTGACATTCAAACTTTGTAAATTTCCCGACATCGGAATAAATACAGTCTGATCACATTGTGATTGGGTAATTGGGCGCAAACCTGTATCTTCTGCTCCCATCACCACACAGACAGGCGTACCAGTAAAATCAAACTGCTGAATTGGCATTGCCTTTTCATCTAGCATTGTACCCACCACACGCACATTAAAATCTTGTTTGATTTGCCCCAAAGTACGTGCCAAATTGGTCACTTGGATAAATTTCACTTTTTCCGCACCACCTGCTGCAACCTTACGTGCAGTGGGAGTCAAACTTGCTGAACGATCACGTGGCACAATCACTGCAGCCACACCCATTGCTGCTGCTGTACGGATACATGCACCTAGGTTATGCGGATCAGTGATTTGATCAAGTGCCAATAACAAAGGTTGCTGACTACTCTGTAAAAGCTGATCTAAATCTTTTTCATTTAAGCTTGGATGTGGACGTACTGCCGCCACTACACCTTGATGAAAAGGCAATCCTGCTAATTTCTCCAAGGTATCTCGACTGGCTTTTTGAATGCTAATACCAAAAGGCTCTGCCATTTGCAAAATATGTTGCAAACGCTGATCATCACGTCCTTTTAGGGTAAAAAGGGTTAAAACACGTTCTGGTTCCAACTCCAATAATGACTCAACTGAATGCACGCCATAATAATATTCGGGCTTCGCCATGAGCGACCTCTAAATAATTAAAATCGAGAATAGAAAAGAAAAATCCTGCAAAGCCAACTTTACAGGATTTCATGATGTGCTTAGTTTAACCGATTTAAGCTTTAAATGCCTTGCTTATCTTCGATTGAGTCAACTTTGCCTAGCCTTCTAAGTGGCAGACATAGTCGAGGACGTCATCTGTTTCAATTTTGAAACGGCTATTACCAGGCACATAAAAAGACTGTCCTGCACGGAATAATTCACTTTCCGCATTGTCGGCAATTTTTACGCGACATTCACCAGAAATAATTTCCATACGCTCAGGCACATGCGTTTCAAAAGTCAGTGCTTCTTCAGTCGGTAAAATTACGCCTAGTGTTTTTTTCGTTCCATCTTCAAACTGTACTGTGTGGCTAATACATAAACCACCAAAATAAACGTTTGATTTTTTTATCACTGATACATGATCAAACTGAGTAGGCATGCGTATTCTCCAGATAATGCGCATTAAAATTATGATGTTCGACCTAGTTTAATTGTACTGCTCGAACTAATCAATCTCTTGTTTCAGCAAAATAATTTCGCTTCAAATAGACATTTCTTTAAAAGTTAAATTATCCAGAAAATCTCTATTTTTCACTAAATTTGCGCTAGAATACTCAAAATTCGTCATGATTTAAAACCTATTCAGACTTGTGACAAAAACAAAACTTGACTATCTTAGAACTGAACTTTTCGCAGCTTGGATGCGTGTATGCTGACACATTTAAATCTACTTAATTTTGCTTTGGCAGATAACCTTGCAATTGATATTGAACAAGGTTTTAATGTTTTAACAGGTGAAACAGGCGCAGGAAAGTCATTGCTTTTAGATGCATTATCAGCATGTTTGGGTGAACGAACTGATACCAATTATGTGCGTTATGGTGCTGAAAAAGCAGATGTGACCGCAGTATTTAGCTATCAAGAAAATAGTCCTGAAGATTTATGGTTAAAAACTCATGAGCTAGATGATGAATCAGGTGAAATTCATTTAAGACGTGTGATTTTTGCCACAGGGCGCAGCAAAGCATGGATCAACGGTCGTCCAAGTAGTTTGTCTGAGTTGAAAGAGATCGGGCGTTTATTGGTACAGCTGTATAGTCAGCACAGTCAGCAACAACTTTTAGAACCACCTTATCCTAAACATTGGTTAGACCGTTATAGTGATTTTCATCGCCCTGCCCAAGAGGTACGAGATGCTTATAGTACATGGCAAAAAAATATTAAAAATCATCAAGCAGCTTTAGATGCTCAAGCGACTCGTTTACAACGTATTGAAACTTTAGAGTTGCAACTTGAAGAACTTGAAGATGTGATTGCTATAGATTATAAAGAGATCGAACAAGAATTTGACCGCTTGAGTCACCATGAACACATCATGCAAGACTGTAGCTATAGCCTGAATGTGTTAGACGAGTCCGAACAAAATATCACCAAAGAATTGTCTTCTATTTTACGTCGCATCGAATCTCATTCTGGTCGTAGTGAGCAGCTTTCCGAAATTTATAATTCAATGTTAAATGCGCAAAGTGAATTAGAGGATGCAACATCCAACTTACGCCAATTTATTGATCGACAGAGTTTTGATCCTGAACGCATGGAACAACTCAACTCACAATTAGAAATCTTTCATCGTTTAGCACGTAAATATCGCACGCAACCTGATGAATTAAAAAAACAATATGAGGATTGGCAGCAAGAGCTACAACTGCTTCATCAGCTTGAAGATCCTGAAACTTTGGCTGAACAAGTTGAGCTTTCTCATCAAGACTTTTTAAATAAAGCCCAACATTTAGACCAGATTCGTAGAGAAGCAGCGATTCCGCTTGCCAAACAACTCACCGAACAAGTGAAACAACTAGCACTACCTGAAGCACATTTTGAATTTCGTTTTGACCCATTAGAGCAAGTTTCAGGCGAAGGACTAAGCTTTATTCAACTGCTCTTTACTGCCAATAAAGGGATTCCTGCACAGCCACTAGCACGTGTGGCTTCGGGGGGTGAATTGTCACGTATTGCTTTGATTATGCAAGTAATGAATGCTGAAAAAACCGAATCTGAAGTTTTGGTTTTTGATGAAATTGATGTCGGTATCAGTGGTGGTACAGCAGAGATTGTGGGACGTTTATTGGCAAGTCTAGGCCAGCATGTACAAATTTTGTGTATTACCCATCAAGCCCAAGTCGCAGCCCAATCAGACCAACATTTATTGGTGAAAAAATTACAAACTGACCCTGCAAGTAGTACCATCATTGAACTTGAAGAACAACAGCGTATTTTAGAATTGGCACGTATGACTGGCGGTGTAGAGATCAGTGAAACCACTTTGCAACATGCTAAACAATTGCGTCAACTTAAATTCCAACATGCTTAATTTAAATTCATTTTGAAAAATAAAAAACCAGTGAATCATCTCACTGGTTTTTATTATGAATTATCAAAAATTACCACTTAATAGGCTTTTCACTTGAACCTGGTGTCATGTCATAGGTTGGAGTAAAGCTTGAACCTTGTGAACCATAGTTTGCATTTGGTTGTAGCTTTAAACCGACTAAAATTTCCTGACTTAAATTTTGTGCCAAAGTTTCTGCACTGCTGTTATCTAAAGTATTATTTAACAGGTTTTGTACAGAGTTTTTCGGTAAAGCACGATTGAATGTGCCTGATGCAACTACTTTGCTGGTATTTGCTTCAATCACACGCCACGTTAAGCGTACTTGTTCAGCACCTTGATTTAAACCATACATGTGTTGTGAACTTGCCGCAGACAGATCATTGATACGCCCAACCAGTAAATAATCCGCACCAACTTTTTGCCCAATACGTGCCATCTCATGGGGTGCGCCATCCCATTGTAAAAATGCATTTTCATATTGCATTTCATCAATATAATGACGATCCAACAAGCTCAATTGACCGGATTGCGCTAAATGATTGCCCAAAGCATCTGCCAATTCTTCGCTAAACTCGCCTGCTGAATCCGCTTGTACTGAGCGATTATTTTTTTCATAAAACTGAAATGGTAATACTGCAATACGTCTTAAATGTTGATCTTGCACAGTCGATTGATATTGAACCACATGCGCACGAACACGTGCTCGATAGTTATTTTTTGAACCACTGACACTTAGTACTTGGAACTTCGTCACTGAGCCAGAGCCAACACTGTCCACACTAAACACAGGCGAAACCTTACCTGAATAGCTCCAATTATTGCCATTCATAGACATATTTACAGTTTCTTCAAGGTCTGCACGTGGCGAAACTGTTGCACCATTTACCGACTGCACTGCCACCAAAAGTGCCTCAGAAATCGCTTGATGCTGTGTTGCACCACTCCCTGATGCTTCTTTTACCACTTCTTTTAATGCAGCAAATGCCGATGAGCATACACCTACAGCCAGCAACGCTGAAAATACAATTTTTTTCATCATTATGATTATCTCGTGCAACTGCTTGAAAAGCAGTTGCAACTTTATCGATTACAAACCAAAAGTAGAGCGTTTAGCAGACTTACGAATTTCTTTTTCGCTGGTCCACTCAACAATACCTGTTTGAATATTTTGAAGTTTTAAAGTGAATTTATAATATACATCGCTCTTACCACCCGCATTTTTCACAATGCTCGATAAGTTACCATTTAACATATATTCAGCACCAATATGACCACCTGCTTTCACAGAAGTCGATTGATTTACCAAGCCACTATTTTTTTGGTAATTTAATTGTTCAGCCATTGCATTGGCTGCAGTCATATCAACAAAACGGAATTTTCCCGAGTTGATCAGTTTGTTTTGAATGGTATCAGTGATCGATTCCGTATCAATATGCTCTTGGGTTTTGTTGCGAATACGATCCACAAACATCACTGGACGACGGTTTTGCGTCAACTGAACGACTACAGGGAAAGTCAACATATCGTCAACCATTTTGTCAGCGATCATTTGTAGGTCTGTAGAACCAAAATCTTTGGTTAATGATTCAACAGCTTGCGCATCGCCATAACTGACATTGGTACTTGCGCAACCTGTTAACACTGACGCAGCAAAAAGTGATGCAACAACAAATTTAATTTTCATGAATTTTACCCTAATTAATCATTCTTCAAATAAACAACAACATCGACAGCCGATGGATTTGGTGCAACGGATTGCACCGTTTTAACTTCACGACCTGTTAATTGGATCGGTTTCCAACGTGAACCTTCTGGGTTAATTTCCATGCCTTGTGCATCTACCCACACAATTTTGTATTCAAAAGAGCGGCTGACAAACCAGCGGTCTTTAATTGCAAGTGATACTTTTTTCAAGTCACCCACATACGTCATATTGATACGATCCACACCCACTTTGGTACTTAGCACGGGGTTATTACTAATCGTTTTTACGCTATAACTCCCATCCGCCGCAGTTTGGGTAGACAATGAATTTGGTGCAGTACATCCCACAAAAGTTGTAGCAAGTACACCCGCAAAGATCAGTTTTAAAGCTGTTTTCATAGGTTTCTCGGTTTTTTAATTAATGATTAATCGCACTGACACTGGTTGAGATTTTATTATTGACATCATTGACATACACAAAAACAGTTTGGTTTGGACTCGCATCCACTTTAATGGTGTCACTCATAGCACCATTGCCTGAAATTTGTAAATTATGGCTGCCTGGTTTGACTTCAAAACGTGCAATTTGTGTATTACTTGGCAAAGTTGACCATGCTCTTAAATCAGCACGTTCTGTGGCAACGTTCATCAAGTTGCCTGCAAGCTGTCCCAAAGCGCCCAAATGCTGTCCCAATTGTTGCTGTGCAACAAACTTCGTAGTCGCACGAATAATCTGACTTGATACAGTGCCAGTGGTGCGCTCTTTTAATTCTTTTACCGCCAATGCACCAATATCATTTAACACAAAGCTTTGCTGTGTTTCACGCTCACCTAAACGAACACGTAGACTCTGCGGCACGGTATAGGTACGCGGCTCATAAGTTGCAAAGGCGATATTAACAATACCATTTGGTACAGGTATCGCTAATTTATTTTCAATTTTCTTTGGCACAATGCCTTGCTCAATAAAAACGACAACAGGGACTGTATCTTTATTCTTTGCGACCATGCGATCTAAACGCTGCACATCTTTCGCAATGTTGCTGTCTGCTTGCAATTCATAAGCTTTTTTATAATCTACCAAGGCATCGTTATATTCACCCAATGCTTCCCACAAGTTTGCTGCCATATAAAAAGCGTAAGCATTTTGATAGGTATTTTTAATACGCCCTGCTATTGGATCTAAACCAGAAAATGCCTCATCTAAATTATTCACTGCTTGTGCATTTTCTTGTTTGGCTTTTTCTTTTTCAGATTTTTTTTCTAATTCTTTTTCGTGATTAATTTCGATTTCACGTTGAATCCGCTGTGCGATACGCATTTCAACGCCTGCCGCCTCCACATCTTTTAAATAAATATAGTTTTTTGCTTGAGAAATATGCGCCAACACTTGTTCATAAGGAGGCACGTCATAAGGGACTATCGAATCATTACTCAGCATCGACAAGGCTTTAAAACCTAAGCGAGAAGCGCTGACAGTAGCACGATTATTTTGTTTATCGAGTAACTCAAAAGCTTTTTTATACAGTTGACTGCTTTCTTCATATTGTTGATTGACCTGCAAAACACGTGCTTTTTCTAAGTGATACAAAATCGCATCCTTAGAATCCATTTTTTTATCAAGTGTTGCAGCAAATGAGGTTGGCATTGTGGCATTTAAACTACTTCTAAATGCAGAACCTTCATCATCATAACTTCCAAAAACCCCTGCTTGAGAATTTACGGATGTCACCAAGAGAATGAATAGTAATTTGTTATTAAAACGTTTCATAAAAGTTAGATTTTAGAATTGTAGTACCTGAATAATACAAATTTATACATTTAGTTTCAATAAACAAACTTTATATACTCAATATATACACTTTTAATCCATTTAAAAAAGTTAAATAAAAAATAGAGTATTTATTCTAAGTAAAGATATTTATTGGCTTTTTATTAAGCTAAAGTACAGAATAGGATGAAGTATTACAGCGTGACAAATACTTTTGTTTGCTTAATTATTCAGCAAAAATATATTTTATCTTATGTAAGTTATTTCAAAATTTTATATGATTTGTTCATTTATTTTAGAAAAACCACCCCAATATAGCATAAATAAGTTATGGTATTTTAAAATGATTTCAGAGTTTTTAATATTTTAAAGATCAAGGAGCAGCCTTTCGGTGACTAAACAATACTTAAAACATCGTTGTCTAATTGCACCACCCGATATGACGGATGATTTTTTTTCACATACGGTCATTTATATTGCACGACATGATGATGACGGCGCACAAGGAATCATTGTCAATCGACCTACAGGCTTACAAATTAAAGAGTTACTCACCGATTTAGAAATTGAAGCAGACCATGTTCATCCACATGAAGTATTACAAGGTGGACCTTTACGTCCTGAAGCTGGTTTTGTCTTACATACTGGACAACCGACTTGGCATTCTTCTATTGCCATTGGTGAAAATATTTGTATTACCACCAGTAAAGATATTTTAGATGCGATTGCACATAATGAAGGGGTTGGACGTTATCAAATTGCGCTTGGTTATGCCAGTTGGGAAAAAAATCAATTAGAAAATGAGATTGCGCGTGGCGACTGGCTGATTTGTGACTCAGACATGGATTTAATTTTTAATTTACCTTATGGTGAGCGCTGGGATGCGGCTTATCGTAAAATAGGCATTGATCGTACTTGGTTATCTTCTGAGATTGGACATGCCTGATTTATCCCAACCGCAACTTATTTTAGCTTTTGATTTTGGTACACAAAAAATGGGGATGGCGGTTGGCTCATCACTGATTGAAAGTGCAACACCGCTCAGTTTATTTCCGATGAAAGATGGTATTCCAAATTGGGATGAGTTGCTCAAAATCGTGAAACAGCATCAACCCAACCTATTTTTGGTGGGTTTACCTTTAAATATGGATGATACTGAGTCTGAACTTTCAACTCGTGCGCGTAAATTTGCTCGTCGTTTGCGTCATCAAACTAATATTGAAACCTTAATGGTAGATGAGCGCTTAACCACACGTGAAGCGCGAGATGAACTTGAGCATTATCAAGCCCAAGGTCGAGCAAAAAAATTGGCTGCGGATAGCGTTGCTGCAGCATTATTTATTGAAAGTTGGTATCGCAATCCCGAAGGGATCAATCCTTAATTTTTATAGTATACGTTTAGTTTTTATTTCCCATAAAAAATTGGGTGATCATTTGACCACCCAATCGAATTTGAATTTTAAATCAATTCAAATTATTTTTTAGCCGCTTCGATTGATTTCAATACTTCAGCTTTAGCCACTTCAGAACCTTCCCAACCTGTCAATTTAACCCATTTACCTGGCTCTAAATCTTTATAGTGTTGGAAGAAGTGTTCAATTTGGTTGATCAATAATGGCGGAAGATCGGTATATTCTTGAACATCTTTATAAAGTGGTGTTAATTTTTCGTGCGGTACTGCAACCAATTTCGCATCGATACCACCGTCATCTTCCATGTTCAATTTACCCACTGGGCGGCAACGAATCACTGAACCATGTACCAAAGGGTGTGGTGTAACGACCAATACATCTAATGGATCACCATCTTCAGACAATGTGTTGGGTACATAACCGTAGTTTGCAGGATAGAACATTGCAGTACCCATGAAACGGTCTACAAATAACGCATCAGAATCTTTATCTACTTCATATTTGATTGGAGATGCATTTGCAGGAATTTCAATGATCACATAGATGTCATTTGGTGCATCTTTACCCGCAGGGATATTGCTATAGCTCATAGAATACTCTTTTTAGTGAAAACCAATTTTAAAATCTGGTCGATTATAACGCTTTATTTAGCGAACTGCAGACGATTATACAATTTGCATCATGTAATTGAATACGCTATAGATTGGAAATTTTGTTTTAAAGCATTCGAATAATCGTAATCAATAAAAAAATCGGGCATGCCATCGACATAAACCAAATAATTGTGCGTAAAGTCGATAAATTTAATAAATAACAAATACCATAAATAACACGTAAAACGAGATAAGCTATACCCATCATCATGGTAAAACCTTGCGGCACCACCATATATTCAGCCATTAAGATTGCTGCAATAAATAAAGGCAAGCTTTCAAAGCTATTTTGCTGTACTGCATTGGCACGTGCAGCCAAGCCTGTTGTTTTTGCTAAAAATTCACGTGGATTTTGATTATCTCTACCTTTAAAACCACCTGCAGCTTTGGCAATAATGGTAAATACATAAGGCAATAAACAGGCGATTAAAATTAAATATATGATGCCATTTATCCCAGACATGAATTTATTCTCATGAAATTTGCAAGTTAAATATCATAACACGCCAATGTTGTTATAATTTTCGATAAATATAGCATTTTGCAAAATTTGTGTAATGGAGAAAGCATGCAGCCTTCGGATCAGCAAAATCTGCTCACAGTATTAGAGCAGCAACGTCAACAACTGCAACAAGTCGATCGTGCGTTAAAAATTGTGCTGCCGATTGCTGCATTTTTGCTCTGTGTAATTTGCGCCAATTTTAATTGGCAATCCACTTTAGGCACGTTCATCATGCTGCTTGTGGCTTTTTATGCTGTGGGCATCAAGAAAATGAATCTTTATCTTTGGTTTGCCATCATCACTGTATATTGTCTAGTGGATATTTATTTCAGTTATTCAGGCTTTCCATCTTCTGCGATTGGTCGCCAACTCGGCACAATGCTGACTTTTACTGCCATTTTAGGTTATGGTCGCCCTTATATTGACCAATGGTATTTAAAAAGTCAGGGGCAAAATAAACTTTAACGAATAGACAAATAAAAAAGCGCCATTTTTATGGCGCTTTTTATTAAATCAATTATTTACGTAGATCTTTACGCAAAATCTTACCAACGTTAGATTTTGGCAATTCATCCATAAATTCAACATAACGTGGGCGTTTGTAACCCGTTAAGTTTTCTTTTGCGTATGCTAAAACTTCTTCTGTCGTTAAAGATGGATCTTTTTTCACAACAAATAGTTTCGGTACTTCACCTGACTTTTCATCTGCCACACCGATTGCAGCAACTTCCAATACTTTTGGATGTTTCGCAATGACTTCTTCGATTTCAGATGGATAAACGTTAAAACCTGACACCAAAATCATGTCTTTTTTACGGTCTACAATTTTGAAGAAACCGCGTTCATTCATGATACCGATATCACCTGTACGGAAATAACCATCCGCAGTCATGACTTTTGCAGTTTCATCAGGGCGATTCCAATAGCCTTTCATGACTTGTGGACCACGAATCGAAATTTCACCTTGCTCGCCTTGCGCCAAGTGATTGCCCTCATCATCTAAAATTGCAACATCAGTCAATGGTAATGGAATACCAATCGTGCCACTGAACTCATCCGATGCAGGCGGATTTGCTGTAGCAACTGGAGAGGTTTCAGATAAACCATATCCTTCGATGATGACTGTACCTGTCACTTTTTTCCATTCCGCTGCAGTTGATGGCAAAACTGCCATACCACCACCCATCGCCATTTTCAATTTGCTAAAGTCCAACTGACGAAATTCTTCGTTATGCACTAAGGCATTGAATAATGTATTCACTGCAGGGAAGAAACCAGGCTGATATTTCCGCAATTCCTTCATTACTGCAGGAAGGTCACGTGGATTTGGAATCAAAATATTGGCTTGACCTTTGTACATGCCATAAAGTGCACAGACCATAAATGCAAAAATGTGGTATAGCGGTAAAGCACAGAAAATACGGTCGTCTTTCGCACCATCACCTTTACCAAATTTACTTTGGAAAATACCATCACATTGCATAAGGTTTGCCACAAGATTGCGATGTGTTAACTCAGCACCTTTCGACACACCTGTCGTACCACCCGTATATTGTAATACCGCCGTATCGCTTAAGGTCATGGTTGGACGTTTATAGTTATTTGCACTGACTTTTGACATCGCAGCATTAAACTTCACATGCCCTGGAATATTCCAAGCAGGAATTTGTTTACGTACAGAACGTAAAACAAAATTTACTAATGTGCCTTTTAAAGTACCGAGCATGTCACCTACTGATGCAACGATGACGTGTTTGACTGGTGTTTTACCGATGATCGATTGATAAACCGAAGCAAAGTTTTCAATAATTACTAAAGCTTCTGTACCTGAATCATTTAACTGATGCTCAAGCTCACGTGCAGTATAAAGAGGATTGACATTTACCAAAACCAAACCTGCTCTAAACACACCTAAAGCAACCACAGGATATTGCAGTACGTTCGGCATCATCACTGCAACACGACTGCCTTTTGCCAAGCCTAAACTTTGAAGATATGTGGCAAATTTACGGCTAGCAAGGTCTAGCTCACTGAAAGATAACGTTTTATCCATAAAGATAAAAGCATCTCGTGAACCAAATTTTTGGAAATTACGCTCAAAAATATCAATAAGCGATGTATTTTCCTGTGGCAATTCTACAGTCTCAGGAATGCCTGTTTTTTGATATTCTGCGTACCAAATCTTTTCCATAATGCCATATTCTCCAATCAGTAATCCTTAGTTTTCAGCTGTTTTTTTCTATATTAAGCATAGTTTTTTGGCTTGTTGTGCTTAATATCGCATCCATTTTCACGAATACACAGCATATATATAACGTATTTTTAACAATCGATGCTAGTTTTATCTATGAATCAACAGTCTATTTGCTTTTTGATATCCGCGTGGTAAGAGTTGCCCCTTCGACGCACGTTTACCCATATACTTTTGTAAATCATCGCCCTTGAGCTTTAATTGTTGCTGCCCTGCAAGCAGTTGAATCGTCTCATTTAAGCTAAAAGTTGTCATGGATAATATTTGTTCTTTTGCTTCAAGTTGTATCAATTTATTACCTTTACCTTTATTTAAAGTTGGTAATTCTGACAAATCGAGCAATAACAAACGTCCTGCACTACTTAACACCGCTAAATGTGTATGTTGCTCTACGACTTCAACCGTTAAAGCTTTCGCCCCCTCTGCAACAGTTAAGAAAGCTTTTCCTGCTTTGGCATTGGTATCGAGTTGCTTCGCTTGTGATTTAAAACCGTAACCTGCGCTACTTGCTACAATAATTTCACTATCATCATCTTCAACCAAAACTTGAATAAAACCTACACCATTGGCTGGCGAAAGTTTTGAGCTGAGCGGCTCACCCAACCCTCGTGCCGATGGCAGACTATTAATCGCAAGTGCATAACTGCGTCCCGTTTCATCCAAAATATAGACTTTCTGATTGGACTTACCTTGTGCCGAACTCAAATATTGATCACCAGCACGGAAATTCAATTTTTCTACATCAATATCATGTCCTTTAGCAGAACGAATCCAACCTGCTTCCGACAACACCACTGTCACAGGATCAGCAGGCATCAAGTCTTGCTCTCTGATCGCATGTGCTTCGGCACGTTGTACAATCGGTGAACGACGATCATCACCAAACTTTTTCGCATCTTCTTTCAGCTCGGAAATGATCAAATTTTTCAATGATTCTGGATTTTCTAATTGTTCACGAATCACGGCTGCACGTGCCTCAAGTTCATCTTGCTCACGACGCATTTCCATTTCTTCAAGTTTTGCTAAATGCCGTAGCTTCAGTTCTAAAATGGCTTCAGCTTGTATTTCATCAATATGAAAATGCTGCATTAATACAGGCTTCGGCTGCTCTTCCTCACGAATAATACGAATCACTTCATCGATATTCAGATAAGCAATAATCAAACCTGCCAAAATATGCAAACGTTTTTCAATTTTATTGAGATGATATTGCAGACGGCGTGTGACAGTATGTTTACGAATCTCAATCCATTCTAATAAAATTTTACGAATGGATTTGACCTGTGGACGACCATCTGCACCGATCATGTTCATATTGACACGATAACTTGACTCTAAGTCAGTCGTTGCAAATAAATGACTCATCACTGCTTCAGCGTCAATACGATTTGAACGTAGAATAATTACAATTCGTGTCGGATTTTGATGATCAGATTCATCACGTAAATCACTGACCAACGGCAACTTCTTGGCTTGCATTTGATCTGCAATTTGCGTGATGACTTTTGAGCCTGAAACTTGATAAGGCAGTTCAGTAATCACGATTTCATTTTTTTCAATGGTATAAATCGCACGTGTACGGTAACTGCCACGCCCTGTGATTTGTAGTTTTAATAATTCTTCGGGCGGGGTAATAATTTCCGCTTTGGTCGGTAAGTCTGGCGCAGGAATATATTCCGCAACTTTTTCATCACTTAGATTTGGATTACGAATCAGTGCAATCGTACCTTTCACCACTTCACGTAAATTATGCGGTGGAATATCCGTTGCCATTCCAACAGCAATCCCAGTCGTACCATTGAGCAAAATATTTGGCACGCGTGCAGGCAAATGCACAGGTTCTTTCATTGAACCATCAAAGTTGTCTTGCCAGTCACAAGTCCCTTGCCCAAGTTCAGACAACAGCCCTTCACTGTATTGGGATAATTTGGCTTCGGTATAACGCATTGCCGCAAAGGACTTCGGATCATCAGGTGAACCCCAGTTGCCTTGCCCTTCAATAAATGGATAGCGATAACTAAAAGGCTGTGCCATTAACACCATGGCTTCATAGCAGGCTAAGTCACCATGTGGATGATATTTACCCAGTACATCACCGACCGTACGGGCAGATTTTTTTGGTTTACCACTATTTTTTAAACCCAACTCGCTCATCGCATAGACAATACGACGCTGTACGGGTTTTAAGCCATCACTGATATGTGGCAATGCCCGATCCATAATCACGTACATGGCATAGTTAAGGTAAGCTTGTTCGGTAAATTCTGCTACGGAACGGTTTTCTGTCGCATGATGCGCAAGGCTTGTCATAACAACCTTTAATCCTAAATTAATTCGTTTTTGTATCTAAGTTCTTATGCTAAGTCGCATGCTGGCATGACACAAGGGGCTGTCTTGTAACTCTGCGACAATTTACGTCTTTCGGTAAATTTAGCGCTGTAAAATTATCCATTTTTAGCAAAATGAGCAATTGGTTATTTTATTTTGTTCATGACTTTCTCTGTCATAAAAGCGCTTTTCTTTGAATTTCAAAAAACAAAAATAAAGCCATACGATTTTATTTTAACTGTGCAAGACCAAATTAAGGAGCATTCCCTATTTGATCCCTCCACATTATTAAGTATTAAATCATCTTATAAACCAATCTCTTCCAAAGTCTTACCTTTCGTTTCTTCACCCAAAATCAAGATCACTAAAGCCACACCCACAAGCACAGCAGTAAACATCATAAAGACTGCGCTAAAGCCATTACTTGCAACCATCATATGCGTCACCACCAATGGTGCAACAATCCCGCCCATTCGCCCAATTGCAGATGCCCAACCTGAACCAAAGGCACGGATATTGGTTGGATATTGCTCAGGAGTATATGTATAAAGCACACCCCAAGCACCCAAATTAAAGAAAGACATCAAACAACCCCACAACATGATCATACTGACGGATGTCGCTTGCCCAAAGAAATAAGCGGACACCGCGCACATGCCGATAAAGCCTGCCAAAGTCGCTTTACGTCCTAACTTTTCCACTAACCATGCCGCAGCAACATAACCTGGGAGCTGTGCCAAGATCATGCCAAGTACATATTCAAATGACTGCACGATGCTATAGCCTTGTTTGACCAATAGACTTGGTAGCCATGTGAAAATACCATAATAAGAAAAGACGATTCCAAACCAAATCAACCACAACATCAAAGTACGTTTAGCAAAAGGATTTGACCAAAGTTGTAAAAATGAAATGTTCTGCTTTTCCGCCACAGGTTTGACTTCAATCGTTTCGATTACTTCCACGCCACATTGACGTTCAAGTTTTTGTACTAAAGCATGTGCTTCTTGGATTCGTCCACGATTGATTAAATATGGAACCGATTCAGGGACTTTTTTCAGAATCATAAACACATAAATTGCAGGTAGCCCCCCGATCAAAAAGGCAATATGCCAACCATAATCAGGAATCACAAAGTAAGAGATTAACGCTGCAACGAGCCAACCTAAGCCCCAAAAACTTTCCAGTAAAACAATAAAACGCCCACGAACGTGCGCAGGAATATATTCACTGACCAAAGTCACAGCAACTGGAAGCTGCCCCCCAAGTCCCAAACCAACCACAAAGCGAAAAACCAATAACCATGTTAAGTTCGGCGCAACGGCACATAAAGCAGTCGCGATGCTATAAGTGACTAAGGTAATTGCAAATACAGTTCGACGACCAATTCTGTCAGCTAGACCACCTGAAAACACTGCTCCGATTGCCATACCAACAAAACCAATGGATACCACCCAGCCCTTTTCAGATGGTGTCATTTGCCATTCTTCAGCCATTTTGGTCAGGATAAAGGAAATCAAACCTGTATCCATGGCATCGAACATCCAACCGAGTCCGATGACCCATAGCAAAGTATAGTGAAACTTGCCGATGGGTAGACGTTGTACGCGTGAAACTAAATCCATAATCGTGCTCTATGAATATGCTGTATCAGGTGAAAGGGAGATGCTGCCTTCACAACAGGATTTATAATTGTATTCATTATTATAAAGGTTCTGACTTTGATCTAAATCAGAACCCGACATCTATCATTTAAAAGCTAAGCTTTTTATTTGGCTAAATCAAGATTCATCTTTGGATGATGCTGATTGTTCATCATCATCTTTATAGATAAATTTCGGCATTTCCAAACCAAAATAAATCGCAATACAACGCAGAGAAAAACCAAAAACCAAAGTCGAAATCACTGTTACTTCTAAAGACAACCCAACATCCATGCAGAACCAATAGAAGATCACCGCAACAAATGAGATCGAGGCATACAGTTCACGGCGGAAAACTAAAGGCACATCATTACATAAAATATCACGCAGAATACCGCCTGAAACTCCTGTCAATACACCTGCAACGGCAGAAACAACAAAGCCATGCCCCATGTCCAAAGCAATCTGACAACCAATAATGGTAAAACCAATCAAACCTAAAGCATCGAGTAAAAGAAAGATGGAGTGTAAATGCTTCATCCATTTTGCAATTAAAATGGTGACAAATGCAGCGCAACAAGTGAGCACTAAATACTCAGGATGTTTCACCCAAGTCAGCGGATAATGTCCAAGTAATACATCTCGCACCGAACCACCACCGAGCGCAGTTACACAAGCAATCAGCACCACACCAAACCAATCCATACTCCGCCTTCCTGCCGAAAGTGCGCCTGTCATGGCTTCTGCCGTAATTGCAATAATGTAGATGACTAACAACAACATTGCCCTTCTTCCGCTGAGGGTTATCGATGCGCGCTATTCTAAGTCAAATCACCTGAAAAGTTACAGATATTGTGCGCAACATTGCTTAAATTTTTTACCTGAACCACAAATACAGGGCTGTTTCATGGTGATCTGCTGATCTGTGGTCGGATCCAGGAAATACCACGTATTTTCATGTTTTACAAAATGTGAAACTTCATGATGAATTTGTACAGATCGATCTGTCCCATCCAAGGCTGAATAATGTGCCTTAAACTCAACTTTGGCATGGTTTTTATCAATTTTTTCTTGTGCTTTTACGACTTCAAGTTTTAACCATTGGTTGGCTTTGCTCCAATCTGCAATCGCTTTAACATCCAAAGCTTGTTGTTGTCCAAGCGCTGTCGTTTTGACAATATAATCAATCTTTTGTTTTGCAAATGCGCTATAACGTGAACGCATGAGTTGTTCGGCACTTTCGGCTTTTTTCTGTCCTAGATGTAGAGGCTGACAGCATTCACTGTATAAAGATGAACCACAGGGACAAGGGAGATTAGACATAGAAAAGCTCAAGCATATTTATAAAAGAATTTTAGCAAAATTTCTGTTTTTTAGTAAAATTCACAAAGATATTTGGACTAATAACCATTTATCAAAATGAATCTAATACTCTCTAACAAATAACTCATAGATAATTGTGCAAAATACCATAATATTAGACGATCATAATATAGCCATTTCCACACAAAAGAATATCTTATAAATGAAATTTATGATTCAAACTATTCTAATAATGTACTTATCTCTAAATGCACAAAATGTATTTGCAGAACAATGCCCACAAAGCAATGAAAATAGAACAGCAGCAATTATCGATGGCTTAATCAAGCTTGATTTAAAACTAACAAAAGAGTGTGCTGAAAAGGGAAATGTTCGTGCACAAAAAGATTTAGCAATCGCTTACGCATCAGGACGACTTAGAATCGCACAAGACTTAGATGAAGCATTAAAATGGGAAACCAAGGCAGCTTTACAAGGAGATCCTGAAGCCCAATATGATGTAGGACTATCTTATTCTGTCAGGGGTAACTATCAAAAAGCAATGGAGTGGTACTTAAAAGCTTCTGAACAAAATTATGCTCAAGCGCAGCTTTATATCGGAATGCTATACGCGTATGGGAACGGAGTCCCTCGTGATGTAGACAAAGCAATCTATTGGTATAGGAAAGCTGCCAAAAATGGAAATATTTCTGCTCAGATGGTGATTGCCAATATTGATCAAAAGTAAATTTTTTCTATCACTTATTGTATTGCTTTGGTTTTTAAATTGATTTGTGATTTAATCGACACTGTATACCTTATGCACTGCATAGAACTCGATTTACGTGGTATCTCTTTTTATTATTTTTAGGCACTTAAGCATCGATTAGATATTTTATAAATATTGATGACTTAAGCACCTTCTTATTTCCATTTCAAAGCCAATGCTTTTAAAAGATTAAAAAATAAGATCAATTCTTTTGAAACAAATACACCTGAAAACTCGCTGTTAAATTGATTTTTTCAAGCTGTTCAAGTGCTTGGCGTTTTTCAGCTTTGGCTTTGTAAGCATAAGGTGTCATGGCAATCAGGTTTTTTAATTGTGCCTGTTCTAACTCAAAAGTAGATTCGACAATTGGCTGTTCGAGCAAAGTAAAATACTTTTGTAATTGTTCCACAAACTTATGCGGATCATGAGCATTGACCTCATCAAACAAAGCTTCACGCATCGCATAGAGATGATTCGGTGCAGGTGTCACCACCATCAAATAACCCTCAGATTTGAGTACCCGTAAAATTTCTTCTTGTGGAATCGGACTAAATAAACTGGTACATAGGTCAATCGACTGATCCATCACAGGCAAAGTCGCACCCGTTCCAACCACCCAAGTTACATTTTTATTTATTTTTGCTGCAACTTGTACTGCATTTTTGGCAATATCCACACCCACACATTGCATCACTTCTTGCTGCATAGCATCGGTGTAATAACCTTCACCACAACCGATATCGAGTAAGTTTTCAATACGTAAATCACGGATCTTGTTTACAACTGCTTGCTGTAAGGGTGCATAAAAACCACCACTGAGAAAGGCACGACGGGCTTGAACAGACTCAGGAGTATCACCTGGATTTTTACTGTGTTTATGCTGAACGACATGCAAATTCACATAACCTTGCTTCGCCACATCATAGCTATGATTATTGTTACAGTGCCATGTGCGTTCAGTTAAGTTGAGTGCTTCACGACACACAGGGCACATCAACACATTCCTGATTTGTTTCAAAACCTTCTCCAAACTCATTTTAAAGCCATAAAAAAAGTCGGCAGATGCCGACTCTCTTCAACAACTTGTGCTTAACGCAATTTTAAAGTCATTAGACCTAAAACTACCAGCATAATTGTAATAATCCAGAAACGAATTACCACTTGGGTTTCACGCCAACCTTTTTTCTCATAGTGATGATGCAATGGTGCCATGAGGAATACGCGTTTATTACGCATACGCAATGAACCGATTTGTAGGAATACCGAAATTGCTTCTACGACAAATACACCGCCCATGATGGCAAATACGATTTCTTGGCGAACCATGACCGCAATTGTACCAAGCATCGCACCGAGTGATAATGCGCCAACATCGCCCATAAAAACTTGTGCAGGATGTGCATTATACCACAGGAAAGCCAAGCCCGCGCCGATCATTGCCGAACAGATAATTACAAGCTCCGAAGTATATTTCACATATGGAATATGTAGATAATTGGCAAAACGAACATCACCCGCCAAATAAGCAAATACACCTAATCCTGCTGCAACCAGTACGATTGGCATGATTGCCAAACCATCCAAACCATCCGTTAAATTCACTGCATTTGACCCCCCATTGATCACCAAATAAGTGAAAACAATGAAGCCAATTCCCAAAGGAATTGCAGACAATGGAATGCTGAGATTTTTGAAAAATGGAATTAACAAATCCAACATATTGGCAGTATGTATAGGATTTTCTTGTTGTGTTGCAATCACATACAATGCAATCCCTGCACCCAATGAGCCGACAGATGTCCAAAAGAATTTTTTCTTAGCTGGTAAGCCTGCATTGTCTTTATAGCGAACTTTAATCCAATCATCCGCCCAACCCACTGCACCAAAGATCACCATCACCCCCAGTACAATCCATACATAAGGATTGGATAGATCTGCCCAAAGCAAGGTACTGATGCCAATCGACAGTAGGATTAAAATCCCACCCATGGTCGGTGTACCCATTTTCTTGGCATGGTTTTCTGGTGCAAATGAACTGACTGCTTGACCATATTTTAAGGCTTGTAATTTACGAATCATCACAGGGCCTAAAGCCCAACCAATTGCCAATGCCGTTAAGACACTCAGCAAGGCACGTAAAGACAAATACCGAACCACTTGAAAGGCATTTTCATAGCCTGCCAAATGTTGAAACAACCAAAACAGCATTAAATTTTCTCCATCAATTCAGCCATCAACGTTTCCATATGGGTATAACGAGAACCTTTAAATAGGAAACTCATGGACTGCGGTTGATGTGTCTCAATTAAACTCATTAAAAGTGGTAATGCTTGCGCTTGTGTAAGAAAGGCTTGCATTTTTTTACCATATTGGGTGCTTCTTGCCCCCTCTTGTACTGCGGGAGCAAACTCCCCTACAGCAACCACAAAGTTAATTCCTTTAACTGAAACCAGATCACGACCGAGCATATAGTGTTGTTGTGCCGCTGTTTGACCTAACTCACCTATATCCCCCATCACCATCACTTTGATGCCTTGTTGCTGTGCTAAAACCTCAGCAGCAGCGCGCATCGATGTTGGGTTGGCATTATAAGTATCATCAATAAACAAATAATTGTCTTTTTGAATAAAATTCAAGCGACCTTTTGCACCTTGCGCTTGTTCAAGCCCGATGACAATATCATCTAAAGCCACACCGATTGCCAATGCAAAGGCGGTTGCTGCCTCGGCATTATGCACATTGTGCTGACCTGCAAAAGGTAAATTTACAGCTTTTGAGCCTTGGGGCGTATTAAGCGTAAAAATTGCAGATTGGGCATGTAATTGAATGTCTGTTGCAAATACATCGCCACCTTGACCAAAACTGAGCACATGTTCAGTTCGTACTGCTTGGCGAATACTATCACTAAAATCATCTTGGGCAGGCACAATTGAAGTGCCACTTGGATCAATATGTGCATAAATCTCAGACTTGGCGCGACAAATACCATCACGCCCACCAAATTCACCCAAATGTGCTGTACCGATATTTAAAATCCCAGCCACATGCGGTTGAACCAAATTGGAGGTGTAATCAATTTCACCTTGATGACTTGCACCCAACTCCATCACTGCATATTGATGCTCAGCACGAAGTTCAAGCAACATCATCGGCACGCCGAGATCATTGTTCAAATTACCACGAGTAATCAAAGTCGGTGCTAAACGCGACAAAATACTTCCCAACATTTCTTTGGTGGTGGTTTTACCACTACTGCCTGTCAGTGCAATCACTTTCAGCTGTGAATTTTGTGCACGCCGATAAGCTCCTAAGCGCCCTAAAGCGAATCGCGTATCTGCAACCACAAGCTGACAAATATCTACATCAATAGGATGACTCACGATAGCAACTTGGCAACCATTTTCAGCCACCTGTGCCACAAAATCATGTGCGTCAAAACGCTCACCTTTCAGTGCTAAAAAGGCATCCCCCAATTCAGCATGACGTGAATCTGTCAAAATACGTTTAATGTCACTTTGCGGTGCTTTATCTAAATACCAATAGCCCTGTGTTGCTTCAGCGAGTTGTGCTGCTGACCATGGTTGCAATGGCACAGTACTGGTTGTTGAGGTATGCATCTGTTCTTCCTACTGCGCGGGGTATGCTGAATGAGGTTTATGATGTTGTGCCTCTATTGCTGATTGCACTTCTACGACATCATCAAACCAATGGCGCACCCCATCAATTTCTTGATAGTTTTCATGACCTTTTCCTGCGATCACCACAATGTCACCTGATTGGGCATGTTTGACTGCATATTTAATCGCTTCTCGGCGATCATGAATTTCTTTGACATGATGTTCTTCAAAATTCACATCACGTTTCATGTCTGCGAAGATTTGTTCAGGGTCTTCAGTGCGTGGGTTATCCGAAGTCATCAACACTGGATCTGCTTGCTCTAAGGCAGCTTTGGTCATCAGTGGACGTTTACCCCGATCCCGATCACCGCCACAGCCAAACACCGCCCACAGTTGATTTTCAACATGGCGTTTTAAAGTTTTTAACACTTGGGTTAAGGCATCTGGTGTATGTGCGTAATCGACGACAAATAAGCGATCTTCATCACGGATGACTTGCATACGTCCAGGTGCACCCTTTAACTTCGGTACAAGTGCGATCAACTCTGCTAGGTCATAACCTGCCTGTTCGACCATGATCAAACTCGCTAGCAGATTTTCAATATTAAAATGCCCAAGCAAAGGACTATTAACGGTATATTCGCCTTTTTCAGTTTTTAAATGAAAGCTTGCACCTTCTAAACTATACTGAATACCAAAAACTTGATAATCCGCAGCTTTTGAAGTGGAATAAGTTAATACTTTAGGATGCGCTTGATTGCTACTTGCAGCATTGAGCATGATATCGGCATGTGCATCATCTACATTGATAATCGCCACTTTTAAACTTGGAAATTTAAATAGCTGAGATTTAGCTTCGGCATACGCTTCAAGCGTGCCATGATAGTCCAAATGATCACGACTTAAATTACTATATGCGGCTATTTCAATATCAGCACCATTCAAACGCCCTTGTTCTAAACCATGCGAACTGGCTTCAATTGATGCGAACTCAGCACCATTTTGCGCAAATTCATGCAACAGGTTTTGTAAATGCAACGCATCCAAAGTGGTATGTGAAGATGCTTCAAGATTCGGTAAAATGCCGTTGCCCGTCGTTCCCATCACCGCACATTTACGACCTTTGAGCATTAACAACTCTGCCACCAAACGGGAAATCGTGGTTTTACCATTGGTCCCTGTCACAGCCAATACACGTGTAGCGTTGATTGGATCAGTCGCTTGTAAATATTGTTTCTGCCATTGTCCCATGAGATGACGCACATCAGGACATGTCCAACTATTTTGCAAAGCTAAGTCAGACTCACTGATCACCGCCAAAGCCCCTTTTTCTAGCGCAGATCGAGCAAACTGTAAGGTTTTTTCAGGTTGTGAAAAGCTATTTAGAGCAATAAAAATTTGCCCTGTACTCACCGCTCGACTATCTAAACAAAAGCCTTGAAATGGCGCTGCCATCCAAGTTTGGAGATTGTCGACGGGATAAATGTCTTGAAAATGAATCGTCATCATTCACCTATTTGGATGGATTGATAGAGTCGAGAGGTTTATCAAGCGGTACGTTCATTAAACGTAGAGATTCTTGCATAATTTTTGCAAAGACTGGGGCTGCAACCAACCCCCCATAATATTGTCCACGTGGATTTTCCACCACTACAATAATCGCCAAGCGTGGATCACTGATCGGGGCAACACCTGCAAATAGCGCACGATATTCGGTATTTGAGTAACCTTTATGATCAGGACGCAGCTTATGCGCTGTCCCTGTTTTCCCCCCAACACGGTAGCCTGGAATATTGGCTTGCTTGGCAGTACCACCTGGCATGGTGACTTGCTCAAGCATCAACAATACATCATCTGCGATTTTTGGTTCTAAGACTTGTTTGCCTTTTGGCTGATCTTGAAGTTTATATAAACTAAGCGGATATTCTACGCCATGATTTGCCAACATCGCATAGCCTTGTGCCAACTGTAAAATCGTGGCATTTAGACCATAACCATACGCCATAGTCCCAATTTGCGAAGAGTTCAGTTTATTTGGCGGTAATACTAAACCACTACTTTCACCTGGGAATTTCACTGCAGAACGTTGACCAAAACCGACTTTTCTAAAGAAACTTGGTAGTGTTTCTTTGGGTAAAGAAAGGGCAATCTTCGCAGAACCGACGTTCGAAGATTTGATAATTACACCAGTCACGGTCAATGAACCATAGTTATGCGTATCACGAATAGTATGTGAGCCTAAACGCATTGTTCCTGGGCTAGTATTAATGATCGAATTTGGTGTGTATTTACCACTTTCTAAACCGGCGGCAACTGTAAACGGCTTCATGGTTGAACCGGGTTCAAACATGTCAATTGCACCACGGTTACGCATGGCATCTTTGTTTTTCAAACCATTTTTATCATTTGGATTGTATGAAGGCCAACTGCCCATCGCCAAAATTTCACCTGTTTTGACATCCACGGCGATTGCAGAGGCAGAACGTGCATTGTTGGCAACACCGACCGCAGTTAACTCACGGTACATAATATATTGCAAACGTGAGTCGATACTCAGCGTCACATTTTCACCTGGTGTTACTTCTTTGATGACTTCAGGTGTAGCAATACGGTTACCGTGTTTATCACGAGAAATTTTTTGCTCGCCATCTTCACCAGCCAAACGGGTATTGAGCTGCATTTCCAAACCTTCAATCCCTGTACCTTCACTATTGGTTAAACCAATAATCTGCGCATTCGGTTGTGGCTGTGGATAATAGCGTTTATACATTTTCTCAGAATATACACCTGCAAATTTACGCTTGGTAATAATATCTGCTTGCGGTGGAGGTACTTCTTTTTTCAATACCAAATAACGTGAACGAGGGCGTTCAGCTAATTTTTTCTTTAAATCAGCACGGTCAATGCCAACCGCATCTGCCAATTCATCTAAATTTAGATTTTCATCTGGCAATTGACGTTTTAACTTACGGCTTTCAGGTGTTTTTTTGAGCTCTTCTGTAATTTTTTCAAATTGGGCTTTGGTTTCAAAATATTCACGTGGATCAATCACCACTTTCATAATCGGGGTACTGATCGCCAAAGGAACACCATGACGATCACTGATCACGCCACGCATGGCTTTAAGTTTTTCAGTTCGTAGAATATTGGCATTGGCTTTATTTTGCAAAAAGTCTTTATTGATGACTTGCACATAAAAAGCACGTCCAACCAACATGATAAAACACAGCAGTACCACGCCCCACATCAAATAATAACGCCACATATCTACAGCGACAGAAGACTTAGCAGAAATAGGCTGCTGTTTTTTTCGCGGTTGACGGGGGGCTTTGTTTTGCTTATCTACCATACAACTTGCCTATTTCTTTTGCTCAGGTTCAGACGGTAATGAAATCACAACGGTTTGCGCTGCGGGTGGCGAATACATACGGAGTTGCGTTACAGCACGTGTACCTATCTGTGCAGTTGCGCCAAAAGTTTGTTGCTCAATTAATAAACGCCCCCATTCGGCATTAATGGTTTCTCTTTCACGCATATAACCATTCAGCTCTCGGAAATCATGCCGATAAGCAAAAACCTGTAGCACCACCATAAATGCACTACCTAATACCAAGAACAACAAAAAAGCATAAAATATTGCTTTTTTTATCGCCTGTCGGTTGTTCCGCTCTTCTACAATTTCTTCTTTCATTCTGCGCCTTTCTGTTCTAAGCGTTCTGCGACACGAAGCCAAGCACTGCGTGAACGTGGATTTTCCTTCACTTCAGCTTCACTTGCACGCACACGATCAATTTTTTTCAAACGACGAGTATCCTGCACTTTTTGAGGTAAACCCCAACCATTATCTTCTGCTAAAGTTGATTCTTTTTGTATAAATTGTTTAATAATTCGATCTTCTAAAGAATGAAAACTAATCACTGCTAAACGTCCATGCGCTTTTAATACATCTACAGCTTGTGGCAAGAAAGCATGCACATCATCTAATTCTTTATTAATTTCAATACGAATCGCTTGGAAAGTACGGGTTGCAGCATGTTTATTTTTCTCCCATTTTGGGTGTGCAACTTTCACGATTTCAGCCAACTGTGCAGTGGTTTCAATATATCCCGCTTGTTTAATGGCTTTAGCAATACGGCGACTATAGCGCTCTTCTCCGTATTGAAAAATGACATTGGCTAAATGTTCTTCATCTACATCGACTAACCATTCAGCTGCAGTTTGACCTTGAGAGTTATCCATCCGCATATCCAAAGGTCCATCTTTCATAAAGCTAAAACCACGTTCTGCCTGATCAAGTTGCGGTGAAGACACGCCCAAATCTGCCATAACACCATCGACCTGATCAATGCCACGTTGTTGTAGTTCTTGTTGTAAGTCAGCAAAGCTTGCGTGAATGATTTTAAATCTTGGATCTTGTTGTTCAAGTTCAGCGCCCACAGCCAAAGCTTGTGGGTCTTTATCAAAAGCAAAAACTTGTGAATTTTCATTTAACTTAGACAATAATAATCGGGTATGACCACCACGTCCAAAAGTCCCATCAATATAGATTCCTGTATTTCGGTCAGCAAGGAGCGCATCAACAGTTTCATGTAGCAATACAGAAATATGGGACATAAGTTCAGGTTCAATTCAGTCAGAAAATGTAACTGCACATTATTACCTTGTTTTGTCAAAGCTCCAAACGTCTTTTTGTAGGAAAATATTACTTTCTATAGGGAAAACCGTTTTAATTAAAAATAAATCGCTCATTTTTGAAAATGAAAGTACCTTCAATACAGTGAAACACATCATTCAACTGATTTACTTTTTAGCATTTTCACATCACCTTGTGCCAACTCTTCTTGAACATGCCAACCTTGATGCGAATAAAACGTGAAAGCTCGACTATGACGGTCTGTTTCAAGCCAAATCTCTGAAAATTTTTCAAACAAAATCTGTTCCATTTTCTGCAGCAATGCTTTTCCGATCCCTTTATTTTCAGCATCAGGATAAACAAACATTGCAAAAACACTCCCTTCTTCTTGATCCGCAATCGCAAACCCACAGCCACGCTGCTCATATTCAGCAACCCATACCGATGTTGTATCTGTAATCAATTCCGAAATAACATCGTGCGTAATACCCAATTCAGTTAATTCTTGTTTTGATAAATGATTTTCTTTTACAGCTGTACGAATATCAAAGATCAGATCAATATCATCAACTGTTGCAGCTCTTATTTTTACACTCATTACTTCTCCTAATATACTGTTTTTAAAATAAATCCAATGTACATAAAAAACCTCCTAAAAATAGGAGGCTTTGCATTTAGATCAGCAAAATATTAACGTTTATCGTTATAAATTTGATCAAACACACCACCATTTACAAAGTGGGTTTGCTGCGCTTTAGCCCAACCCCCAAATACTTCATCAATGGTAAAAGTTTTTAGTTTCGGGAATTGCTTTGCATATTTCGCTAAAACTTTTTCATTACGTGGGCGGTAGAAATGTTTTGCAGCCATTTCCTGACCAATTGGTGAATATAAATAGTTAATATAGCCTGTTGCTAGCCATTTATTGCCATTTTTCGCCACAGTTTTGTCCACAATCGCAACCGAAGGCTCAGTCAAAATAGACATAGATGGATAAACGATATCGAATTTATTGCCTAAAGTTTTTTTACTGATCATGGCTTCATTTTCCCACGTCAGTAATACATCACCGATACCACGTTCAGCAAACGTTGTCATCGAAGCACGTGCGGCAGGATCCATGACTTTCACGTTATGGTACATTTTAGACACGAATTCACGTGCTTTGGCATCGTTACCACCCGGTTGTTTCAGCGCATAGCCCCACGCAGACAAATAAATCCAACGAGGCAATCCGCCTGTTTTTGGATTAGGTGTAATGATTTGCACCCCTGGCTTGGTCAAATCAGTCCAATCTTTAATGTGTTTTGGATTGCCTTTGCGTACCATAAACACAATCGTTGAGGTATAAGGTGCTGAGTTATGTGGAAATTCTTTCTGCCAACCTTTGTCAATTTGACCTGATTTTACGATTTCTTCAATGTCATTTGCCAACGCAAGTGTCACCACATCGCCCTTTAAACCATCTACGACTGAACGTGCTTGTTTGCCCGACCCCCCATGTGATTGCTTGAAGTTTACCGTATGACCTGTACGGTTTTTCCAATAGGTGCCAAATGATTTATTGAATTCATCGTAGAATTCACGGGTTGCATCATAAGAGACATTTAAAAATTGACGATCAGCGGCTTGCGCTACATTTGAAGTCACCGCTACACCAGCTGCAAGCAATGCAACGTGCAGCCATGTTCTCACTTGAATTTTCATGACGTTTCAGTACTAAAATCTTGAATTGTGCTAAATATATGAAATAAGCAGATAAACCGCAATTTAATAATTTCTACTCAAATTGTATTTTTATCAATCAATCGTATGATAATCATTTGTTTCTATTTATAAAAATCTCAAAACAATCTACTTATTTATATTTTATAGATTTTTTAGCATTGCTTATACAAAAAAGAGAATTAATAAATTCTCTTTTTTCCTTTTTGAGATATTCAAACCAGCTTATTTTTCAGATGAAATTTGATCGTAAATCGCACCATTTACAAAGTGGGTTTGCTGTGCTTTTGCCCAACCACCAAAAACGTCATTGATGGTAAATAGTTTAATTTTTGGAAACTTTGCCGCATATTTTGCTGCAACTTGGGCATTGCGAGGACGGAAATGATATTTTGCAGCCAACTCCTGCCCTTGTGGAGAATATAAATAATTTAAATAACCTTTGGCTAAATTACGATTACCATCTTTAGCGACATTTTTATCTACGATCGCCACTGAAGGCTCTGCCAAAATGGAAATAGAAGGATAAACGATTTGATACTTGTCTTTATCAGGTCCAGACGTGGCTAGAATTGCTTCATTTTCCCAAGACAGCAATACATCGCCAATGCCACGCTCAGCAAAAGTGGTCAGCGAACCGCGTGCACCTGAGTCTAAAACTTTGACATTGTTATAGAGTTTTTTGACCAATTCACGTGCTTTGACATCATTTCCACCCGGTTGTTTTAGTGCATAGCCCCATGCAGACAAATAAATCCAACGTGGTGCGCCCCCTGTTTTGGGATTTGGTGTCACAATTTCAACACCTGGCTTCGTTAAATCATTCCAATCTTTAATATTTTTAGGATTTCCTTTACGCACCAAGAAAACCACTGTAGATGTATATGGTGCTGAGTTATTTGGAAATTCTTTCTGCCAATCTTTTTCAATCAAGCCTGCTTTGACAATTTCATCAATATCATTTGCCAATGCCAAAGTCACCACATCCGCTTGCAACCCATCAATCACTGAACGTGCTTGCTTACCAGAACCACCATGTGACTGTTTAAACTCAATTGTTTGTCCTGTACGCTGCTGCCAAAAAGTAGCAAAACTTTTATTATATTCTTGATAAAACTCTCGTGTTGGGTCGTAAGATACGTTTAAAAAATCTTTTGCAGCATAAGCACTTAAACTACTTAACCCCATTAAGCTGACTACAGTTGCCACTATCATTTTTTTCATTTTAATTTCACAGGTTTAGTTTCTAAATTAAGATTACTTTATGTTTTGTTTTTTTAATTTACAATCATAGAGTTATAACAATATATAAAACCAATAGCTATATTTTAGATATCTTTTTTGCATATAAGGTTATTCAAAAATAAAGTATTTTAAATTTAGAGAAAAATGTATACTCCTTCACAATAACTACACATTTATTTGCTATTAATACGCAGCTCTTACAAATACATCGTATTTTTGATTAAAAGCGACAAAAAATGTCATTTTTGTAAAAATATGTGACGCTATTGTACATATTGTGACTATTTATGGTTAAAATATGCCAGTAAGAGGAATTCTTAAACTAAAAATAATGTCCTTGTGGGGGAATACCATGAATTTACAGATGATTAAATTATTTACATTAAGTTTAACTTTAGGTCTAGGCATGCAAGTGACGCAGGCTGCTGCGATTACTAAAAGCCAAACAACAGTTACGCCATCACAAGTGATGACTGAAAAACTTTCTCCGATTGAAAAAGCTTTAAATCAACAAAAACGTGAAGGCAATAAAATATTATCAAACCCAGATGATCTTAAAGTTTTTACCTCACTAAAAAGCACTGCCTCACAGAATTTCTTAGCAGAACAACATCAACGCTTTTCTCGCTTGGTACAAGCTATTTTCCAACCACATAGCTCTTAATTTTTAAAACTTTTAACGGCTCAATATACTTATCCCCCTGAGAATGAGCCTGCCCAATTGTTTATTGGTGAATTAACCCTTAAGCGATTGGGCTTTTTCGTTATAATAGTTCCCAATTTACATTCTGAATAATAGTTGACTATGACCGTTCGTACTCGTATTGCACCTTCTCCTACAGGCTTCCCTCATGTAGGAACAGCGTATATCGCTTTATTTAACCTATGTTTTGCCAAGCAAAATGGTGGTGAATTTATTCTGCGTATCGAAGATACAGACCAATTACGCTCAACCCCTGAATCTGAAAAAATGATCTTAGATTCATTACGTTGGTTAGGCTTAAACTGGTCTGAAGGTCCTGATGTAGGCGGCCCTCATGCTCCATATCGCCAGTCTGAACGCATGGATATTTATAAAAAATATGCGTTGGACTTGGTTGAAAAAGGTCATGCTTTTTACTGTTTTGCGACAGCAGAAGAATTAGATCAAATGCGTGCAGAACAACAAGCACGTGGTGAAACACCACGTTACGATGGTCGTGGTTTATTGCTTTCAGAAGAAGAAGTACAACGTCGTTTGGCTGCAGGTGAGGCGCATGTTATTCGCATGAAAGTGCCTGAAGATGGTATTTGTAAATTTAACGACATGCTACGTGGTGAAGTCGAAATCCCATGGGCGCAAGTCGACATGCAGATTCTGCTAAAAACTGATGGCTTACCTACTTACCACTTAGCCAATGTGGTTGATGACCATCTAATGCAAATCACCCATGTGATTCGTGGTGAAGAATGGATTCCATCCGCACCTAAACACCAACTCTTATATCAATACTTTGGTTGGGAAATGCCTGTACTTTGCCATATGCCATTGTTACGCAACCCAGATAAATCAAAACTGTCTAAACGTAAAAACCCAACTTCAATCAACTATTACAAAGACATCGGCGTACTGCCTGAAGCATTGTTAAACTATTTAGGTCGTATGGGTTGGTCAATGCCTGATGAGCGTGAAAAGTTCACTTTGGCTGAAATGATTGAGAACTTTGATATTCAACGGGTATCTTTGGGTGGTCCGATCTTTGATGTAGAAAAACTGAATTGGTTAAATGGTCAATGGATCAAAGGTTTAACGCCTGCTGAACTATTGAATACCCTATTGACTTGGAAATCTGATCGTCAAACCTTAGAAGAAATTGCAGCAGCGATTCAACCGCGTATCAATCTCCTCTCTGAAGCAGTAAATTGGGCTGGTTTTTATTTCAATCAATTCCCAACGATCAGCAAAGAACAGTTTGAAAGTAAAAAATTAACTGAAGAACAAGTTCGTCAAAGCTTACAATTTGCAATTTGGCGCTTAGAAAGTATGTTTACTTGGAACAATGATACTGTCAGCCAGACTTTAATGGACTTGGCAAATCAAATGGGCATCAAACTACGTGACTTCATGCCAACCTTCTTTATTGCAATTGCAGGCTCTACTTCGTCAACCCCCGTGATGCAATCTATGGTTACCATTGGACCTGATTTAACCTTTGCACGTTTACGTCATGCGCTTGAAATCGTCGGTGGTCCGAGTAAAAAAGAAGCAAAAGTATGGGAAAAACTCAATGAAAGCTTAAAATTGCCGAAAAATGATGCAGTTGATCAAGCTTAATTAATTTTTTAGTTGACGACGCGGCGTTATATCCATAATATAGCGCCCATACAGCGAGATGGTTAAAAAACTTAATCCTGTTGCCTCATAAGTTCCTATCGTCTAGAGGCCTAGGACATCGCCCTTTCACGGCGGTAACCGGGGTTCGAATCCCCGTAGGAACGCCAAATTCGAAAAAGCCACTGACTCAATCAGTGGCTTTTTTATTGCTGAAAATTTCTTATTTTCTCATCTATCCGCTAAAATCAACATTATAAAATATCTGTGGAGTTGTGATGCAATACCGTTGCCCGAAATGTCAAAGTGCTAAAATTCTTCCTGTTGCCAATGGTGATACTGCGGCTGTACGCCCAGTTGTCCCGAAAAGCTTAGTCATTTTGATTCCTGCATTATTTATTTTATTACTTTTGGTGGTCATTAGCGTGGCGTTGTGGCTATTTAGCAATGGTGCAGGTCAAACATTACAAATTGCGACCGTCGTCGCTTTCCTTATTTGTGTGGTCGCTGGGATTCTGTTTTGGCGTGATCTTCCAGATTTTAAAATCTCGATGCAATCTTTTATGAATGCCAATAAACACTGGAAATGCCGTGAGTGTAATCATGAGTGGCATATTCAATAATTCTAATTTTTTAAGATTTAGTTAGCCCACACTCATACTCACTTAATGTGAGTGCGAGTGTGATTCATCATCATGTGAATGTTGTTCTATCGTTGAATGTTCATGAGACTGTGCCATACAAACATCATCTTCGATCTGTAAAGTCATTTCCTTAATGCCATGGGTATGGCTCAGCATTTCTAACGCTTCTTGGTAAAGGAAATTTCGATCTGCTGTTGGTGCAAATAAATGTACTGTTAAATGTATATTCTTAGAAGTGATTGCCCACACTTTTAGTTGGTGAATACTCTCCACCCCTTTTAAAGCCAACAAATCTAGACGTAACTTCTCAATATCGATTTCTTCAGGCACACCTTCCAATAAAATATTGATACTCTGTTTAAGCAAAGTCCAAGCGCGTGGCAATACCCAAAACCCAATCAATACCGCAATGACGGTGTCAACCCAGACCCAACCTGTAAAATAGATCAGCACTGCACCAATAATTACACCTACCGAGCCAAGTGCATCACTCAATACTTCTAGATAAGCACCTTTGACATTTAAGCTATCTTGAGCACTCGACATTAAAATTTTCATTGAAATGAGATTAATCACCAACCCAATCACTGCAACCAACAACATTCCCAAACTTTGAATTTCTGGAGGTTGGCTAAAACGCTGAAATGCTTCATAAAGAATATAAATTGCCACCATAAACAACATTGAAGCATTAAAAAGCGCAGCTAAAATCTCAAAACGCTGATAACCAAAAGTACGCTTATCATCCGCAGGTAATTTACCTATTTTGATCGCAACCAACGCAATTGCCAAAGCTGCCGCATCAGTAAACATATGTGCTGCATCAGAAAGCAATGCCAAGCTCTGCGTCACAAAACCCGCTATCACTTCGATCACTAGAAATGTGGTAGTAAGAATCAGTGCAAAGGTAAGTTTTTTGGCATTATCCTCTGTCACGACTGCATGACTATGATCATGCCCATGATGTTCGCTCATTCCTACTCCTTTATTTTCTTAGAATTACAAGTTAAAAGCCTTTTAGCCCAATAGATTGTAACGCCTCTATGATATAAATAAAGTGAAATACGTTTTTGCTTGCTAGAGAATACATCTGTGACTAACTCTGCTTTATTGCACTTTTAACATACTTTCCTTTTATAAATGCTATAGATTTTTGAACTAAATCATTTTAAAAAATAAAGATCTTCAGTGCGCTCAACTGAACAATTATTTTATTTTTTGGTCAATTCACTTACTTTTTCCAAATAATTTTTTAACCGTTCAATATATTAAGGGATCATTTCATTGCATTTTTTCAATGTTACACTGTAAATGTTCTTTTATATAAAAACTCATACATTTAAATATTGACAAATTACAATTTATTATTTGAAAAATTTTTAAAAACCGTTACATTAATCATATCCCAGCCTCATTTTCAGGTGGGTAATTTCACAACTTTGTTAATGGATTAGCAAGGAGGTTTATATGTTAGTGCATATTTTTAAACGCTTTTTAGGAAATTCTTCTCAGCGTTCAACAGTCGAATCAAATACGGCGAATAATGCCTTATCGTCTGTTGAGACTACGCATATAGCAGAAGATACTCAAAACATACGTAATGCAATGTGGGCATCCTTACGTGCCGCACTACGTGGCGACCAAGAAGCTCAATATCAAATGGGCTTAAACTATCTAAATGGTCAATTAGGTTTAGATCGTAGTTATATTCATGCTGAGAAATGGCTTGAACAAGCTGCTCATCAAGGTCATCCTTTTGCAAAAGAAGAGTTGAAAAAAGCATATAACCAACTGGCATTTTCATAATAGAACAGCTTTAGACTTCAACCTCATATTTTGCTCAGTATGAAAAAGTTGAAGTCTAAGCCAATAAAATGCACAGACAAATAAGCGAAGTTTTGAGCTTGTTAAAATTCTCAGAAAAAGTGGAAATGATGTTTTTTTGCTTTTTCTTTCTCAATCACTTTATTGTCTTGCAGGCATAATAAAATGGATTTTAAACAACTGCGTCATTCTATAAAAAAATCTATTATTTCTTATTTTGCAACACATTTTATGCTACATCATTCTCGCATTTCAGAAGCATTGATGAGCTATCAACGGGCAAAATATTTTGAACATTTGGCTTTAAATACCTTTTCAAAATACCCAACTGCCCTGACTGAATCAGATGAAACCAACCAACGCAACGCGATCTGGTACTTTTTAAATGCAGCTTTACAAGGATACAGCACAGCCCAATTTAAACTCGGTATGTTGTACTTAAATGGACAATTAGGGCTAGATCCCAATGAAACAAAAGCAGAAATGTGGTTAAACCTAGCAGCAAATCAAGGGCATAGCGAAGCTTTAGATGTGCTCAACCAGCTTCAATCACACTATTCATAAAAAACTAAGTAATAAAAAAACCAGCTCGAAAGCTGGTTTTATTTTTTAAATTTAAATTAGAAGTTTAAAAATTAGCTACCAATTTTACGGTATTTTTGGCGTTTGGTTGCCAAATCATCACCATCACGTTTACGACGATATTCTTCAAACTCAGTATAGTTACCCGTGAAGAATTCTGGTGTTTCGTTTTCAAATGACAAAATATGTGTTGCAATACGGTCTAAGAACCAACGGTCATGGGATACCACCATTACCGTACCCGGGAATACAAGAATTGCATCCTCAAGCGCACGTAAAGTTTCGATATCCAAGTCGTTTGATGGCTCATCCAGTAAAATCACGTTTGCGCCCATTTGTAGGATTTTCGCCAGTTGTAAACGGTTACGCTCACCACCTGATAAACCCCCTACACGTTTTTGCTGATCTTGACCTTTAAAGTTAAAGCGACCGATATACGCACGAGATGCAATTTCGTAATCACCAATTTTTAAGATATCTAAACCACCTGACACTTCTTCCCAAACCGTTTTGTTGTCGTCTAATGTGTCACGAATCTGACCCACATACGCTACTTTAACAGAGTCACCAAGGGTTACTGTACCTGTATCTGGTTGTTGTTCACCTGTCATCATACGGAATAATGTGGTTTTACCCGCACCGTTAGGACCTACGATACCCACAATCGCAGCAGGTGGTACAGTGAAGCTCAAATCTTTATACAGAAGTTTGTCACCAAATGACTTACTAATACCTTCAACTTCCACCACCTTATTACCAAGACGTGGACCAGGTGGAATATAGATTTCAGAAGTTTCATTACGTTGTTGGAATTCTTTAGAGTTTAACTCTTCAAAACGCTCCATACGTGCTTTATTTTTCTTTTGCTGACCTTTGGCATTTGAACGAACCCATTCAAGCTCTTTCTTCAATGCCTTAGCAAAAGATTCTTCTTGTTTCTGCTCTTGTTCTAAACGTGCATTTTTTTGTTCCAACCAAGAAGAATAGTTGCCTTGGTAAGGAATACCATGTCCACGGTCAAGCTCTAAAATCCACTCTGCAACGTTATCCAAGAAATAACGGTCATGCGTAATCGCCACGATCGTACCAGAAAAATCTTTTAAGAAACGTTCTAACCAAGATACAGACTCTGCATCCAAATGGTTGGTTGGTTCATCAAGAAGTAACATGTCTGGTTTTGAAAGCAATAAACGGCAAAGTGCAACACGACGGCGTTCCCCTCCTGACAACTTAGATACATCAGCATCCCATGCAGGAAGGTTAAGCGCCGCAGCAGCTTGATCCATTTGGTTGACAATATTATGCGCATCCCATGAATGGATGATTGCTTCAAGCTTTTCTTGCTCTTTTGCAAGCGCATCAAAGTCTGCATCTTCTGCTGCATATTCGGCAAATACTTCGTCTAAACGTGCTAAAGCATCCAATGGCTCACGTAAACCATCTTCCACGTTTCCACGAACATCTTTATTTGGATCAAGTGGTGGCTCTTGCTCTAAGTAGCCAATTTTGATGCCCGGTTGCGCACGCGCTTCACCTGAGAAATCTTTGTCTACGCCCGCCATAATACGAAGCAAGGTAGACTTACCTGCACCGTTTAAACCAAGTACACCAATTTTTGCACCTGGAAAGAATGATAAAGAGATGTCTTTTAAGATTTCGCGCTTCGGCGGAACCATCTTCGACACACGGTTCATCGTGTAAATATATTGGGCCACGTAGGACTCCTCAATAGAAAATCAAATTGTGGAAATAAAACCTCATTTTCAAATTAAAACTGAGGCATAATTTCCTTGCTCAATGAGCGAAAAAATAATCGCCTGCATTATACGATGAAAGTCCCGAAAACATAAAGATGTATCACATCTTGTAGAGAATGTTACAACAATTACTCTGTCTAAATTTCAAACAACACAGTAGCCACTGAAAATCATTCACTTTTTATTGAGAAACAGTCATCTATATGCTTTTTTATGATAAATATTCATGATTTTTGCGCTTTATTTCATATTCATAAATGCTAAACTGAAGCATATTTAACTCACGAAGATGACGTAACTATGACGTATAAGGATGAAACGCTCGCCATTCATGCAGGCTATAGCCCTGAACCGACCACCAAAGCAGTGGCAGTACCCATTTACCAAACTACTTCTTATGCTTTTGATGACACTCAGCATGGTGCTGATTTATTTGATTTAAAAGTTCAGGGTAATATTTATACTCGTATCATGAACCCAACCACGGCTGTACTAGAGCAACGCATTGCAGCACTTGAAGGGGGAATCGGTGCTTTGGCTTTGGCTTCAGGTATGGCTGCGATTACCTATGCCATACAAACCATTGCTGAAGCAGGTGACAATATCGCTTCTGTTTCAACACTTTATGGGGGTTCATATAACTTATTTGCCCATACGTTACCGAAACAAGGCATCGAAGTTCGCTTCTTTGATTATCAAAATCCTGAAGCTTTACGTGATTTAATTGATGATAAAACCAAATTGGTTTTTGTAGAATCTATTGGTAATCCATTGGGTAATATTATTGATCTTGAAGCCATTTCTAAAATTGCACATGAATATGGCGTGCCTGTTATCGTGGACAATACCGTTGCAACACCTGCCCTACTCAAACCTTTTGAATATGGTGCCGATATCGTAGTGCATTCTTTGACCAAATATATTGGTGGTCATGGTAACTCGATTGGCGGTGCGATTGTAGACAGTGGTAAATTCCCTTGGGGCAAATATCCTGAGCGTTTCAAAGTACTCAATACACCTGACCCAAGTTATCATGGGGTCAACTATGTGGAAGCTTTGGGTGAGGCTGCTTATATCGCGCGTGCACGGGTAGTCCCTTTGCGTAATACTGGTGCTGCAATCAGTCCTTTAAGTGTTTTCTTGATTCTGCAAGGTTTAGAAACCTTAAATCTGCGCATGGAACGCCATACTGAAAATGCCCAAAAAGTCGCTGAATACTTACAAGCACATCCAAAAGTAAAATGGGTGAATTACGCTGGCTTAAAAGATCATCCTCAACATGCTTTGGCACAGAAATATGTCAAAGGTAAACCATCGGCAATTTTATCGTTTGGTGTGCAAGATGGTCGTGAAGGCGGAACTCGCTTTATCGATGCACTACAACTTTTCACGCGCTTGGTGAATATCGGGGATGCAAAAAGTCTGGCATGTCATCCAGCAACAACGACTCATCGTCAGCTCAATGAAGATGAGTTAAAAGCTGCTGGTGTAAGCATCGACATGGTACGCTTATCCATTGGGATCGAACATATTGATGACTTAATTGCAGATTTAGAACAAGCCTTGGCAAAAGTTTAATATTTAAACGAATAAAAGACCTTTTCGAAGGTCTTTTTTGCTTTTTATCAGCAATCCCTGTATGTTGATCATTCTATTCATAAAATTTATAAAATAGAGCTTTTACTCTAAAAATTACTTTATATTCATATATTTATTTATAGCGTTTCTTTTATTTTCCGTTAAAATTGCCGTTTATAGGTTCTCATTTATATGATGAGTCACCCCCACCGTTTCATGGCATATTGTATTTACAGGGAAAATAAATATGAACAAAAAACTAGAACAGCTTTTCCAACAAAAAGTACAGGATAAAGTGGTTTTAATCACAGGTGCATCAAGTGGTATTGGCTTAACCATTGCTCATAAACTTGCAGATGTAGGTGCGCATGTTTTATTGGTTTCTCGTACCGAAGAAACCTTAAAAGAAGTGCAAGCAGAGATTCAGGCAAAAGGTGGGAAAGCGGACATTTTCCCATGTGACTTGAATGATATGGATGCGATTGATGTTGTTTCTAAAAAAATTATTGCCTCAGTTGATCACATTGATATTTTAATTAATAACGCAGGTCGTTCTATTCGTCGTGCGGTACATGAGTCTGTAGATCGCTTTCATGATTTCGAGCGCACCATGCAACTCAACTATTTTGGTGCTGTGCGTTTAGTTTTAAACATTTTGCCACAAATGATGCATCGTAAAGATGGTCAAATTATCAATATCAGTTCGATTGGTGTGTTGGCAAATGCGACTCGTTTTTCAGCTTATGTCGCGTCTAAAGCAGCATTGGATGCGTTTAGTCGTTGTCTATCTGCAGAGGTACATTCACATAAGATTGCGATTACCTCTGTGTATATGCCACTTGTGCGTACACCGATGATCGCACCGACTAAGATTTATAAATATGTACCAACGTTGTCACCTGAACAGGCTGCTGATCTGATTGCTTATGCAATTGTGAAACGTCCGAAAAAAGTGGCAACCAATCTTGGTCGTTTAGCGTCAATCACCTATTCGATTGCTCCTGAAATTAATAATAAACTGATGTCGATTGGCTTTAATTTATTTCCAAGTTCAAGTGCCTCTGTCGGTAAGCAGGAAAAGTTGAATTTGGTGCAAAAAGCGTATGCACGTTTGTTCCCAGGTGAGCATTGGTAAGACATACGGCTCTAAACTAGAATAAATATAGAAAGCTTATGTCTAAAATAAGCTTTCTATATCACTGCAACTATACGAACAACAATTATATGATTTTTAATAGCTATTCAAAATCAAACTAAAACCCAAGCACAAGTTTAAGTAAATAAATATTCTTAGCCTGATCATCTGGAAAAAATAACGCTACAACACTAAGTATCATTAAAATAATGAGTAGTAACCCTACAATTCCTCCAAAGATACCTTCCCATAATCGGGTTTCTCGAGGAAAACCATAGATAGCTATTTCTTTTTTCGCCACCTTTAAAGAACATGAGATACAAATACAATATAAAGCGTAATACAGGCACAAAGATTAAAACTGACCACCATCCTGACTGATTTAAGTCATGTAAACACTCCCATCCAAGCAAAATAAGACCAGTCTAGAAAAGCGACCTTTCCATGAAAATGGATGCTCAGAAAATTGTAAATTCACTCTCATCATGTCCCCACTTTTTAATTTATTTAATGTGTTTATATAAAAAATTTATTGTTAAGGTTCATACTAAGAAATTTTATAGCTTAAACAATGAACGATCATAAAAAAACCGCCTTTCGGCGGTTTTTTTATTCACAAGATTAAAAATTATTTAGAACCTTTAATCCCAGCTTGTAATAACAATGCGCCTAGACCACCGATTTTATTCTCTTGTGGTTTTGCAGCTTGTGGCTTCTTGTCATGACGAGGTGCTTTATCTTTATTGTCATGGCGATTGTGATGTGGACGATCACCTTGAGGACGTTTGCCTTGCGGTTTACGCTCTCCACGTTGTTCATTGTTGAACTCACGCTTTTGACGAGGTGCTTTTGCAGGAGCTTCTGAACCTTCAGGACGCATTGATAAATTCACACGATTACGCTCAGCATCTACCGTTAATACACGCACTTGTACGATTTGTCCCGGACGTACCACTTTATGCGGATCAGAAACAAATTCATTGGCAAGTTCAGAGATATGCACTAAGCCGTCCTGATGCACACCCACATCTACGAATGCACCAAAGTTGGTGACATTGGTGATCACACCTTCAAGTTGCATACCTTCTGCAAGTTGTGCAACCTCTGTGATATCTTCACGGAATTTTGCTGTACGGAACTCTGGACGAGGGTCACGACCCGGTTTTTCAAGCTCGTTCAAGACGTCTTGGATGGTCGGCAAACCAAATTTATCATCAGCAAAGTCTTCTGCTTTCACTTGGCGAATAATTTCAGTATTACCAATAATATCTTTCACTGTTGTTGCTTTTGCTTCAGCGATTTTATTCACCAAACCATAAGACTCGGGATGCACAGCTGAAGCATCAAGTGGCTCAGAGCCATCTTGGATACGCAAGAAACCTGCCGCTTGCTCAAAGGTACGCTCGCCTAAACGAGGTACATTTTTTAGGGCTTGACGGTTATCAAAACGTCCATTTTCCTTACGAAACTCTACGATTTGCTGTGCAATCGCTTTGTTTAAACCTGCGATATAACCCAAGATTGCAGCAGATGCTGTATTGACATCAACACCCACTGAGTTCACACAGTCTTCGACCACTGCTTCAAGGGTTTTTGCTAAACCAGTTTGATTCACATCGTGTTGATACTGACCGACACCAATAGATTTTGGGTCAATTTTTACGAGTTCTGCTAAAGGGTCTTGTAAGCGACGTGCGATGGACACAGCACCACGAATCGACACATCTAGCTCAGGTAATTCATTCGATGCCAATTCAGAAGCTGAATATACCGATGCGCCTGCTTCTGACACAGTCACACGAGTTAATTTCAAGTCTGTATTTGCAGCCATCATTTCAGCAATCACGGCTTCAGTTTCACGGCTTGCAGTACCATTACCAATCGCGATCAAATCAACATTAAACTCACGGCAAAGACGTGCAAGTTCTGCGATAGAGCCTTCTTTGTCTTCTTTCGGTGCGAATGGATAGATGACACTATGCGCTACAACATCACCTGATTCATTCACCACAGCCAGTTTGACCCCAGTACGAATACCAGGATCGACCCCAAGCGTTGTACGAGAGCCTGCAGGCGCAGAAAGTAACAAATGACGTAAGTTTTCTGCAAATACATCCATTGCTTCCGCTTCGGCAGCAAGGCGTTTTTCTGTTAACAATGAATGTTCAATGGTTGGACGAACTTTACCCAGCCAGAATAATTTTGCAGTTTGTTTTAAGAAGTCTTGGCGAGATTGTGGTTGTACAGTTTCAAGATTGTATTCAGTTTCGATACGTGCCATTGGCGCATCATCTTGACCATCGACTTTTAAGCCAAGGACGTTTTCTTGACGACCACGTAACATCGCCAATAAACGATGAGATGGGACTTTATTTAAATTTTCTGAGAAATCGAAGTAATCACGGAATTTTTTACCCACTTCTTTTTTCTCATCACTTGCGACCAAACTTTTTAACACAGCAGTTTTTGCAAATGTTGCTTTGAGCTCAGTAGTAAGTGGAATATTTTGCGCCCATTCATCAATGATAATGTGTTGAATCGCATCCAATTGGCTCTCCACATCCACATAGTCTTCATGACTAAAGCCTGCAAGTGCTTCTGTAGGATCAACATTTTCACTGAGAATTTTTTCAGCGACTAGACCTAAACCCGCCTCTTTGGCTTTAAATGATTTGCTGGTACGTTTTGGGCGGTACGGTGCATAAATTTCTTCTAATGCATTTTTTGTTTCTGCAGCGTTCACACGTGCAAGTAAGTCATCAGAAAGTTTATTTTGTTCTTTGAGTGATTCGATCACCTTGTCACGGCGTTCATACAAATCACGTAAATATGTTAAGCGAGTGTCAAGCTGACGTAACTGCGTGTCGTCTAAGCCTTGCGTCACTTCTTTACGGTAACGTGCGATAAATGGAACACTGGCACCTTCATCAATCAGTTGAATGGCAGCTTCTACTTGGTTTGGACGTACGGCAAGCTCGCTTGCCAACTGCTGAACTACGTCAGTCATCGTGTTTAATTCCACAAGGATAAGGACTAAAAGTTAGTGATTATAAAGACCAAGACCATAAAATCCACAATTGTTTTGCAAATTTCTAATGAAAAAAATGATAAAAGTTGATTTTTTGCTGTTTTTAGCCAACTTATTCACACTATTAAACCTTGAAAAACTAACATTTCATCACCATTTAAACTAAAACTCAGTAAGCTTTTTCGCTTGTATAAAGGTAAAAATGTCTGACTTTTAGCGGATATTGACTACTTTTAAAATGCGTTGTAACAATACACATGTAACATATCTATCTTTAAATCCATGCTTTTATTTTAAGGTATAACATGTTGAAACTAATTATTTAAAGTTTTGAAATTTTGATTTGTCTAGGTGTTACTTTTCATTGATCAATAAATAAAACATCATGACACAATAGATGTTGTTATTTGGTTTCAAATCAGGCTTTAAATTGTAATTTTGAGCAAATTGATACATAGTCTTAACAAGAACTTAGGCATTATACTGAGATACGAATATTTATAATTTACAAGATTAAGGGAGTGCATCATGAGTTTGGTAGTACCTGCTGAAAATACAGATGTCGTACAAGGCGAAACTGATCGAGTCGAACGCATTTTAGTTGTCGATGATGATGTGCGTTTACGTACCCTTTTACAGCGCTTTTTGGAAGACAAAGGTTTTGTGGTGAAAACTGCTCACGATGCCACTCAAATGGATCGTCTATTACAACGTGAGTTATTTTCACTGATCGTTTTAGATTTTATGCTTCCTGTAGAAGATGGTTTAAGTATCTGTCGTCGTTTACGCCAATCCAACATTGACACACCAATCATCATGCTGACTGCACGTGGTAGCGATTCTGATCGTATTGCGGGCTTAGAAGCAGGTGCGGATGATTATTTACCAAAACCATTTAACCCAAATGAATTATTGGCACGTATTCGTGCAGTACTGCGTCGCCAAGTCCGTGAAGTACCTGGTGCCCCAAGTCAAAACGTAGAAGTGGTGTCATTTGGTCCTTGGTCACTCGATCTTTCGACCCGCACCTTGACCCGTGAAGGTCAAGTGGTGACATTAACTACAGGTGAGTTTGCCGTACTTAAAGCATTGGTACAGCATCCCCGTGAGCCACTTACACGTGATAAACTGATGAATCTTGCCCGTGGTCGTGAATGGGGTGCGATGGAACGTTCGATTGATGTTCAAGTTTCACGTTTACGCCGTTTGATTGAGGAAAACCCTGCACGTGCACGCTATATCCAAACAGTTTGGGGTGTCGGTTATGTTTTTGTTCCAGATGGTGCTGAATAATTCATGCTGATTTCTCTGCCTGAATCAACATACTGGCACTCCTCTCGCTATTGAGGAATGCCAGTATTTTTTTGTTTATAGTTTTTAGCTTTGAAAATAATAGTTACTCTCATTTATATTTATCAATATGCTTAATATCATTAAATATTTTTCAATCAATTCAAATTACGACGCACAGCAATGCAATTCATAGCCGAATTAGCCAAACCAACATATTTAATATTGATATAAATACGCTGTGCATTAAACTGAAATCAATCAAGATATTGCACAGCATTGGAACGCCACTGTGAAATTAGACCCGATCGATCCACAAACCTTTTCTGAGTTTTCTGCCTATCAAGAAAAGAAACGTACGCCTTGGGAACGTTTTCTTGACAAAATTAAACCTCGTTCAGCAGCAATGCGTACCACGGTGCTGGTAGTTTTTGTGGTGTTGTTCAGTTTATTTATGTCGTTGTGGTTCTTTTGGAAAACTTTGTATTTACCTGAAATTCAACAACATGCTCGTTTTCTTGCGGTTGAGTTAGAAATGGTCAATAACCCTCGCTTGCAAATTTACCATGATGAAGTGCAACTCGATATTGATGAATGGCTGCAACAGCGTGTCGGTGTGGAGTATGTGACAGACCCCAAAGAATATCCCAATGTTAAAGATAAAATTATTGCTGATTTCTTTACCAATCGCATTGAGCATCAACTTGCCCAAGAGCTGAACATTAAAGATGTAACTGTTTATTTCCAATTCAAACCCAGTCCGCGTATTTGGGTACAAACCCCTGAAATGAATGGTAACTGGGTGCGAGAGCCTTTAAAAACCTATGCCAATTATAGTCCTGAGCTGATTTTAGGTTGGTTGTTGGGCGTTCCATTGATTGCTGCTGCGATTATTTTAACTTTGGTTCGTCAGTTAAATCGTCCTCTGCTTCGTCTGCAAAATGCTGCCAACACTTATAGTAAAGTGGGTAAAGCACCGTATTTGGAAACCAATCATGGACCACAGGAAATCCGCGAGGTAAACCAAGCATTTAATCATATGATTTATACACTTGAACAAACCGAACGAGATCGTCAAATTATGCTTGCGGGTATCTCACATGATTTACGCACGCCACTCACTCGTATTCGTTTAAGTGCTGAAATGATGCCCGATGATGATTTCTTAAAAGAAGGTTTGATTTACGATGTCGATGATATGGATGCCATTTTGAATCAATTTATTTCGTATATGCGAGATGGTTCAGATGAAGAATTGCAAGATACTGACATTAACAGCTTGCTTCAAGAATTAGTCATTCAGTTTAAACCCTTAGATATTCGCTTCACTCCACATGAAATCCCGATCATTTCTGCCCGATCATTATCGTTAAAACGTCTGATTGGCAACCTCATCAATAACTCGAAACGTTACGGTGCAGAGCCGATCGAACTGGCAGCCTATATTGAAGATGAACATATTAAAATCAGTGTTTCAGATCATGGTGAAGGCATTCCTGAAGATCAGATTCAAGACTTGATGCAGCCTTTCGTACGGGGGAATGCAGCGCGAACTGTTCAAGGCAGTGGTTTGGGATTAGCCATTGTGAAACGAATTGTCGATATTCACCAAGGTGAATTGCAGATTCACAATCGTTCTGAAGGCGGGTTACAAGCCATTATTTCCCTGCCCCTTGCAACACCTGATTCTGAAGAAAATCTAAATTCCAATCCAATTCAAAAAATTAAGCAAAGCTTGAGTGATCGTTTTTAACTATTGCTCAATAATTCAACACTCAACTTTGTTTACTTTACAAACAGCAGCTATTATTTCCTTATGAAATAATAACTTAAAAATCATCACCAAATTTTATACCTGCATTTAGTGAAAAAATTAGACCTTAGCATTAGAGGCATGCACAATTTAGTTTTTGGGCGGTACAATCCGTCTAGTTTTGAACAAGAATTGAGCGTAAACCATGTCTTTAGATCGTATTCGTTTAGCATCACTACACAACAAAGTGATGAGCGCAGAACAAGCTGCTACCTTTATCCAAGATGGCATGACTGTGGGCATGAGTGGTTTTACTCGTGCTGGTGAGGCGAAAGCGGTTCCTTTGGCTTTAGTGAAACAAGCACAAGCTAATCCATTGAAAATCACCTTGATTACTGGTGCAAGCCTGGGTAATGATCTTGACAAACAGTTGACTGAAGCAGGCGTACTTGCACGTCGTTTGCCGTTCCAAGTTGATAACACATTGCGTAAAGCGATCAACAAAGGCGAAGTGATGTTTATCGACCAGCATTTGTCTGAAACAGTTGAACAAATGCGTAATCTTCAACTCAGCAAACCTGATGTTGCGGTGATTGAAGCAGTTGCAATCACTGAAGATGGTGGCATCATCCCAACAACATCTGTAGGTAACTCTGCAAGTTTTGCAATTTTCGCTGAAAAAGTGATTGTTGAAATCAATACAAACTTAAGCCCAGCGTTTGAAGGCTTACATGATATTTATATCCCAAGCTACCGCCCAACACGTCAACCAATTCCATTGACACACGTTGACCAACGTATCGGTACACCTGCGATTAACATCGACCCAGCTAAAATTGTGGGCATCGTGATTAACAGTGAATTCCATGACTCTCCGTCTACAGTGACGCAACCTGATGATGAAACTCAAGGTATTGCAAATCACTTAATCTCATTCTTTGAAAATGAAGTTGAAGCGGGACGTTTACCAAAAGATTTGGGGCCTTTACAAGCAGGCATCGGTTCTATTGCTAACGCAGTATTAACAGGGCTAAAAGAATCTAATTTTGAAGACTTAGTGATGTATTCTGAAGTACTACAAGACTGTACTTTTGAATTGATCGATGCAGGTAAAATGAAATTTGCATCGGGTTCTTCAATTACCCTTTCTGCAAAATATGGCGAAAAAGTATTTAATAACCTTGAGCAATACAAAGATAAACTTGTTTTACGCCCACAAGAAATTTCAAACCACCCTGAACTGGTTCGTCGTTTAGGGATTATCGGCATTAACACTGCATTAGAGTTCGATATTTACGGTAACGTGAACTCTACACATGTATGTGGTACCAAAATGATGAACGGTATCGGTGGTTCAGGTGACTTCGCACGTAATGCTCACCTTGCAATCTTCGTAACAAAATCTATTGCAAAAGGTGGTGACATTTCTTCTGTTGTTCCATTTGCTTCACACATTGACCATGCTGAACATGACGTTGATATCCTTGTAACTGAACAAGGTCTGGCGGACTTACGTGGTCTTGCACCACGTGAGCGTGCTCGAGCAATCATCGACAACTGTGCGCACCCAATGTACCGTGATGCATTAAATGATTACTTTGATCGTGCATGTGACAAAGGCGGTCATACACCACACATTCTTCGTGAAGCGCTTTCTTGGCATTCTAACTTTGAAGAAAATGGTCACATGTTGGCTGCACAAGATACAGCTAAAAAATCTGCATAAGATTTTAAATTTACAGTAAAAATGAGAAACGCCCATCAGGGCGTTTTTTATTTTGATGACTTTAAAATAAACTTATCAAACTTTAAAAATTATATTACTCTTTGATAAACACAATGAAAATAAGAGAAACAACAGCATTATGTTTATCATTCGACAGTACATCGACACTGATTTAGAAGATATTATTACGCTTTGGGAAGCGTGTGATTTAACCCGTCCATGGAATAATCCTGAAATTGATATTTTCCGTAAGATTGCTCAAAAAGATGGTTTGTTTTTATTGGCTGTAAAAGATGAACAGCTCATTGCCACGGTTATGGGCGGCTATGATGGACATTGTGGCTGGGTAAACTATTTGGCAGTACATCCGCATTATCAACGCAATGGCGTTGCCACAGCACTGCTACAACAACTGGAAAAACGCTTGATTGCGATTGGTTGCCCGAAATTACAACTTTTGATTCATAAAGAAAATATTGATGTACAAAGTTTCTATGAACAACTCGGTTATGAAGAGCTTGAAGTGATTTGTTTAGGGAAACGTCTGATTCAAGATTAGCGTTTTTAGAGAATGCCTAAAATTTTCTTATTCTTTTTAGATGCCTTTGTTTGTAGATGACCTAAACGCAATAAAATTGGAAATTCGATCTTTAATTCGGTCTGTTGATGACTCAAACTTTCTGCTAACTCAACCAAAGGACTGGTTTGATTTTTATCTTGATAATGCTTTACTGCTGACCACGTTGATAAATATTTTAATAACTGTGCGGCATTCCACTCATACTGCATTTTTAAGGGCGTTACAGGGATCTCATCGAAAGGAAAAGGAATCGTTGTATATTTCTCATCAATATAATGACGTTCAACATCCCAATAGGTTTTAAGCGTTTTAAAATATAAGCTTTGAATCAACGAATTGATTGCGGCGTGTTCCACGTGAATCATGCCATAACCGATCACAGCAAACACACCATTCGGTTTTAATGTTCGATAAACTTCTTGATAAAAAGCTTCAAAATCAAACCAATGAATCGCTTGAGCAACTGTAATCAAGTCAAAGCTATTTTCTGTAAATGCTGTTTTTTCTGCCGTCTGCACTTGATAACTGACATTTTCAAAATAAGGAGCGAGTTGCAACTGATTAGCACTTATATCTGTTGCAACGATATGATCAAAGTAAGGAGCTAACAATTGGGTAAATTGCCCTGACCCTGCCCCAACATCCCAAGCGAAATTTTTAGTAGCGACATGTTTAAGTATTTCTTGAAATACTTCTTGTGGGTAACTCGGTCTAGCCTGTTGATAAAGCTGACTCCCTGTCGAAAATAAATCTTTCATTTTTTAAATTATGTAATGCGGTTCTCATTTATATTTACTAATATACCGATTATTACACTGGATACAAACTATTTTGTCTGACAATAAATTCGATTGTATAAGCTCTTCCGTTTCTCATCTATTAAAAACTTGAATACTAAAAAGCTAATTAAAAATTAAAGATAAAATAAAAAAGCCTCAAATTAATATTTGAGGCTTTTTAAATATGGTGGCGAGACCCAGGATCGAACTGGGGACACACGGATTTTCAATCCGTTGCTCTACCGACTGAGCTATCACGCCGATGGGGTGTATTAAGCCGTATCTGAATAAATTAGTCAATATAAATCATTAATTTTTTATTCATTCGGGCATTTTTTACCCAAAAAAAATCTCTGATGGGATCAGAGATTGAAATCGTAAAATACGGTTTTTTAAAAATATGGTGGCGAGACCCAGGATCGAACTGGGGACACACGGATTTTCAATCCGTTGCTCTACCGACTGAGCTATCACGCCAATGGGGCGTATTAAACAATTTAAAATAATGGTCGTCAAGTATTGAATACATAAAATATTTCAATAGTCTATTTTTACAGCAATGTGACTATTTTTTAGAACTTAAACAATAAAAAGCAGCCTATATGGCTGCTTCGAGAATGAGCGCAGAATTTAGAGCTTGTCTAAATGCGCTAAACAACGATGAATTGCACCACAGCCTGGCTCAAATTTCTTCACGCCTTTTTCTTCTTCCATACGACATACTTCTGCAACAAGTCGTTCTGCTACACCACGCCCACGGTTTGCTGGATGGACGACGATATTCTCTAAAGTCTTGCTTTCGCCTTGACCTGTTACCCAAATTGCACCAATAATTTTTGTATTAAATTCTGCAACGTAAAGTAGGGTATACTGAGTTAGATTTTGCTCTAGTTGTTCTATCGCATCTTTACCATCGGCAAATTCTGGACTGGTATCGTAAAGTCGCTCAATTTGATCACGAACTTCTTCAGAATCTAACGAAGTTTTAGGATGTACGTTTATAGGCATTGATTAACCCTCCTGAGCAATCTAATATGCTGTCACTTTCGTCACAGCGAAACATCTTTTACATCAAACTTTTAATTTTTGACGTTTTTTGAGGAACGTGTCTATGGCACAACGTATCAGTGAAGTGGTAAGAAACACCAACGAAACCAAAATTCGAGTTCGAGTGAATCTTGATGGTACAGGTCAAGGCACGCTCAATACAGGTGTTCCATTTTTAGACCATATGATTGATCAAATCAAGCGTCATGGACTATTTGACATTGATATTCACTGTGATGGTGATGTAGAAATCGATGATCACCACACAGTAGAAGACTGTGGCATCACTTTAGGTCAAGCTTTTGCACAAGCATTAGGCGACAAGAAAGGTTTAAAACGCTATGGTCATTTTTATGCACCACTTGATGAGTCTTTAAGCCGTGTTGTTGTAGATTTGTCTGGTCGTCCAGGATTGTGGATGGATATTCCATTTACACGTGCACGCATCGGAACCTTTGATGTGGATTTATTCTCAGAATTTTTCCAAGGCTTTGTGAATCATGCACTGATGACGCTACACATTGATAATTTAAAAGGTAAGAATAGCCATCACCAAATTGAAAGTGTGTTTAAAGCATTTGCACGTGCATTGCGTATGGCATGTGAAGTTGATCCACGTGCTGAAGATAAAGTTGCGTCTACCAAAGGAACATTGTAATGACCCGTATTGCCCTTCTTGACTATGGCATGGGAAATCTTCATTCAGCAGCCAAAGCACTTGAACATGTCGGTGCAACAGTTGATGTGACCAATGATCCTAAACTGATTGCGCAAGCGGATAAAATCGTATTCCCTGGTGTGGGTGCAATGCGTGACTGCATGCAAGGGATGCGTGAAGCAGGGATTGATGAGGTTGTGCGTCATGCTGCTTTTAATAAGCCTGTTTTAGCGATTTGTGTCGGGATGCAGGCTCTACTTGAATCTTCTGAAGAAAATGGTGGCACTGAAGCACTCGGTATTTTTGAAGGTACAGTGAAACACTTTCCCAACATTGACGGTATAAAAGTACCACATATGGGTTGGAATCAAGTACATCAAGCCGATCCAAGCCATCCGATGTGGAAAGACATTGAACAAGATGCACGTTTTTATTTTGTGCATAGTTATTATGTTGAACCCAAAGATCAAAGTTTGGTTGCGGCAACTTGTGATTATGGTTTGCAATTTTGTACAGCAATTCATAAAGAAAATTTGTTTGCAACGCAATTCCATCCTGAAAAAAGCCACACCGCAGGTCTACAATTGTTAAAAAACTTTGTGGAGTGGGACATTTAAACTGTTTTTCTGCGTGCAACTGAGTCCATCTGATACGGCTCAGTTGCGATCATTCAGCAATAAAAATTAAAACTTAATTTGATTTTCTATCTTTTTTGTTTATTATTCAATCAAATTTAAAACATAACAGCATTTTAAATTTTAATAAATAGATGTTCTTTCCATTTCTTTGAGTAAATAAAATGAATAATAATATTCAATCTAGCGACTCTGGTCTGAGTGCAAACGGACGCTTTGGGCGTTTATCCTATCTTGCATGGAATATGCTACTTGGATTCTTCTTGATGTTTTGTGGTGTGCTTGCTGCATTCATCGTACCGAATATGATGACAAGCCTATCATCAGGTGCAAGCCCATCTCTCGGCATTTTTATCCCAATCATTATCATTTATATCATTCTGATTTATTTTACTTATATTTTTGCGATACGCCGTTTGCATGATTTGAATAAAACAGGTTGGCTTTCATTGGTATTTTTAATTCCATTGGTTGGGCTGTTTTTTTGGATTTATATTTCCTGTGCCAAAGGTGATGAAGGCGTGAATACGTATGGTGCGCCTCGTATAACGCGTGGTTGGGAAAAAGTTTTAGGTTGGATTTATGTGATTATGATCCCGCTTAGTCTGGTTTTAACTGTTGCGGTTGCTATTCCTGCTTATCAAAGCTATGTCAAAAATGCACAAATGATGCAAATGCAGATGGAACAAATGCAACAATCTTCTGAATATTCAGAATAATTTAAGCAAGTATTTTTTCTTTAAGGTAATACGAAATCAAGCCAATACATTTGGCTTGATTTTTTTATTTATATATTCATAAAACTGTTTCTTACTTTAATCGTCTTATATCTCTATTACTTATTATTATGTGGCTTTAATGGTGCATTTTTAAGCCTAATACCTTTATAAATGAGGTATTCAAAAGATAATTATAAGCCCTATTTAGGGCTTATTTAGAATGCTCAGTTTGGGTTACAAATCCACCATCTATTGGCTCTACACTGATTTTTATTTCAGCCTTTAGATTTAAAGCCGCATAACGATCTTTGATCTCAGTCATCAATTGTTCCATCGTTGCTTGACTTAAGTCTACCTGAGATGCCACATCAGCCTTATTCACCATATCCGTTTGGTCTTGTTGGTTTTGTTGTTTCGACTCAGCATTCCAACGCTCAGTCATTCCTACTAAACGTGCAAGCTCAATCAAACTTTGTGCACTTGAGGGAGTTGAGTTTTGCAGCCATTTACTCATCGTCCCTTTAGAGGTTTCTAAAACATTAACAATATCGCTGGCTTTAATATTTTTATCTTGAATTAATTGTTTTAAGCGTTTTGCGCCTTCAATCAAAAGATCATCATCTTTTTCAACCATATTATATGCTCCTTTATTTTCATCTCACAAAACTATCACCTTTTAGCCAAGTTTGTTATCACAATACTATGAATTTTGAGTCTGCAAGAAATTCGTGGATCAGCTCATTCCAACTATGCCGACCAAGGAACAAATTCATAATTTTCCTTATTTTCAAAATTTTCGGTTTTGATAGCGAGTCTAAATTAACTTTTAATAAAACTGACCCAAGCACAAATGTAATATGCTGCCGCCGATGCGTATGCGCCCATGTTAATTTTTGATGAATTATATCATTTAGATATATTGCCCGAATCTAGTGCAAGTATGGTATTAAAATTAGAAAATCAACCAAACAAAAGCTAAAACTATTACTTAGAAAATGATCAAGACTTTGCTAAGATGAGCCACAATAAATTTTGATGAGATTAGGCAAGGAGCGAAAGCATGCTGATCATCCCTGCAATTGACCTGAAAGATGGTAAATGTGTTCGTTTAAAACAAGGGCGTATGGAAGACGATACCGTATTTTCTGACGATCCTGTGGCGACTGCACAGCATTGGGTAAATGAAGGCGCACGTCGTTTGCATTTGGTTGATTTAAATGGTGCTTTCGCAGGTACACCCATTCATAAACCTGTGGTGGAAGCGATTGCTAAAGCACAGCCAGAGTTACCCATTCAAATCGGTGGTGGTATTCGTTCTCTTGAAACCATTGAGCATTATTTGGATGCGGGTGTCTCTTTTGTCATCATTGGAACAAAAGCAGTAAAAGAGCCTGAATTTGTTGAAGAAGCGTGTAAGAAATTCGCAGGTCATATCATTGTTGGGATAGATGCCATGAATGGCATGGTGGCAACGGATGGTTGGGCAAATGTGACTGATGTCAAAGCCACTGATTTGGCGAAACGTTTTGCTGATGCAGGTGTTTCAAGCATTGTATATACTGACATCGCTCGTGATGGCATGATGCAAGGCGTGAACGTTGAGCAAACCGTCAATCTTGCCACTTATTCTGGTTTACCTGTCATTGCTTCAGGTGGTGTGACCAATCTTGATGATGTACGTAATCTTAAAGGTCAACCAGGGATTTTAGGTGCGATTACTGGTCGTGCCATTTATGAAGGCACTTTAAATCTGCGTGAAGCGCAGTTGTTATTGGATGAACAAGCCTTTTAACTTTTGATTACGAAAAGAGGTCTAGATGACCTCTTTTTTATTGGCGATTAAGCTGCCTTTTTACTCATTTCTTTCAAGGCTTTATCGACTTGCTTAAAAATTGGTTTGTGCAATTGACGGGAGTATTTGGTTCCTATCGTCCACTTTTTTTGCATGTCTGCACGAATTTGTTGTGCTAAATCTGCTTGATTGGTCTGAATCGCCCACAGTGCATATTCAGCTAAATGTTCAATATCTTGTGAACGTGTTGCAACTAAAAACTCCTGTTTTGCTGCATCTTCTTGATTTAATTGATGGAAACCCAAAGCACGAATAAGTGCAATTTGTTCAACTTTATAATTTGGATCAATTTTCTTAATTTTACTTGTAACATCAAGGGCTTGTTCTATTTGAAAATCTTGTAAATACGCTGTAGCCAATTGCTGCAAAAATGCAGGATCATTCTCAACCAATGCATTATATTTCTGTTTCAAAACTATAATTGCTTCATTCGCCTGATCTAGGCTAATCAAATATTCTGCATAACGTACAGCATTTTCAACACTCGGAATATTTTCATAACGCTCTTTTGCTTTATTTAGTTCTCGATTCGGCTGTAAAATATGGATCGCCTTTTTACCCATTGCATTGGCTTGGTACGGCATACGTGATTGGGGTAAATAAACTGCAATGAAATATACTACACTGCCTAAAAATGGAAAAATAAATAAAATCCATAACCACAAAAAAGGTTGCCCACTACGTAGTGCATGAATCGCAAAAATACTGCAATCAGAACATGAATTCCGATCCCAAAAATAGAAAAATATTGAAAATACCAAGCGAATGCTTCCATTTATTTATACCTCAATTTATTTTTTATACGTCATATTATTAGTCAGAGATTATACTGACTTTTTAAGACTTTCATGATTCTTTTTTACTCTCTAGTTTATCTGATTACGAAAAATAGCATGTTAGACTACAACCTTATTTAGTTCTTTACTTGACTATGTTTAGCTCTCTCCTTTCCAACAAGACTCCACAACTGGCTTTAATTTTAATCACTGCTATTTGGGGTGGTAGTTTTATTACTGTGCAATATGGCTTAAATTTCAGTAGCCCAATTCTGTTTGTCGCTTTGCGTTTTGCCGCTGCCGCTCTTGCAGTAACAGCCTTGTCATGGAAATATTTAAATAATTTTAAGCAAAAGGAAGTCTTTGCAGGCTTCTGCATTGGCATGGTGGTTGCCCTGGGTTATGGTTTGCAAACCATCGGCTTAAAAACCATCAGTAGCAGTGAGTCGGCATTTTTAACTGCGCTTTATGTCCCCTTAGTTCCTATTTTAATGTGGTTAATTTTCAAAAAAGCACCTCATGTCATGACATGGTTGGGTGTCCTCTTGGCATTTTTTGGTTTAGTGTTTTTAACAGGAAATGGTTTTGGTGTCATTCAACTGCATTTTGGACAAATCATTACCTTGCTTAGCTCAATTGCTATCGCTTTTGAAATCATTTTAATTGGTTATTTTGCAGGTCAAGTCAATGTACATCGTGTGACAGTGCTACAACTATTTTTTGCTTCGCTCGTATGTTTTCATATTGCGCCATTTATTGGTGAAACACAACTTCCAGCATTTCATTGGCAATTATTGATAGTGTTATGTGCTTTAGGCTGCGCCAGCGCAGGCATCCAATTGGTGATGAACTGGGCACAACGGATGGTAAATCCATCGCAAGCTGCGATTATTTATGCAGGTGAACCTATGTGGGCGGCATTGTTTGGGCGTATCGCAGGTGAGCGACTACCAGTGTTGGCTTTACTGGGTGGGTTGCTGGTCGTTTTTGGCGTAATTGTGAGTGAGTGGCGACCCAAGTTTTTCAAGAAATCTAAACTTGAAAATAATCACTCTCCATAAATCATTGAGGTGGTTCTTTCTTCTTTAACAACATACACGGCTGATAATATTCAACCGTTGGCATCGGATCATAAAATGGATGCAATAATGCTTTCCATTGTTGATATTCCGCTGACTTGCGAAAACCCTCGGTGTGGTCTTCAAGCTTGTCCCAAAATACCAGTAAAATATAACGATGCTCATCTTGAATATTTTTAATCAATTGCACTGCATTTAAACTAGACATTGGATAAATAAATTCCTGAGCGTGTTTAAATGCAGCTTCAAATGCCTGACTTTGCTCAGGCTTAATCTGTAAATGGACATGTTCGATAATCATACTTCTATCTTCTGTATTATTGGCTCAGATCACACCACAAGAATAAAATTATTAGATCTTTTTACATTTACAAAGAATCATCACTGAATTTAATATCGTGGGGCGACATGAATGTCGCCACCGTTGGGTGGAGGCTTCAGGAATGAACTTCTCACCCAACAAAAGATTTTTGCTACCTTGCGGAATATACTCCTCATCTGTCGAAAGAGACATATCTCCTGTACAAATTAATCTAAATTTTTCAATATAATGTGCGGCTATGCTAAACGAAGAGCAGAAACAACTTATTTATTCAAAATAATATTATGGTTTCAATACATTAAATCGGTAAAGCACGATCATCATTCAAAGCAACAATGCCACGAATCGCACGATATACGATCCAGATCCAAGAGAAAAACAGCACTGCACCACAGAAAATACTTGCCCCTAAAGCAACGCCTGCAAAGGCATTGACATTATCCCCTGTAAAAAATAAGAAAATAAATGGTACAAATGCCAAGATGGTCCAAATCAAATACCACCAAAAAGTACAAATTTGCCATTTAAAATGACTTTCATAAATCGTGCCACGCACCGAATCCAATTTGACATAGTTAATAATCAACGCAATCAGTGCCAAAATACCTGCTGAAAAAATCCCAACAATATACAGAATATATAAAATCAAAGTCAGAGATTTGCTGTTATTTGTGTCTACATAATTATTCATTGTGATACCCTCAAAAAAAGCAACCATTTACCTTTAAAATTTAAAAACATTTAAAGGTGAAATAAGCCATAAAATCAATAAAATATTTAGGAATATCGTACAGAAATAAATCTTTCTAAACGGTTGTTTTTGTGTTTTATGTCGTAAGCGTTGCTGTGCCAACCAAGCCGCAGGCCAGCCACCTAAGAAAGCGAGAATATGCAACGTATTTTCAGGTACTCGGCTTTTACCAAGTTGTGCAGCCTCTTTGTCTTGTGCATAGAACCAATAACTCATCACATTTATGATGCTAATGAATAAAATTACCATTCCATTTAAAAGACCAAATATACTTAACCCTGCGAGTATCAAAATATAGGCGATACAAACTATCTGCATCGGCTGTATTTTTTGCGTTGCTTTGGATAGAGGCCGTGGTATCTGTCTGCTGTTTTTTTGGGTTTGTGAAGCTTTTAAGTAACTGACCTGTATCGCTTTATAACGCCCATCTGCATCGACTTGAACAGTGTATTCTAACGCACAACCTAAAATTGGTCGTGGACCTTTTTGAGCAAAATCTTTGATGTGTAGAAATACTCGACCTTTGCTTTCGTCATTGGGTTGAATAAATCCATAGCCTTTGTCATCAAACCATTCGACTAAACGTCCTTGATCACGCATTTTGACTTTCCTAATGTTGGGTTGTTGCAACGTAAACTAATATTAAGCAGTCACAAATTTTAAGCGTTCAATCAACATATTACGCATCTCGGCAGGATTTTTCTGCAAAATATCGTCGCCTGTACGCCCTTCTGCTGCATTCATCTGTGCCACCTGTAAACGCATCAACCAAAAACGTCCTGCAGCCATTGCTAAGTAAAGTTCTAAGCAAGCTTTTTCATCTGGAGTTAATGGGCGTACTGTTTCATAAGCATTTAAAAAGGCAATCGCTTTGTCTTCATTTAACGTCACATCAGGATATTCGGTACAGAAATCATTTAAGGTAATGGCAATATCAAACAAAAACTCATCATGGTTCAATTCATAAAAATCCAAAATGCCATTTAACTGATCACCCTCAAATAAAGTGTTATCACGAAATAAATCAGAATGAATAAAGCCTTTTGGACGGTCAGGATACATTGCCGTTAAGGCTTCATATAAACCAAACAAATTATTCAGCAAGATTTGATCTGCCATATCCAACGTTGGACGCATCTGACGCGCAACCTGATACCAATATTCATGATCACGCACACTACTTCGTTCTAGAGGAAAGTTTTGCAAAGCCACATGCATTTTTGCTTGAGCAATTGCGATGGCTTCAGCTTGTGCCAAACTCGCAGGCATCGGATGTTTGCCCAGCATACGTGGTGCAATTTGAGCAGGTTTATCTTTTAAAGTTTGAATATATTGCCCATGACACATGAGTGGCACAGGAACAGGCAAACCTTGCTCACCTAAACACTCCAGAATAGGAATTATTTCTCCTGCTGATTCAGCATCCATATTTTCAAATAAAGTCAGAACAAACTGTGAACCATCTAGGCAAATCAGAAAATAGTTGGTGTTTTGAATACCACCTTGAATCGGATTTAGTTCAACCACCTCCAATCCATAAGGTACTGCGAAAGCTTGAACTTCCTGTAAACTCAAAGTGGTATAAACCGACATAGAAAACCTGCGAAAAAACTTACATAAGTTTGATAGAATACCCTCTCTCAGGTTTTAGGTGTAGCACCTACACCCTTCAGTTTCATAATCGGCTGTTATTTTTGGAAAAAATTATGCTTGCTAAACGTATTATTCCTTGCCTCGATGTAGATAATGGGCGTGTGGTTAAAGGTGTTCAATTCCTTGATATTCGTGATGCAGGTGATCCCGTTGAAGTAGCCCGCCGTTATAATGAACAAGGTGCTGACGAAATTACCTTTTTAGATATTACTGCGACTTCTAATGGTCGTGATACCACTTATCGCACCGTTGAGCGTATGGCTGAAACTGTGTTCGTACCACTGACTGTCGGTGGTGGTGTGCGTAAGGTTGAAGATATTCGCTTATTGCTCAATGCAGGTGCAGACAAAGTCAGTATCAATTCCGCAGCCGTATTTAATCCTGAGTTTGTGCAAGAAGCATCGCAACGCTTTGGTGCACAATGTATCGTCGTTGCAATTGATGCGAAAAAAACAGGTGAGAATAAATGGGAAATTTTCACGCATGGTGGTCGTAAACCCACAGGTATTGATGCAATCGAATGGGCAGTGAAAATGGCAGACTTTGGGGCTGGCGAATTACTTGTCACCTCAATGGATGCTGATGGTACAAAAGCAGGTTATGACCTTGAATTGATGCGTAATATTAATGACCGTGTCACCATTCCAACCATTGCGTCTGGTGGCGTGGGTAACTTACAACATTTAGCCGATGGAATATTAAAAGGCGGTGCTGATGCAGTTTTAGCAGCCTCTATTTTCCACTTTGGTCAATACACCATTCCTGAAGCGAAAAAATATCTTGCAGAACAAGGTATTGAGATGCGTCTTTGAGCTGTAGTTAGTAGAATCCTTGTTTATTCCTAAAAATTAGTTTGACACGATGTTCAACAAAATGCCCGATGAATCTCATCGGGCATTTTGTGTTTTAAAGAATAAAAGGATTAAAGCCAAAGTTATTCTTCTTTTCAATATGCGCTATGCAATAAAATTTCTGTAAGATAGACAGCACTATCTGAAAACAACAAAGATCAAAGATAAGGAATATACATGCAAGCTTTATTTCATTTTTGGAAAGGCTTTAAACTTTTACCCTCTGCATGGTTGTTGTTGGTACAGCTGAGTATTCTGATTTTATATTTATTTACCAGTAGCAGTCGTAGCTATCAAATTTTTATGTGGGCGCTTGGTGTATTGGCATTGTTAATCATTGCCAAAGTTATTCGACAAACCCCAGTTTATAGTTTTATTGGACTATTTTTTGTGGGTGCGGCATTTATATTTTCTATACTCATGTTGGTCGGATTACGTTCAGTTCCGATGCAAATCACCGCACATATTTTTGAAGCTTTGGCTTATTTCTGTGCGGCATACGGCTTAGTCCGTTATATGTTTGAAGACCGTTATTTAACCAAAGATGAGCTGTTTGCAGCAGGCGCAGTATTTACCTTAATTGCATGGGGATTTGCTTTTTTATATAGTATTTGTCAACTAGCTGTACCCAATAGCTTTCAAAATCCAAATCATGTCGGAGAATATCAGACATGGCTCGACTTACTGTTTCTAAGTTTTAGCTTACAGTCGGCAACCGGTTTATCAGATGTCATTCCCATTGCGCCTGCAGCGCGGGTCATTGCAATGCTACAAATGTTTTGTGGTGTGATGTACTTGGCATTGATCGTTTCTCGACTTATTGCTTTACATTATGTCGGTCATAAAGCTGAATAATTTCAATTAAATAATTTTACAGTAACTAAACTGCATCACTTCTTTGTTTGAATTACCATCTATTTGGACTTTTCTTAAACTGAGTCCGCCTTTTTTCACGTCATGTGAATGCCTTTCTTGATCCATAGGGTCTATTTATTAATTAAAAAAATGTGAGGAAGATATGCCTTCCAAAAAGTCATCTTGGTTTGACAATGTCAATCCAAATGTATTTTTCAGTAGTGTTGGGATTATAGTTGTATTTTTAGCATTTGTGATTTTTACACCGAATGCGTTTGACCTAATGACCAAGCAAATGAATCAGTGGATTACAGATTCATTTAGCTGGTTTTATGTGCTTGCAGTCGCTATTTTCCTGATGGTTTTAGTGTTCATTGCCTTTTCTGATATGGGTAAAATCAAACTCGGTCCTGATCATAGTCAGCCTGATTATAGCAATGGTTCGTGGTTTGCCATGTTATTTACCGCAGGCATGGGCATCGGTTTAATGTTCTTCGGGGTTGCTGAACCCATTATGCATTATGTGGATCCGCCAACAGGTGATCCACAAACAGTTCAAGCTGCACAACAAGCGATGCGAATTACCTTTTTCCATTGGGGATTACATGCCTGGGCAATCTATGCTTTGGTGGGTTTAACGTTGGCTTATTTTGCATTTCGTCATAATCTCCCTTTAAAAGTTCGTTCTGGTTTATATCCCTTAATTGGTAAAAAAATCTATGGTCCGATGGGGGATGCGGTAGATACCTTTGCCACCATTGGAACAGTATTTGGCGTTGCAACAACTTTAGGCTTTGGTGTTACACAAATTAACTCAGGTTTGAGTTATTTATTTGGTTGGGAAAATCAGATCAGTACGCAAATTATGCTGATTATTTTTGTCAGTATCTTAGCGTCCTTATCAGTAGGCTTAGGTTTAGATAAAGGGATTAAGCGCCTGTCAGAATTAAACTTAGTTCTCGCTTTAACTTTATTAGGCTTTGTATTTTTAGCCAGTTCTAGTATTTATATTTTACAAACCACCATTCAAAATGCTGGGCAATACATCTCTAATTTATTTTCCATGACTTTTAATCTGTATGCCTATCAACCCAGTGGCTGGATTGGTGGCTGGACGATTATGTACTGGGCATGGTGGATTTCATGGTCACCATTTGTAGGGATGTTTATTGCACGTGTGTCACGTGGACGAACCATCCGAGAGTTTATTGTAGGTGTATTACTCATTCCTACAGGTTTTACTTTGATCTGGATGGGGTTCATGGGGAATGCAGCTTTATTTAGCATTTTAGAACAAGGACATGGCGCGCTAATTACAGCAGTACAAAAAGACTCGTCTGTAGCATTGTTTGAGTTCTTGAGTCATTTGCCTTTTGCCAGTATTTCAAGCTTTATTGCCACAGTTTTGGTGGTATTGTTTTTTGTGACGTCTGCGGATTCGGGTGCTTTAGTAACGGATTATCTCACTGCAAAATCAGATAATTCCCCAGTGTGGCAACGTTTATTCTGGACAGTGCTTATGGCGGTATTGTCGATTATCTTATTGGTGGTAGGCGGTTTAGGTGCATTGCAGTCAGCCACCATGATGAGTGCCTTACCATTCACCTTAATTATGGTGTTGTTGTGTTGGGGCTTGCTCAAAGCCTTGCGTTTAGATGTGACCAAAATGAATGCCTTACAAATGGCACGTATCACTCCAAGAGCCGTACAAAATCCACGGAGTTGGCAACAACGTTTAGGCTTGATTATGCATTATCCGCATACGCGTGATGAAGTGAATGACTATATTCAACATCAGGTACGACAAGCTTTTGAAAACATCCAACGTGAATTTAAACGTCGACATTTACAGGTAAATATTCATCAAGTCGAGGATGGCTTAGCACTCAGTGTCGACCACCAAAGTGAGTTGAATTTTATTTATAAAGTACTGACTCATCAAACTGAAGCTGCAAGTTTTATGCTAGACGAACAACATGATGAAATTGATGAGTTTTATCAAGCAGAGGTGTTTTTACGTGAAGGTGGTCAGGGTTATGATGTGATGGACTGGACGCAAGAAGATCTATTACAAGATATTATTGACCAATATGAACGCCATTTACATTTTTTAAATGTGATTCGTAATTGAGTATGCGCTAATTTATTGGCCAAACCTGTGAATAGATCACATGATGGAAAATACAGTGCCTAACATGCACTGTATTTTCTTTGTATCACCCCATAGTTAAAGCTTTCACATCCGTTTGATATCAGTATTTTAAACACTAGAATTTTCCACGAGATAGAGCGACTTGTAACAGATAGAGTCACTTCTAAATAGAGTGCCTTTTCACCTAACTAACGTTTCACTTATCAAATAGTTTTATGCTTCTAAGCTGAGTATCTGTAAGTATTTTAAGCTGTATCGATATTATGAATGTAGATTAAGGATATTTAAATCTGCTCCTCCAAAGAAGTGTAGATTTTAATAGACTAGCTTGGTGATCATTAGTCATAAAAAAATATAAATCATTAAAACTTAAAAATTTTAATATTCCATTAAAGAGTTTTAAAAAAAATTATCGTAGAGAGTTATTTTTTAATACAGGAAAAACTCAACGATTTACTCTATGTTGATCAAATCAAATAATCAATATAGAAATATAAAAAATCGTTCTACACATGAGTTATCGTTTTTTAATCCACGATCCAATACATAACATCCCATAATAAAATCTTTAAAAACTTTCTTTTAAAGCCTTTTTTAAGTGGAGTAATTTTTATTCCCAATATATAAATCCATCTTATTTTTCCTGCATTTTATTTTTGATATTTTTACACAAATAAAAAGAGCAACATATGCTGCTCTCCTCAAATTCGTATCGAAAGTCTTTATTTAGAAAAGGAATGAAATACCAAATCCTGCATTATAGCTACGATCTTGACCCTCTAAATCAACTCCGATGCTCCCATCAAGTTGAGTACGATCATTTAACGCGTAGATCAGACCTGAAGCCAAACCATATTGATAATCTTCACTTTCAGCTTTATGGTAAATAAACTCAGAAAAACCGGATAAATTTCCTGCAATTTTATAACCTACTGTTGGAATCGCAGTCACTGACCAGTCGCCATCTTGCACAGCATAATTCATGGTAATGCCTGTAGTCACCAAGTCATTATACTGATAATCAAGTGAAGTCCCTAAACTATAGATATCGTCTTCGTTGCTAAAGCCTTCATTCCCAGTTGCAATAATCGCTTGTGCTAAGACAGCCATAGACAATTTATCATCGTCTAAATCAATGGCTTTCTTTAAACCAATGCTGACATCACCCAAACCATCATCATCAACTTTTTCACCTTTATACTTGGTTTGCGTCCATGTAGGTCCTGCCCAACCCAATTGTAGCTCTAAGCCTGATGCTAAACCTGTACGCAATAACATATCACCATTTAAGGTTACTGTTTTTGCCTTTGCGCCCTCTACTGTAGTTTCACGATAGCTTGCACTTGGTAAACCCTGTTCCCAAGCCACTTGACCCACTGGTGTGATCCCCGTACTAAATCCTGCACCAGGACGGTCAAATGAAAATTCTGCAGCAAAGCTACTCATACTTACAGTTGCTGCAAGCATCATGATGATTTTATTCGGTATTGTCATACTGTTACTCAGTTAAGCTAATTCTTTAGACATTTTGGCGCCGTGGCTACGCAATAACTCTAAAGTTTCTTTCTCTTCAGGTAAAGCCTGTGACCAATCAATTTCATCAAAATCTTGATCAAAAAATAAATCACAAATCGAAGTAAGAATCGTTTTTCCCTCTTCATCTTTGCTATTTACATCAACTTTCAGTTCTAACAAACGTTTCACTGCAGGAACACATGCGGCACTTGCGGCATCCCAAAGTGGACCATAACACTCTTCTGCATCCCAAAGATGAAAATTAGCTTTTGCTTGAATGAGTTGTTCTAAAATGTCTAAATGAACTTGTAACTGTGCTTGTTTTTGTTCTGCGCTTAAGGGCTGACCTGCCTCATAAGCCTCACATACAACTTCCCACCATTGAAATAAACCATCTGACCAAACTGATACTGCAGGTCCTTTTTCAGGTTCAATAAAATTAGGATCTAAACCCTCTGCCAAGAGTCGCGTGACTTGTTCAAGGTCTAATGCTTCTATAGCCTGTAAAAAGTCGTGTTGGGGCGCAGTCAGCATATACTTGTCTCATTTTGGATTTCAATATATGACTATTATGCCGAAAAATAAAAAAGATCGTTCAAGTAATTATTAGCCTACTGATTTTGTAAAATTTTATGCCGTTTTTTGTTGCTTTATGACCAAAACTTTTAATTCAACCATAAAAAAAGCCCCTTTCGGGGCTTCTTCACTAAGCTTCACCTGCTTCTAAATCAGAATCACTAAATTCCAGTTTTCCACCGCGAGGATTTTCTTTTTTCTCAAGTACATGCTCGATGCTACGTTTAATACGATCAATCGCACCATGTAATGCAAGATCAATGTTTTTAGCTTTATGTGTCACAACGACAGGTTTTAAACCAGCAGCTTTTGCTTCGATCATACAACGAATATCGTCATCACCGCCTTTGTCCCCATTTTCATCACTAATATGAACCGAAAATTGTGTAATACGCTCACTATGACGTTGAAATTCTTGATTTAACTCTTCGCGCACATAGGTAATTAAACGATCACTATTTTGAATATTTTTATCTGTACGGATTTCAATGTTCATAAATATCAACCTCTTCTAACAATTTTATATTTTCAATAAATTTAAAAAATCATTTATGTGTATGTGCAAAACTTTCTTATGTTGGCACGTTGGGTTCTTGCTGGTGTTTCAGCTTTGAGTACATCTTCATTTGAATTTTGGTCGCAACCTCCATCATGAATGATGAACACTTTGGAGAAATTTCCGTGTCCTTATATCTTCAATATCGGGCTATATTGAAAAATATGCAAGAGGATTTTGAAAATATTTATGAAAACAATATGAAAAATGACAAGTTGTTACTTTATTTTCTAATTTAATGATTTAATTATCTTTTTTACTTTATAGTTTTACCCTTTTCACACATTTAAAAATCGTTTAAAAAACATACTTGCGCAGTTTGATACGTATTAATAGTCCGAGAATATTCTCCTTTTTTAGGGCTTTTTAAAAGCTCGAAAATTACATAATAATTCACTTTTTAGAGCATTTCGGCTTTATTTTTGCTTAAGAATCTGTATCCTTGTTACGCTTTCTTGGGGGGAAGATATTTTTCATGAAATTCACACACTTTGCTGCACTATGCATACTTGCTTCAACTACAACTTTAGCTCAAGCTAATCCTATTGTATGGCAAGATTTCAGCTTAACTGGTCTTTATGGTGAAAACTATGAAGTAGGCACTGAAGATCGCACAACAGTCACCGCTGAATACGCAGCAAAATTGAAATACGCTGATGTATTTTTCTTTGTAGATCATCAACTCGATGGCAATGATGAACAAAATACGTATTTTGAATTATCACCTCGTTTAAGCTTAGGTGAAGTAACAGGTCAAAAAATGTCTTTTGGTCCAGTCAAGGATGTACTCATCGCAACGACTTGGGAACATAATGCAGGCTACGATCTCAACCAAGAATTTAACAACTTCTTATACGGTGTAGGTTTTGACCTTGCGATTCCTTATACACAATTTGCAAGCATTAACTTCTATAAAGCTGACAATGACAAACAAGATGATGATTATCAAATGACCATCACCTATGGCGTACCATTTAAGTTAGGTTCAGAAGACTTCCTTGTTGATGGCTTCCTTGACTGGTCAACTGCTGAAGATGATCATGCCAGCGAACTCAACTGGACAACCCAGTGGAAATGGAATGCGGGTAAACATATTTCACCTAAAACCAAGCTTTATGTCGGTATCGAACATTCTGTTTGGAACAACAAATACGGCATCAAAGGCGTTGACCAAAATGATGTGAGTGCCTTAGTGAAATATCATTTCTAATTCACACAATATGATTGCGATTTAAGAGCAAGATTTCGATCTTGCTTTTTATTTCGTGGATTCAAAAGTTAAGTGCAACACACTTGTAAGACATTGATCAGTCTATATCAATTATAATTATTGAGAAAATCACGTCACGGACACCCTATTCTCATGCGATAAAGAATGACTTCAACAAAATTTCATAAATGAGATTTAATATAGATGTCAAAATTACGGATGAAGATCACTGCTCTGTAAGCAAAGTAATTTATAGCCCCGTGCTGATCTTGCAGCATTGTTCTAGACATAAAGAGAATAAGGTTGAGTTTAGCGATTTGATTTTATGATCTCGCTATTTTTTTAACCTACAAATGTCAATACTCCCTAGAAACTAAGTCAAACTTGTCATTAAAATTACCCGAAATTGTCATTTTCCTAGAGTTTAATGGTTGCATTTATTGATCTAAGAATAAGTGACCATTCACATGATGAAGAAATTAAGTTTAACACTATTAATAAGCAGTATTTTTACTTTAACTGCCTGCAATGATAATGATGACGATTTTGTTTTTGAATCCAATGTAAAAGTTCCGACTTTAGTTTCTTTTGCTCAACTCGATGTCGAAACCTATGCAGCAGGTCCAAACTCGGGTGCAGCTGTAAAAGGAGCAAATGGTATTTTTCCACCGTTTAGAGGGCAGCCTGTACAAGGTTTTTCTGGTGCTTTAAAAAATGCTGATGGTACCTATATGGTTATGGCAGACAATGGTTTTGGGTCACAAGATAACTCAGCAGATTTTTTGTTGCGTATTTACCAAATTAAGCCTGATTTTAGAACAAAAACAACGGGATCAGCCAAAGTTCAGGTTATGAGTTTTGTTCAATTACGTGACCCGAATAAATTGATTACATTTGATATTGTGAATAAAAATACGCCAGAACGTTTGTTAACAGGACAAGATTTTGATCCAGAATCGATCCAACGTGCTGCGGATGGAAGTTATTGGATTGGGGAAGAGTTTGGTCCATACTTACTGCATTTTGATAAAGATGGAGTGTTATTAGATGCGCCGATTTTTTTACCAAATCCACTACAAAAAGGTAAAGAATTACGTTCACCACAAAATCAGTTAAATAAAGCCAATATTAATTATGTTGAACCCTTGGTTCAACAAAGTGGTGGTTTTGAAGGAATGGCATTGTCAAAAGATGGCAAATATTTGTACCCTTTACTTGAAAAACCACTTAAAAATTCAACAAAACGACAGTTAATTATTTCCCAATTTGATTTAGAGAAAAAAGCCTATACAGGTCAATATTATTTATTTGATTTAAATGACCAAGCCACAGCGATTGGTGATTTTCAAATGTTTGATAACCAGTCTGGTATTATCATTGAGCGTGATGATTCTGAGAATAAATTATCGGGCTATAAGAAGCTGATTCATGTGAAGTTAGGTGAGTCTGGAAAAGCGATTCAGCGTGAAGAATTGGTAGATTTAATGAAAATTGATAATCCAAATGCACTCTATGGTCAGGTACGTGAAGGTGATCTTGGAACAGGTTCTACCTTTGCATTTCCCTTCTTTACCATTGAAGATGTGATTATTGAGAATAAAAATACTTTAACTGTCTTAAATGATAACAACTTCCCTAGTTCTTCAGGGCGTAATGCCAATAAAGCAGATAATAACGAAATAATTCAGATTCGCCTGCCCAAAGATTTGTATTAAATTTTTAGGACTGAAATAGGGCGCCTCAATAGGCGCTTTATTTTCTACAGTAAAAAATGCATAACTAGAACTGAAAAACAAAAGCAGTGCATTGATAATATAAAACTCATAAGCATGATTTTGAATAGCCTTAATTTTTAAGGCGTTGCTGAATAAATGCAATACTACTCGTTTTTAACTGTTCTAAGGCTTGTGCTTCTACAGGATAATGTCCACCTTTAGGTAACATGACGACTTGATATGGCACATTCAAACGCTCAAGTACAGGCTGGCTAAATGCCAAGGGTGTCCAATGATCTTCTGCAGGTTGCGTGAGTAAGACAGGACATTGAGTGAAACTGGATAAGTCATATTTGGGTTGATAATTCATATAGCTGTTTAAAAATTTGATCGACATGGCATTGCCAGCAGAAGTAGTGTCATTGAGCATAATTTTTAATGCTTGTTGATCGTTGGTCAAAGCATACATTTTTGAAACCAATGACATCGGCAGTGGAATACTTTTTACCACAGGTGTCATGGCACCCATTTTCATACCTAGCAAAAGTAGAGGACTCAAAGCACTAAAACGCATCGTTCCTTTTTTTACTGCCAAACGTTGTTGGTCTAAAAATGTCATACCAATAATACCTTTGATATTTTTATTTTGCATTGCCACATGCATGGTAAGCATGCCACCTGCAGATAAACCATATAGAAAAATTGGACGTTGGTCTTTTTGTGATTCTGCATCCACAAAATCGCTGACTAATTGAATCCAATCTTCATAACGAATAGCGCTTTTCGAAGGATATTGTGTCAGTCCATAACCAGGTAAATCCAGCGCCATGGTTTCGTAGCCAGCTTGTGCCAAAGGATGACCTAAGATCAGACTGAGTTGACGCCCATTGGTTCCAACACCGTGCAATAAAATGACTTTTGCAGGTGCATTTGGTTGAGGATAATAATCAACATGAATATTGTTTTTACGCCATTGCCAAAAATATTCTTGCGGCTGATTCGCTTCATTTAGTTGATAAGTCTGAGGCAAATGTTGTTGTAGTTTTTTCCATGCATCTTGATTTTTATAAAATTTTTCTTTGGGTGGGGTGGCACTGACCCATGTTTGAAAAAAAACTAAAAAGGACAGCAAGATCCGTTTTAAAAACATGACGTAATTCTCATTTTTATTTTTGTTAGAGTAGTCTGAATGGTATTGAAAATAAATGTGCAAAAAACATGATTTATTTTTTTAAAATGATCATTTATGCAAGTTTTATATATTATTTATTGATTTTTAATGATTTATAAAATCCACCTTTTGTCGGAAAAAATGAAGAATAAAAAGTAAAATACTTTAAACAGCTTAAATTTGTAAATTTCTTGTGTTGTATAAATTATAATCAAACAACCTGAATCAAATTCATGGTAAAATGATCGGCTTTCATCTTTGATCAGATTTTATCTGATATCAGATCTTCCTTCTGCCAGCCGAGAATTGCTAGCCATGTCTACTGCTTATACCATGCAGACTGCGCCTAAGGCGTTGTTTGATTACGACAAATATTGGGCATCATGTTTTGATCCTGCACCATTTTTGCCGATGTCACGTGAAGAAATGGATTTGCTCGGTTGGGACAGTTGTGACTTTATTTTAGTGTGTGGCGATGCGTATATCGATCATCCTTCATTCTGCTCAGGGATTATTGGGCGTACATTGGAAGCACAAGGCTTCCGTGTCGGCATTATTGCCCAACCTGATTGGACATCTGCTGACGCGTTTAAAGTGTTGGGCAAGCCAAATATTGCTTGGGGTGTGACCGCAGGCAACATGGATTCGATGATCAACCGTTATACGGCTGACCGTAAAATCCGTTCGGATGATGCCTATTCTCCAGATAATCAACCAAATAAACGCCCAGACCGCGCTGCGACTGTGTACTGCCAGCGTTGTCGTGAAGCATTCCCAGATGTGCCAGTATTATTGGGCGGGATTGAAGCTTCTTTACGTCGTATTGCACATTATGATTACTGGTCAGACAAAGTTCGTCGTTCAGTATTGATGGACTCCAAAGCCGATCTGTTGATGTACGGAAATGGCGAGCGTTCAATTGTTGAAGTCATGCACCGTTTGGCAAAAGGCGAAAAAATCCATGAGATCACTGATGTTCGTGGTACCGCATTTATTGTTAATAAAAATAATCGTGCTTCAAAAGCACAGTTTGTTGAAATTGCATCCAATGATGTAGACACGATTGGGCGTGTCGATCCAATCATTAATCCTTATGTGATGACTGAGGATTTGGATGGTTGTGAAATTGAACAAGACAAAGGTAATTCTTTAACTCAATATCAAAACTTCCAAAAAGAATTGGTTGCCAATCCAATTGTTCGTGAAGGTGACAATTTGGACGAAAATACCCAGATTGTTCAACTTCAACCCGCATCGAAAGCGATTAAACATAAGCTACCACCACGTGAATTGGCAGTGATTCGTTTGCCTGCTTTTGAAGATGTGGCAAATGATCCTGTTTTATATGCACATGCCAATCGTATTCTGCACCTCGAAACCAATCCGGGGAATGCACGTGCCTTGGTACAAAAGCATGGTGAGCGTGATGTGTGGTTAAATGCACCGCCGATTCCTTTGACCACCGAAGAAATGGACTATGTGTTCGACTTACCTTATGCACGTTTGCCACATCCTGCTTATGGTGAAGCACGTTTCCCTGCATTTGATATGATCAAGTTCTCTGTCAATATCATGCGTGGTTGTTTTGGTGGTTGTACTTTCTGTTCGATTACAGAGCACGAAGGTCGTATTATTCAAAACCGTTCAGAAGAATCCATTTTACGTGAAGTGGAAAAAATTCGTGATACTGCACCAGGATTTACAGGGATTATTTCAGACTTGGGTGGTCCAACGGCAAATATGTACCGTTTGGCATGTAAAGATCCTGAGATTGAAAAGAACTGTCGTAAGCCATCGTGTGTATTCCCAGGTGTGTGCCAAAATCTACATACCGATCATGCACCGTTGACTCAGTTGTATCGTAAAGCACGTGCATTAAAAGGCATCAAAAAGATTCTGATTGGTTCAGGGTTACGTTATGACTTGGCAGTGTTAAATCCTGAATATGTCAAAGAATTGGTTCAACATCATGTTGGCGGTTATTTAAAAATTGCACCTGAACATACCGAAAAAGGTCCACTCAATAAAATGATGAAGCCGGGTATTGGAACATATGACCGCTTTAAACAAATGTTTGATCGTTTCAGTAAGGAAGCAGGTAAAGAGCAATATTTAATTCCATACTTCATCGCTGCACATCCAGGAACAACGGATTATGACATGATGAATCTGGCAATTTGGTTAAAGAAAAATGGTTTCCGTGCTGATCAGGTACAAACTTTCTATCCATCGCCAATGGCTACCGCAACGACCATGTATTACACCGGTAAAAACCCACTGGCAAAAGTGGCACGTTATACCGAAGATGTAGATATCGTGAAAGGTGAAAAACGTCGTCGTTTGCACAAAGCATTCTTACGTTATCATGATCCAAACAACTGGCCATTACTTCGTGATGCTTTGCGTGAAATGGGGCGTCAGGACTTGATTGGTAACTCAAAGCAGCATTTGATTCCGACTTATCAGCCTGCTGGCAGTGCGGATGGTCAGTATCAATCTGCTCGTAAGAAAAATTCAACTGTGGCAGGAGATTCTCAAAAACGTAATGGTGAACAAGGGAATCGAACTAAAGCTGCGCAAGGTCAGTCTCGTCCATCGAATACCAAAAAACGTCCTGAACGTGGTCAGATTTTGACGCAACATACAGGTTTACCACCTCGTGAAACAGGTGATAAAAAACCGTTTGGTGGCAATGGCAAAGGAAAACCCAAGCCGAAGAATAGAGCTTAGGTTTTAAAAATGATTTGAAATAAGAAAGGATGCGAAAGCATCCTTTTCTAAATAGTTATTTACTTTCCATATTAGAAAACAAGCCATGCTCTACAAAGTTAAAGCTTAAATCAAATAATCAATCACTGCCCGAATCACACCCAACGTCAGACCAATAAAAGCACCTACTACCACGCCATTGACCCGAATCATGTGTAAGTCACCACCGACTTCACTTTCGATCTTATCAATCATTTCTCGAGAGTCCCATTCATGGATACGCTCACTGATAAATTTGATCACTTTTTCACTGTATTGATCACTTAAATTAATCACCATTTCACTGATACGCTCATTTAATAACTGCCGTACAGATTGATTTTCAATTAAATTTTCGCCGACCTGTTGAATGGCAACACGCAAATTCATCGCAATACCTGAGTTTTCTTTAATCAAGTCAGCTTTGATCGCATCACATAAAATCACCACAGCCCCTGTGATGAAATTTAGTACCGACTCACTGTCTAATAACGCATTTTTAGTGTCATTCAAACGAATACTGACCGCACTTTGATTGTCAGCCAATTGCAACATCAAGTCATGAGCTACTTCTTCAAGTTTTTTACGAAATGGATGCTCAGGATCAGCCAAAATCGCTTCAACTTTTTCTAGTAATGAATCTATCGTTCTTTGTTGGACATCAATGCCAATCCAACTCGCACCTTTAGCCAGTTTCCAAACACCCAATTCCTTAAATAAACGACGAGTTAAATCTTCCGTTTGTTCGGGATGATTGATCATCCACTCATGTGCCATGTCTAAGCCACGCTGTAACACATCTTGATGGAAATCATTTTCTAAAACAGCGCGTAACATTTCACTGGCTAAGTGATTGATACCAGTATTTTTTACCCATTGCACACTGTTATTTTGAATAAATTTGCCAATTTGCTGCTGTCCCACAAAATCAAAAATTTTCGGTACAGTCTGTTGAATGACATCGGTCACTTGGCTGTTGTTTTTAGGATGAGCAAGCCATTGCCCAACTGCTAAAGTGAGATCGGTTTTTTGTAGACTTTTTTCTACAATGTGTGGGGACAGAAAATTTTCCTGTACAAATTTACCCATCGACTCAGCAATACGCGCTTTATTGCGAGGAATAATTTCAGTGTGATCACGTAAAAATTTTGGAATGGGAATTTTGCCAAAGGGGTTACGGAACAGTACCGTGATGGCATACCAATCTGCCAAACCACCGACCACGCCTGCCTCTGCACCGAGCATTAAGATGTGAATCAACCAAACATATTCAGGTAAAAGTTTGGCTGCAATAATCAATGCTATCCAAATCACTACTGCCACAACCAAAGCAATCGTGGCAAAGCGTTTACTGCGGTTCAGACTCGGTACATTCACGTCTTCGGCTTGGTTCATGCAACATCCTGAAAATTATTGTTTGTTTGATGATACATCAGTCGCTTGTGGTTGTAATACTTGTCCCGTCGGACTCACGCCATATTTTTGTCCTAAAGATTGTAAAATCAGGCGGGCATCAAAAGCATCATTTGGTGCTGATTTTTTATCTGTATAACATTCAATGGTATATGCAACTTGGGTTGGATCGAGCGTGACAACTTGTGGCATATCATAAAATGGGTCAAAGAAAGCACCATGACGTCGATAACCATATGGATAATAGTTCGGTGTCGGATAAACTACGGCTTTGCGTGGTGGTTGCTGTGTTCGATTACTTGGGTCATCCACTACTTTAAAAAATTGAAAACCATTTTGTACCGTCGTTTGTGCTGCTTTAAGTAAGGTAATTTCTTCAGCAGTCCCATAGCTCATATTACGTGTTTCAAAGCCGATGCGAAATGTATGTGCATTCAGGGGTAATGTTGAAAATTGTCCAAGTTGATCAAATGTACGCGGTTTTGATGGGGTAGAGGCACAACCTGTCATTGTTAATATTGCCACCATCGTTAAACCGATGAGCGTCTTTTTCATGTTTCGCTCCTTTGTATGGCTCAATAAATCTTGGTCTTCTATATTGCCTGAAATGGGTGGATAAATGATGTATTTCAAGCAGATTTTTGTTAAATCCATTTGAGGTATAATCATTTTAAACAACAGAGAACCTGAACAGAATAAAATGAAAAATATTGATTTTGAATTGGGACGTTTGGCTGGCATTTTAGATACATTTGCATTGCTCAATACCAAGACGAATCATGATTATAGCTTTGAAATTGTTAGCCTTCAGGTTTGTGAACAAAGTCAAATGGCATTTCAAAACTATTTTTTAAAAATTTACCCAGAAGCCTCAATTACATTTGAGGAATTGTCTATTGCTGATTTAAAAGTGCGTGATGTACTGAGAGAATGGCTATTTAGTTATCAAAAATCTGATGATATGAATGAAAAATTTATTGGTTCAGGTTCAGGCTTATGTTGTTTATATGATAAATATCGGGATTTTTATCTTACTGATATTGATGTACAAACTGATTACGTACAAACGATATTTGAAAAGATAAAGCGTTTAATTAAAGTTCAAAAAATTTATCAAGTCTATGTACATACAAATTCATGGTATGAGTGCTCTTGGGATGATTTTATTTTTGAAGGAGAAGATGGAAGTATTTTCCTCCATCTTGGTGTGTCCGATTAAGCAATGGATCTAGTTTAAAAACCACTATTCGGCTGTTTTAAAAATTCGTTTTCTTCCGCAGTCGATTCACGACCTAAGATCGCATTGCGATGTGGATAACGTCCAAAACGGTCAATAATGACTTTATGCTTTTGTTCAAAATCAAGATTGACAGGATTACCCAAAACTTTAAATAACTGTAATGCTTCCTCATGAATCAGTTTTGATTCACTGTGCATATACGGCATATATAAAAATGAACGTTGTTCAGCAGTTAAATCTTGGTCTAAACCTAATCGGATCGCTTCTTGTGCGAGGGTTAGCGCTTGTGCATCTTGAGCAAAAGCTGTGGCTTGATCACGGTAAATATTGCGTGAAAACTGATCAAGAACAATGATTTCAGCCAAACGCCCTGCAGCGTTTTCGCGCCAAGTATAAAGTTCAGCTTGTTTGGCTTGCTGTAAAATATCTGTAAAACGTGTTCGCAGTTGTTGATCAAAAGCATCACTTTTTGCAAACCAAAATGGTTGTGTTTCTGAGTTAAACCAAAAATTGAGTATTTCTTGATATTTCATAAAGATTCATATTCTTAACAATAATTCTTTCATCAAATCACAAATTTCACATGTCTAAAAGTCTAAGTTTGTGCTAAAAAATTGCAGAAAAATGAATATTCCTTCTAAAAATACTTTGAGTATGCATGTATATCGATAATTCACGTTATACTTGCCACCATCAAAAATATTTTATTTTAAAAACGTTTTTAAGATAAGCGAGTAAATGATGAGTCAATCCGAAGCCAATTCTCAAGCCATTCTGCCAACTTGGGCAAATGCTGAATTATTTCAAGGCATGTTACGTGGCATTGAGCGTGAAAGTTTGCGTATGCAAAGTAATGGCTTCTTATCTCAGGCAGATCATCCCAAAACTTTGGGTTCTGCGTTGACGCATCCGTATATTACGACTGATTATTCAGAAGCGTTGATGGAATTTATCACGCCACCAAAAGCGAGCATTCCTGAAGCATTAAATTATTTGGCAGATATTCATGCTGTGGTACATCGTCATTTAGAAAATGGCGAAAAATTGTGGCCGTTGTCGATGCCTTGCATGTTGGATGATCAAGAAAAAAATATTCGTTTGGCACAATATGGTTCATCGAATATTGGCAAATTTAAAACTTTGTATCGGCATGGTTTAGGCATTCGCTATGGTCGCCGTATGCAGACCATTTCGGGTGTGCATTATAATGTGTCATTTCCTGATGCTTTATTTGAACAATTACAACAACATGAATCCAATGAAGCATTAAAAAATCTCAGTTTACAAGACTACCGCAGCCACCGTTATTTGGGCTTGGTACGTAATTTTATTCGCTTAACACCATTGGTGATGTACTTGGTGGGTGCAAGCCCTTCGGTCTGTAAATGCTTCATGACTGGACGTGAGCATCATTTATTGCCATTGATCAAAGGGACATTATTTACACCGTATGCAACAGCTTTGCGTATGGGACGTTTTGGTTATCAAAATTCTGCACAAAAACAATTGGGTATCCACTATAACAATCTTGAGTGTTATGTGGCTGAATTACAAAAAGCAGTACATACACCGTATGCTCAATTTAGCCATCTGGGTTTAAACAATGAACAAGGTGAGCCGATTCAGATCAATGACCATGTGTTGCAAATTGAAAATGAATACTACAGCTTAGTCCGTCCAAAACAAGTACCACAAGCAGGCGAAACACCTTCAGAAGCGTTGGCAAATCGTGGTATTGGCTATGTTGAGTTACGTGCAGTCGATGTCAATCCATACGAAGCCATCGGCATCAATGAAACCACAGCAGGTTTCTTGGAAGTACTGGCGCTTTATTGCCTTCTGAAAGACAGTCCTGAGCTTTGGGAAGAAGAACAAGACCTAATTGAACACAATCAAAATGAAGTGGTTAATCGTGGACGTGCGCCAAATGCAACCATTCAAGAGGCTGGACAACACTATCCACTCGCACAATGGGCAGATCGTCATCTTCAAGAAATGTTGGTTTTGGCGGATGTGCTCAATCAAAGCTATGTAACCACATTGTATTCCGATGCTTTAAAAGTTATGCACGAACGTGTGCAAAATGTAGATATAACCTTGTCTGCACAAGTGATTGAGGATACTTTACAACATGGGGGAACCTGGAGTTTTGGTAGTGCGATGGCGCATCAGCATGTAGAAAATTACCAACAACATGTATTAAGTCCTGAAACTTTAGCGTATTTTGAAGGGCTTGCAACATCATCATTGCAACAACAACAGCAACTTGAGCAAGAAACTGATTTGAGTTTTGATGATTATCTAGCTAAGTTTAGATGATGTAAATGAAATCAAAAAATTAGAGGAACAGCCATGCAATGGCAGAGTTATCGCATCATTAGTGGTTTTTTATTTTTAGCAAGTGTGATTGGAATGGCATTTGCTTTGTATTTAGAGCATGTACAAGGTTTAGAGCCTTGTCCTTTATGTGTATTCCAACGGATTGGTTTGATTGGTTTGGGCTTGATTTCCCTGATCGCATTTTTACATAACCCAAAAAATAATGTTCTCAAGCGTATTTATGCTTTTTTAGGGTTGGCTGCCATCGGTTGGTCAGTTGCCATCGCAGGACGTCATGTATGGTTGCAAAATTTGCCACCTGACCAAGTTCCTAGCTGTGGTCCTGGCTTAGATTATTGGGTAGAAACACTCCCACTTAAAGCCGTGTTTGAAAATGTCCTAAAAGGTTCTGGCGAATGTGCTTTGATAGATTGGACATTTTTAGGGCAGTCTTTACCTGTATGGTCGCTGATGTTCTTTAGTGTATTAGCGTTGATCAGTTTGTGGCAATTGTTTAGAAAATATCCCGTTTAAAATAAAAAATGCCAACTTCAATGTTGGCATTTTTTATTGATATTGTGCTGTTATGAATTTGGCTTAAGTTTCCACGATTCCTTGTAAACTTTCTAATTTAATTAAATATTTACGAATCTGCTCTTCTGCAATCTCATCATGATGTGGATAGAACCATTTGGCAATTTGCTCGGCTACATGTGGATGATATTGTAATTCAAAATGATTTAGACCATAAAAAACCGCTTTGTGTGATTCAGGCAATTTCAATTGGAATTTGGGGTTTGGATGTTCACCTAGTGCACTTTTGACACTGACTAAATAATCACCAATGACTTTTAAGGTACGATTCTTACGATTTTCAAACTCAAGCGTACCTGCGATTAAAAAGGTATTGATATAAGATGGCAAAGGTGCGGGCTTACGGTTGTCATCCATCAAACCGATTCGGGCATGATTATGCTCCCAGTCATCATCACGGACACTCCCAAAACGTAAATCTAAAATCCCATTACTACGAATATTTACCACATGACTGAATAATTTGACCAATGGGAAATGTCCAATTTTATCTTGTAGTGCAAAACCAAAACGTTCCAAGACCGCACCATGATGTGGCGAACCTAAACAGACCAAGTTTTCAACCATATGAATCCATTGATGCATATTTTGTTTGCCATAAAATAATGCACTACGAGAAACCAATCCCCCCATACTATGCCCGATCAAATCAATACTGGTGATACGTGGATTATTTTTAACCAAGTCTTCAAGCATAGTGGCTAAAGAGCGACCATTGGCAGAAATACGGCGACCTGTATTATAGTGAACATACAGCATGGTGTTATTGTCACGCTGGGCAAGCAATTTTTCCCCAATTCCGCCATTACCACGATTACTCCAATCCAAATGATTCATGCATAACCCGTGCGAAAAAATCACCATACGTCCTGCTAAGTCCCCTTGTTGTACCGCACCATAATGGTCATACAACACGGTAGATAAAGCTAAAGGATTATGGGTTGCAAGTAAGTAGTCACCTAACACACCATTTAAGGCGCTGACTAAAAAGGTTAGCGTTGGTGTTAAAGGCTTATTATGTAATTTTGGAAAATGTTCAATGACTTTACGCAAACTCGGTGCTAAAAAATAATGTCCATAATTTTGTAGTGAATTAAAACCAAATTGGTAGATTTTCTCGACATAAGGGCGTGCTTGAAAACGCTTTGCCTTTTGCTTGCTTAAACCGAAAACACTGAGTAAAACTTCACGTTGTAAAGACTGAATCAGATCTTGTACAACACTATTCAGTGGTGTACTGACCAATTGAGCGATGCCTTCTAGTACATCTGCCTGACTCGGAGGAGAGCGATCCCATTTACAATATGTTTCGTGTAGTGGTGTTAAACTTGCCATATTTTGTTATCCTCCATACGATCAAACCCATAAAAAACATGCGTGAGATCAAGGCTTATATCCTTATGTCATTCTATTAATGATTTTGAAACCTATCTAGGATACTGTTTCAAGTGATAACGCAACGTTTTTTTGTCGGACAATAAAAACAGCGTTACATAATTTATAACAATTTGTGATTTATGTCACATTAGAAATTATATGAGCTTTTTTAGATTTGCAAATGGTTTTAGATGAATATTATCTATTTACACGGCTTCCAAAGTAGCCCACTTTCTCTAAAAGGACAACAGCTTTACCAATATAGTCAATACATTAGTGAATGTCAGGTGCATTTGCCAGATTTAAATTGTCCTCCTAATCAAGTGACAAATTTTGTCTCTAAAATGATTGAGGAGCTAGATGATGTTGCTTTGGTCGGGAGTAGTCTAGGTGGTTTTTATGCCACACAAATTGCTGAAAATTTTAATATTCCTGCAGTATTGATCAATCCTGCTGTACAGCCTTGGGTACTGTTTAGAACGCTTTTTGGTGTAGAACAATTGCCTTATTTTGTAAATGAACGCTGGACTTTAGATGATGCACAGCTAATAACATTAGAACAAATGGCAATACAAAAACTTCAGTATTCAGAAAACTTTCTGGTGTTATTACAACAAGGTGATGAGGTGATTGATTACCATGAGGCAGAACAATTTTATGCGCCATCTTCTTTTATCATTACTGAAATGAATGGTAATCATGCCATGGAGAATTTTGCAGAAAAAATCCCGATGGTGATTGAGTTTTTGTCTGGTTTTTATCAACCTTAATTCTAGAAAATATAGGCTTAGTTGGACTGTTATTACGTCACTGACTGTCGTATTAAGCAACGAAGATTACAATCAAGGCTGTTTTTTTAGTAAAAATACGATACTGTACGCCCTATACTATTTTATTAAATTTGAAAAAGGGAAACTTGCAACGTGACGCAATATACAGCCCAATCTCTTGAAGTTTTATCGGGTTTAGATCCTGTACGCCGTCGTCCAGGAATGTATACCGATACCACACGTCCAAACCATTTGGCACAAGAAGTTATTGATAATGCTGTGGACGAAGCTCTTGCAGGACATGCCAATAAAATTACGGTTACTGTTTATAAAGATGGATCATTGTCGGTAGAAGACAATGGACGTGGAATGCCAGTCGACATCCATCCAGAATATGGGCAAAGCGGGATTGAAATTATCCTCACCAAACTACACGCAGGCGGTAAATTTAGTACCGATAATTACCAATTTTCAGGTGGTTTGCATGGGGTAGGTATTTCAGTTGTAAATGCCTTGTCTGATCGTGTAGAGGTTGAAGTTCAACGCCAAGGCAATCTTTATAAAATGGTGTTTGAACATGGTGAGCCTGTTGCACCCCTTGAAGTTTTAGAAGGTAAAGCGCCTAAACGTGCATCAGGGACAATCGTTCGTTTTTGGCCTGAAGCCAAATATTTTGATTCACCAAAATTTGCACTGAAAGCTTTAAAACATAATTTAAAAGCCAAAGCGGTATTAGCTGCAGGCTTAGAAATTAATTATGTCGACCAAATCAATGATGAAAAAATTCAGTGGCAATTTGAGAATGGTTTAGTTGACTATCTGATGGATGAAGTCCAAGACCGTGAGATTTTGCCAAATCCTGCTTTTGTCGCCAATGGTGAAGCAGAACGTGCCAGTGCTGAGTTTGCAATTTGTTGGAATATGGATGGTGGTGAACAAATTCAAGAAAGTTATGTGAATTTGATTCCGACTGCGCAAGGTGGTACGCATGTAAATGGCTTACGTTCAGGTATCACTGAAGCATTACGTGAGTTTTGTGAATTGCGTAATTTATTACCCCGTAATATGAAGCTGTCTGCCGAAGATGTATGGGATGGTGTCAATTATATTTTATCGTTGAAATTACAAGAACCACAATTTTCAGGGCAAACCAAAGAGCGCCTTTCAAGTCGTGAAGCCTCTAATATTGTGCTAAATATTGCCAAAGATGCCTTTACCTTATGGCTCAACCAAAATGCTGAAACAGCGACACAATTGGCCGAAATGGCGATTGCTAAAGCAGGTCGCCGTTTAAAAGCAGCGAAAAAAGTGGAACGTAAAAAGATCGTTTCGGGACCTGCTTTACCAGGGAAATTAGCGGATTGCGTTGGGCATACTTTAGAAGAATCTGAGCTTTTCATTGTGGAAGGTGACTCAGCGGGTGGTTCAGCCAAACAAGCACGTGATAAAAATTTCCAAGCAATCATGCCGATTCGCGGTAAGATTTTAAATACATGGGAAGTATCTTCGGATGAAGTTTTGGCTTCTCAGGAAGTGCATGATATTGCGATTGCGATCGGGGTAGATCCAGGTAGTGATGATTTGTCAGAACTGCGTTATGGCAAGATTTGTATTCTTGCCGATGCTGACTCAGATGGTTTACATATTGCGACTTTGTTATGTGCTTTATTTGTTAAGCATTTTCCAAGTTTGGTGGAAGAAGGGCATTTATTTGTCGCCATGCCACCGTTGTTCCGTATTGATGATGCCAAAGATGTGCATTATGCCCTTGATGAAGATGAGTTAGAAGCGATTTTAAAGAAAGTAAAATCTAAGAATCCACAAATCACACGATTTAAAGGTTTGGGAGAGATGAATGCTAGTCAGCTTCGTGAAACCACGATGGATCCAAACACTCGCCGTTTGGTGCAGTTAGACTTAGATGATAGTCAGTTTACTGCGGGCTTGTTGGATAAACTCCTTGCGAAAAAACGTTCTGCTGATCGTAAGCATTGGTTAGAACAAAAAGGTAATTTAGCGGATTTAGCCGTTTAAAATTGGAAAAAGCCCGAAAGGGCTTTTTTTAAATATCCATGTTTTCAGACCATAAAAAATAGCCACCATATTGGCTTGATCTAAATTCTCCACCAATATTTTTACCTTGATCTGTTAAATAGTGTTTACCATTTTCATTCAATGTCAGGAAACCAAGTTCAACAAATTTATCTAAAAGCTCATTGGTTTTAATTTTATGTTTTGCTGCAAGTTTGGAAGAGGTTAATTTACCTATATTTTCACTTGGAGTATTTGAGTTTGGCGACTCTTCAACTTTTTCTGTTTTCACTTCATCCAATGAAATGCGGACTTCATCACTGATTCGAATAATACGCTGTGCTTCTTCATAAGCATCTTTGTATACATCAATATCATCGTCTTTTTTAATTAGAATACCCATTTCATTGTTATTTACTTGGCTAAATTCATATAAGTTTAGACTAGAAATAATGCAACTATCTTCATTTAAATAGCATTTCGCATGAAGATTTTTGCAAAAACTAACTCGAATATAATCAAGTTGTTGCATCCACTTTATTTCATCAGGATGTAAATCACTTTTGCCATAAACGATACGAATATCAATTTTTAAACGATTTTTATCTTCTAAAAGTTCTTTAATCCGATCATTTAAACGTAAATATGGACTGATTAAAATTAAGCGTTCTTTTGCATTTTTAATCAATTCTTCTAAGAAGAAATTGGTCGCACTGGTATTTAAAAACTTTGCCATGTGTATCCCCCTGAAATTTTAAATTATTATGCCGCAATTAAAGCATATTTTCTGGGGATTCACTTATAGAGAAATGGATTTAAATTCATTTCTCCACTTTATAGTATGTACCACCTGCATAAACATTATGTCCAAAGCCACAACTTGATTCACCATCATCCTGTTTAACTTCAATATAATTGCCTAAATTTTGATCTACTTTAAAATCAAGCTGAATTGTACAATCTTCATATTTATAGATTGCACGTTTTTGATTTAAAGCAAAAGTCGTATCAAATTCCCCCATATTTGGTCCATAAATAAGGCTTCTTAACCCCATATATACGCCCGAATAGCTTACGCTATAGCCTTTTTTGCCACGTTCAACTGTAATATGATCCCATTCACCAAAACCTGTATAACTGACATATTCACCTGATAAATCATTTGAAATTTTTGGCTTCACAAGACTTTTTAAATTAAATTGATTGGACTTTGCATTTTGGTTGATCATAAGCCATGCTCTTGCCCACATCGGCTTTCCTAATTTGGCATACGTCAGTGCCACATTGTTTTGTGCCGTAATTACATTGTTTTCAGAAAATTTAACAGTGGTTTCATCTGCATTACTCAGACAAAAAGATGTCCAAGCTGCTTGGGTTTAAAAATGCTCTAAGGCTTTTTTATAGTTTTTTTGATCATATAATTTTTTGCCTAATGCTGCTTCAGTTTTTACTGCTTGGCATCCTTGCTGTAAGTCTTGTTGAAAAGAGGAAGATTCAGCATGGGCATTTTGAAGGACAGAAAAAGAAAATATAGCACTCGAAAAAATAATGATTTTTTGCATTTTTATTCAACACTAAAAATTTTAAATTGATTATTTATAGCAAAATATCTGAGTTTATACTGTCAAAATTTGAAAAGACAATGAAGCCCTTAGGCTTCATTGTTGGGAAAGTTACAGCCTAAAAATTTTAAAATTTATAACCCATTGTCAGTGTATAGAGCATTGGGTTGACATCACCACTACCGACTTTAGTGCCATTAATTTCAATATCAGAATTAACATCAATATAGCGAATTTCTGTGCCTAAGCTTATATTTTTATTGATGTTATAATCCATACCAAGTGTTGCAGCATAGCCAAAAGAATTACTAATATTGAGCTTGTCATTGCTGATCAATTTTTCATTAAAATAGTAGGTATAATTGACGCCAGCACCGACATAAGGATTGAATTTTCCATCTGGATTGAAGTTATATTGCACGCTCAAGGTTGGTGGTAAATAACGGGTATAACCAATTTTTTCACCATTCCCATAGATACGATGCTTTGGTGCAGTTCCAACCAAGAGATCTACAGCGACATTCGGTGTGACAAAGTACAAATTGGATGCAGTTAACGCATAACTACGTGAAATACTGGTGGCTGTACCATCGTATAAATTGCCTGGGTGGTCTTTTGGCTCAATCAGCGTTACCCCTAAACGTGCTTTAAATTTACTCAGGTCTATTTCAGCATAAGTATTTGAAAATGCAGTTAATCCTAGGCAGAGTACGATACATTTTTTCATTGTCATCTCCATGAATATCAAAAAACAACGATGGATTCCTTATCGTTGTGCGTTTAGATAATCAAGAAACATGCCAGAAATTTTATTTAATAAAAATCAGTAGCTTATATTTTGTATAAGACAATTCTCTAAAAAATAATTCAGCAATTGCTGAAAGTAAAATTTTTATTTTCATGCTTTGCTGAATTTAAAAAATCAAATCATATCAGTATCTAATACGAGCTGCATCAAAATTAAATCACGCTATAGTTCGTTTTTTATACAAAAAATAGTATAAACCAAAGTTTAATGCAGCGTAATTTAAAATCGGAACAATCAAATCAATTAAAAATAAAAATAAAAATAAAAATAATTTTCATAAAGTGCCAGACAACTTGATTTTTCAATACAAACAACTCAAACCTGCTGAAATAGAAGTGATACCATCTCAATTTATTTATTTTCACTGGTTCCGCAATAGGTATAAATTTTATTATTTCCTTTATTCTTTTATCCCCATAAAAAAACACCCTCTGTCTTCTGACAGAGGGTGTTTTAGATTTAAAAGCTGGCGATGACTTACTCTCACATGGGTAACCCCACACTACCATCAGCGCAAAGAGGTTTCACTTCTGAGTTCGGGAAGGGATCAGGTGGTTCACTCTTGCTATTGTCGCCAGCAAACTGTTTATGATTAATCACTTGGTCTTAATTACGATGCTTTGTGCTTCGATGTGCCTAGCTTTGGTCAAATGAGTTATTAACAGAAATTTATTTGAGTTGGATATTTTAACTAGCTTTTTCACTAAATCAAGTATTTTGCATTGAATTTATCGAAACATACAACTGTTTGGGTGTTGTATAGTCAAGCCTCACGAGCAATTAGTATTGGTCAGCTTCATACGTCGCCGTACTTCCACATCCAACCTATCAACGTCCTAGTCTTGAACGGCTCTTTAGGAGGCATAAAGCCTCGGGGAAATCTTATCTTGAGGTAGGCTTCCCGCTTAGATGCTTTCAGCGGTTATCCCTTCCGAACATAGCTACCCGGCGATGCGACTGGCGTCACAACCGGTACACCAGAGGTTCGTCCACTCTGGTCCTCTCGTACTAGGAGCAGATCCTCTCAAATTTCCAGCGCCCACGGTAGATAGGGACCGAACTGTCTCACGACGTTCTAAACCCAGCTCGCGTACCTCTTTAAATGGCGAACAGCCATACCCTTGGGACCTGCTTCAGCCCCAGGATGAGATGAGCCGACATCGAGGTGCCAAACACCGCCGTCGATATGAACTCTTGGGCGGTATCAGCCTGTTATCCCCAGAGTACCTTTTATCCGTTGAGCGATGGCCCTTCCATACAGAACCACCGGATCACTAAGACCTACTTTCGTACCTGCTCGACTTGTGGGTCTCGCAGTTAAGCGCGCTTTTGCCTTTATACTCTACGCGTGATTTCCGACCACGCTGAGCGCACCTTCGTACTCCTCCGTTACTCTTTAGGAGGAGACCGCCCCAGTCAAACTACCCACCAGACATGGTCCTCGTCCCGGATAACGGGACAGAGTTAGAACCTCAATATTACCAGGGTGGTATTTCAAGATTGGCTCCACCGAAACTAGCGTCTCGGTTTCAAAGCCTCCCACCTATCCTACACAAGTAAGATCAAAGTTCAATGTCAAGCTGCAGTAAAGGTTCACGGGGTCTTTCCGTCTAGCCGCGGGTACACCGCATCTTCACGGCGAATTCGATTTCACTGAGTCTCTGCTGGAGACAGCGCCCCCATCATTATGCCATTCGTGCAGGTCGGAACTTACCCGACAAGGAATTTCGCTACCTTAGGACCGTTATAGTTACGGCCGCCGTTTACTGGGGCTTCGATCAAGAGCTTCGCTTACGCTAACCCCATCAATTAACCTTCCAGCACCGGGCAGGCATCACACCCTATACGTCCACTTTCGTGTTTGCAGAGTGCTATGTTTTTAATAAACAGTTGCAGGGGCCTAGTTTCTGTGGCTGCCAGCAGCTCAAGAAGCAAGTTCTATCACCACCGGCAGCGTACCTTCTCCCGAAGTTACGGTACCATTTTGCCTAGTTCCTTCAGCAGAGTTCTCTCAAGCGCTTTGGTCTACTCGACCTGACCACCTGTGTCGGTTTCGGGTACGATTCCTGTGTAACTGAAGCTTAGAGACTTTTCTTGGAAGTATGGTATCAGCCACTTTACTGTACAAGTACAGCTTGCTATCAGTTCTCAGCATAGAGTACCCCGGATTTGCCTAAGATACATGCCTACAACCTTTCACCTGGACAACCAACGCCAGGCTGACTTAACCTTCTCCGTCCTCTCATCGCATTACACAGAAGTATTGGAATATTAACCAATTTCCCATCGACTACGCCTCTCGGCCTCGCCTTAGGGGTCGACTCACCCAGCCCCGATTAACGTTGGACTGGAACCCTTGGTCTTTCAGCGAACGGGTTTTTCACCCGTTTTGTCGTTACTCACGTCAGCATTCGCACTTCTGATACCTCCAGCAGACTTCTCAATCCACCTTCATCGGCTTACAGAACGCTCCCCTACCACGTATACATAGTATACATCCGCAGCTTCGGTACTATATTTTAGCCCCGTTACATCTTCCGCGCAGGCCGACTCGACTAGTGAGCTATTACGCTTTCTTTAAAGGGTGGCTGCTTCTAAGCCAACCTCCTAGCTGTCTATGCCTTCCCACATCGTTTCCCACTTAATATAGATTTTGGGACCTTAGCTGGCGGTCTGGATTGTTTTCCTCTTGACTACGGACGTTAGCACCCGCAGTCTGTCTCCCGGATAGTACTCATTGGTATTCGGAGTTTGCATCGGTTTGGTAAGTCGGGATGACCCCCTAGCCGAAACAGTGCTCTACCCCCAATGGTATTCGTCCGAGGCGCTACCTAAATAGCTTTCGGGGAGAACCAGCTATCACCGAGTTTGATTAGCCTTTCACCCCTATCCACAAGTCATCCCCTGGCTTTTCAACGACAGTGGGTTCGGTCCTCCAGTTAGTGTTACCCAACCTTCAACCTGCTCATGGATAGATCACCCGGTTTCGGGTCTATACCCAGCAACTATGCGCCCTATTAAGACTCGATTTCTCTACGGCTCCCCTATTCGGTTAACCTTGCTACTGAATATAAGTCGCTGACCCATTATACAAAAGGTACGCAGTCACCGAACAAGTCGGCTCCCACTGCTTGTATGCATGCGGTTTCAGGATCTATTTCACTCCCCTCACAGGGGTTCTTTTCGCCTTTCCCTCACGGTACTGGTTCACTATCGGTCAGTCAGGAGTATTTAGCCTTGGAGGATGGTCCCCCCATATTCAGACAAGGTTTCACGTGCCTCGCCCTACTCGTCATCATTATATGTGCCCTTTCGTGTACGGGACTATCACCCTCTACGGTTGCACTTCCCAGAGCATTCCGCTAAAACACATATAACTTAATGGGCTGATCCCCGTTCGCTCGCCGCTACTGAGGGAATCTCAATTGATTTCTTTTCCTAAGGGTACTGAGATGTTTCACTTCCCCTCGTTCGCCTCGCATGACTATGTATTCATCATGCGATACCTACCTTATGGTAAGTGGGTTTCCCCATTCAGAAATCTCCGGATCACAGGATATTTGCCGCCTCCCCGAAGCTTATCGCAGGCTATTACGTCTTTCATCGCCTCTGACTGCCAAGGCATCCACCACATGCACTTAATTACTTGACTATACAACCCCAAACAGTCGTTAATCCCTACAAGTAGGATTAAGACAATTTAATAAATATTCATATTTATCAAACCTACAGTTTGTTGTCTGTGCACTTAAGCACTGTACAGCTTCAATCTAAATTCATATACCAAAACGCTTGATTCAGTTTTATCGCTAGTAACTCAATTTCTTTCAAACATTCAAACATGTCACTTGCGTGTCATATTCTTATGTTTAATTGAAACGAGTATGAACAATTTATTTCAACTCAAATATATTCTGTTAATGATTAACTACTGCCTCGTCAGCACGTAGTAAACTGTGATAAATCACAGAAATTAATCAATTCAATTTTCATCAAATTCATTAATTTCTATAATCTATTTTAGCTCGTACTCTTGAAAGTACTTGGTGGAGACTAGGAGAGTCGAACTCCTGACCTCCTGCGTGCAAAGCAGGCGCTCTACCAACTAAGCTAAGTCCCCAGCTTAAGACCAATATATCTAATTTCCTGCATTCAATACTTAAACTCTCATTCAAATATTTTGTTAGTCAGAATGGTGGGTCTGACAAGACTTGAACTTGTGACCCCACGCTTATCAAGCGTGTGCTCTAACCAACTGAGCTACAGACCCTCAGATACATCAATGAAGAACAACTTGTTGTGGATTCTTACCAATCGTCAATCTTTCGTTAAGGAGGTGATCCAGCCGCAGGTTCCCCTACGGCTACCTTGTTACGACTTCACCCCAGTCGTCGACCACACCGTGGTAAGCGTCCTCCTTGCGGTTAGACTACCTACTTCTGGTGCAATAAACTCCCATGGTGTGACGGGCGGTGTGTACAAGGCCCGGGAACGTATTCACCGCGGCATTCTGATCCGCGATTACTAGCGATTCCGACTTCATGGAGTCGAGTTGCAGACTCCAATCCGGACTACGATCGGCTTTTTGAGATTAGCATCCTATCGCTAGGTAGCAACCCTTTGTACCGACCATTGTAGCACGTGTGTAGCCCTGGTCGTAAGGGCCATGATGACTTGACGTCGTCCCCGCCTTCCTCCAGTTTGTCACTGGCAGTATCCTTAAAGTTCCCATCCGAAATGCTGGCAAGTAAGGAAAAGGGTTGCGCTCGTTGCGGGACTTAACCCAACATCTCACGACACGAGCTGACGACAGCCATGCAGCACCTGTATGTAGATTCCCGAAGGCACCAATCCATCTCTGGAAAGTTTCTACTATGTCAAGACCAGGTAAGGTTCTTCGCGTTGCATCGAATTAAACCACATGCTCCACCGCTTGTGCGGGCCCCCGTCAATTCATTTGAGTTTTAGTCTTGCGACCGTACTCCCCAGGCGGTCTACTTATCGCGTTAGCTGCGCCACTAAAGCCTCAAAGGCCCCAACGGCTAGTAGACATCGTTTACGGCATGGACTACCAGGGTATCTAATCCTGTTTGCTCCCCATGCTTTCGTACCTCAGCGTCAGTATTAGGCCAGATGGCTGCCTTCGCCATCGGTATTCCTCCAGATCTCTACGCATTTCACCGCTACACCTGGAATTCTACCATCCTCTCCCATACTCTAGCTTCCCAGTATCGAATGCAATTCCCAAGTTAAGCTCGGGGATTTCACATCCGACTTAAAAAGCCGCCTACGTACGCTTTACGCCCAGTAAATCCGATTAACGCTCGCACCCTCTGTATTACCGCGGCTGCTGGCACAGAGTTAGCCGGTGCTTATTCTGCGAGTAACGTCCACTCTCTATAGGTATTATCTATAGGAGCCTCCTCCTCGCTTAAAGTGCTTTACAACCATAAGGCCTTCTTCACACACGCGGCATGGCTGGATCAGGGTTCCCCCCATTGTCCAATATTCCCCACTGCTGCCTCCCGTAGGAGTCTGGGCCGTGTCTCAGTCCCAGTGTGGCGGATCATCCTCTCAGACCCGCTACAGATCGTCGCCTTGGTAGGCCTTTACCCCACCAACTAGCTAATCCGACTTAGGCTCATCTATTAGCGAAAGGTCACAAGTGATCCCCTCCTTTCCCCCGTAGGGCGTATGCGGTATTAGCGTCCCTTTCGGAACGTTGTCCCCCACTAATAGGCAGATTCCTAAGTATTACTCACCCGTCCGCCGCTAGGTCAGTTACCGAAGTAACTCACCCCGCTCGACTTGCATGTGTTAAGCCTGCCGCCAGCGTTCAATCTGAGCCATGATCAAACTCTTCAGTTAAAATCATTTGTGCCTTTATTATAGAATAAGACACCAATTCTGGCTCATCAATTTTCTGACAAATTCTCTCAAATAAACTTCGAGTAATTTAAACCAATCAATCAATGATAATATTTCGATCAATCAATCAGTAAAAATCCACACAAGTTGTTCTTCATATACTCTTAATGATCTTCTCAATGCTTCGTCAGCATCAAGCTAGGTCGGCTATATTACTCTCTATCTCCAGAAAGTCAACATGTAATGAAAATTATTTTTAACCCTTCCTCCTAAAACTCAACCTAACCATTTAATGCTAAGCCACTGTTTTATCAGAAGTTTTAATCTTCATCACCGCCGATGGATGTGCATTATAGGGGAAAAAATTAAGCTTGCAACACTTTTTATAAAATTAATTATTCATATGTCTAAATTTTAAACCCAAATTATATTAAGTTATTATTTTTAATAATAAATTTATTTTTTATGAATTTTTATTTATATTTTCAATCTCTAAATAAGCCAAAATCATTAAAGTTAATTCTTTTTTAAGTTGCTGTTCTGAAATAAGAAAATCATTATTACTGGCATAACGCATCATGGTAAACAGCGTACTATTGATAATGACAAAAGATTTATTTTTCAACATTTCAAAGCTCCAATGTTGAAAAAATTGATTAAACACGTAAATCCCCACTTCTAAAAAATGCTGCTCTACAATCTGTGCAGCTTCTGAATTGATATAACCATGCCAGTGTTTTAACACTTCTATAAAAAAACCGCCATCCGCTTTCATCATGTCAAAACCAAATTGGATACTGAGCGGAATAAGCTCCTCTAATGACATTTGTTGTTTTTCAGTTGCAAGTTGTTTGAGAGCTAAACCTAAACTTTCACTTTTTCTACGCAATAACTCCTCAACAATTTGCTCTTTATTTTCAAAATATTGATATATAGAGCCAACGCTTACTCCTGATTTTTCTGAAATTTTCGGGGTGCTCACTTGTAATATGCCCTGCTCAGCAATGCAAAGCTGCGTTGCTTCCAAAATATCACTCACAATTTGAATTGCTCTTTGTTGTTGAGGTTTTTTTCTCATTTTCTGACTCATTTTTAAAGCATTTTTTAACACTATGAAATGCGAATTGAATGCGAATAATTATTCATATTAGAGTTTGATTAAATAATAGCTGGAATAACTTTACAATGAAAAGTTTAACACTCCCTAAACGTTTAGCATCCTTTGAGAAAATGACTCAAAGTAGTTTGAAATCTAAAGTTTTTAGTTATTTAACCAACCAAAAACTCCAACCAACTTATACAGAGTATTTGCGTTTAAATACCGCCTTGCAAACTGGTGATGTAACTATGGATGAGGTCATGCAATGGGTGATGAGCAATCCCAGACAAAATCGTAAACTGTTTGAGACTGCGTTGTATCAGGGTCTAGATCAACTCCCGTATGAAGTTCCTGTACTTACTCAATTTTTTCATCATATTGAACAAACTCCTTCTTGGTTAGATAAAAGTAAACTCGAAACTGCTATTCGATTTACCCATCGTTTAGGTTCAAATGGAACATTTATCTTGCGAGATGTCGCTTTAATGAGTGGCTATCAATATCCAGGTTTTAACCAGCCCTTGATTATGACAGGTGCGCTCAGTCAATACGCAGGAAAACGCTTAGCTGAAACCTATAAGTGGTGGTTAGACATTACTCAAGCAAATAGTTTTGAGCGCTTTAATCTTGGCTTTACTTCAACGGTTTACGTTCGCTTTGTTCACGCTCTGGTTCGTTATCAACTCAGTAAATCGAAAGATTGGGACACATCTTTTTGGGGAGTGCCGATTAACCAATATGACCAAGCAATGACCAATATTGCCTTTAGTGCAGTACTTTTGTTAGGTGTGCGAGCTATTGGGATTTTTCCAAGCAAAGCTGAATCTGAAGCAATCATGCATTTTTGGAAATACACAGGCTGGCTGATGGGGATTGATGAGCAGTGGTTAGTTGAAAAAGAATCAGAGGCATGGAAGCTGTTAATATGGATGGATTATGCGCACCCCAAAACGGATGAAAGCAGTAGGGCTTTGGCAAAAAGTTTGTCGAAAGAGCCTTTTGAACGACATTACAAATATTTTAATAATTTTATGCAAAAGAAAGCTTATAAAAACCATTTAGAGATTACGCAATTTTTCATTGGACAAAATAAAATGAAAAATTTAGGTTTAAAACCACGCACGATCGCATGGTATCCCTTTTATTTAATGGCTAAAAACACTTTACTTTATAACAGCGCTAAACATAGTGATAAATTCAGCCAATATTTACAAAAGCATGGACGATCAGAGCAGGAGTATAGTCTTGCGCTTTATCAAAACTGGGGCAAACAATTAGCAAGTATGCATCAATAAGATTCTTTAAGAAAATTTCAGCGTTGATATGTTTAATTTATTAATTTCATTAAAGAAGCCACTGTATGAATACAATGACTTCTTACTATTGAATGAACTTAGACAGTTAGCATTAAAATTTAATACTCATTCTTGCCCAATAGTTGCGTCCAATATTATTAAACTGCTCATTGCTGGCAAAGCCAAAACCTGAACTACCTGCTTTATTTAAGTGTTCGGTATAAGTCTTGTCTAAGACATTATCCACACCGACTGCAAGGTTAATATCTTTAGCTAAGTTATAAGATGCGTTTAAAGCCAATGTATTAAAGCTTTTACTCTCACGCATATCATAACCTATGATATTACCTTGATTAAGGCTGATACGATCTTGCTTAGCCACTACACGCCAAAGTAGTCCGAGTGTATATTTGTCTTGAACATAACGTAAATTAAAACGTCCTTCTAATGGGGCGATTTGTGGTAAAGCTGTATTGTCGCTGGTATTTTCACCCCATGCATAGGCAAGGCTCACATCTGACTGGATTGTATCTGTAAAATCATAGCCAATCCCTGCTTCCGCGCCTGCAATGATGGCATCGACATTCGCTGAGAGTGTGGTCATTTGCTTTTTATCATCGGCACCATGAGTGGAATGTCCCATTCCTCCCATATTATGCCCCATATGCATACCGCCCATGCCAGATTTTTTCTCAACATAATTCATTAAGATATAATCTTGGATTAAGCCTACATATGCAGAAGTCCAAGCATTCCATTGTTCATGTTTAAACTGAGTACCTACATCTAACTGGACTGTTTTTTCATTTTTTAATTGATTAAATGATGCGTTTTTCTCAACTTGATAGTCTGTTCTTAGCTCCCAGTAATCTGGTACTCTTTCAACATAACCTAAGCCGATATAACTTTTTAAATCATGATTAAGGTTTTTATTTTCTAAGCGAATAAAGCCACTTGGCAATGTTTCACTACGATCTTGATGGGTTTTTAAATCATCAATTTTAACTGCGTCCACTCTTGCACCAGTCACAATTTTATTTTGTGGATTGATTGGATAAGTTAACTCAGCAAAACCGCCATAAGATTGAAAACGTTTGTCATGCGCAAATGGCATATTCATGTTTGGAGAAGCCATATCTCCACCATGTTTATTACGTTGTGAATCTATACCTGTTAACAATTCAATACCATTTAAATCCATTGTCATGGCTAAACGAGAATTTAGTGTACGTCGTGTTACTTCCATTTCAGCGTTATTTGGAACCATTTTATGAGTAGTATTATTCATCACCATTTTAGGTGTCGGTGTCCGCAATCTAAAATTATCCATTACATGATCGTTATAACTATAGTTGATCTGTCCTTCAATTTTTTTAATCACATCAGTCAAATTCTTTTTTTCAAATCTTAAGCCTAAGCTTTCACGGGCAAATTGTGAACCATCCATATCACGTCCTGCATACAATGCTTCACCATCAGATTTACCGCCTGTCAGCTCTACCCACGTATCCGCGTCAGGCGTCCAACCCAATGCCAAATCAGCATTCCAACGTTCCCAAGCTGACGGCACAGTTTGATCATCGCCATCTTGATAACTATTTGACTCAGAACGCCCTGCATTTAAACGCATATATTTTTGCTCATCCCCAACGATGGCTTCAATATTCTGATCAATGCGTCCATAGGAGCCGACCAATGCACTGGCTTGACCTGTATATTTTTTATCTTCAGATAACTTTGGTTTTTGACGCTCAAAAATCACCGTTGCTGCTGAGCCTGTATTGGCATATTGAACGGTCTGTGGTCCTTTGGTCACCGTAATTCGGTCAAAACTTTCTGGTTGAATATAAGAAGTGGGGGCATCCATACGTGATGGACATGCTCCTAAATTTTCAGTGCCATCGGTCAATACTTTGATACGTGAACCAAACATGCCTCTAAACGTAACATCACCATTGGTTCCACCATTTTTAATAGAACTAAAGCCAGGAATACTTTGTAAATAGTCTGCACCATCGGTTGCAGGGACAGGTTGAATCGGTTGTTTAGGGTCTGCACGAACGATCAAACCATTAGCATCATGGGCTTTTTGTGCGGTCATCACCACAGGGGCTAACTGTTGTATTTCTTGCTCTGCCAGTACATTCCCTGAATAACACGCAATACAAATCGCAGCCGTCAATGGCTGTAAAAAAAACTTTGGCTGAGCCATTTTCTATCTCACTTAAATTTTGAATAAAGCTAGACTGGAGTCCATCAAGACCCAGAAAAAAATGCTGAATTTAAGTAAGAAGTGGCGGGGCTCGCCCTTGAGGAATCAGAAATAAACGCTGTAAAACAAACCAAACATGATGAAATGTCTGTTGAAAGGCGATCAAGCGAACTTGAATACGATCCAAAACCTGCTTCACCTCAAGTTCTGGAGGTAAAACTAAGTTGCCATACACCGTACAATATTGACATTGATGATTTGGATCATGATGATCATGTCCAAGACTGGTTTGCTGAGCATTCATTTCATGCAAAGCATGTTCAGGAGAAAGATGTTGATGGTGGCTTGAATGTTGATGTTTTTTATAAAAATCGGTTTGTATTAAAACCTGAGAAATGGTTTCACAGACCGGCGCAATTTGATATTGCTTCGGTAACAAAGGCTGTAAAAAAACAGCAATCTGTAATAACACTGCTAAGCTACTTAGCAGTAACCCACTTCTTAACAACATTTCAACATGTTTATCCCAACATTTTCATTGTTACAGTATAACAAAACCCAAACAAAATTGCGCTTTTATTCCACAAAATGCCCCACAACAGCTTAACGTTTTGCAGGAACTTTCTGTTTTTCACGCTGACGCACAATTTTTTCAACTTTTTCACGTGCACGTTGACGTTTTAATGGTGACAAATAATCGACAAATAATTTACCATTTAAATGATCGATTTCATGTTGGATACACACTGCGAGTAAACCATCTGCTTCAATTTCAAAAGTTTTACCTTCTAAATTGAGCGCTTGGATTTTGACACGTGACGGGCGTTCAACTTTATCGTATATTTGAGGCACAGATAAGCAGCCTTCCTCATAAGGGAGGGTTTCTTCTGTTAGCGGAGTAACTTTGGGGTTAATGAATACCATTGGTTGATCATGATCTTCAGACAAATCCATGACGATGAGCTGAATGTGATGATCAACTTGTGTTGCAGCCAACCCAATGCCGGGCGCTGCATACATGGTTTCAAACATATCTGCTGCAAGCTGACGGATTTGATCCGTTACTTCATTGACTGGTTTTGCAATGGTACGCAAACGGGGATCAGGAAAACTTAAAACAGGTAATAAGGCCATACTTATCCTCACTTGCTATGCCATTGATCTAAAAAACTAAATGAAGAATATGCTTCATTAAATAAAAGTGTGTAAGATGCAATTATAACGTATTTATACGCATAATTTCAGGAATTATGATAATGATAAATTTTTTCAATGGCATCAATATTAGTGCCACGGGGTTTAAAAAGCAGGTTCTGGCTATGGCACTCTGCCTGAGTGCAGGAATCGCTGTAGTGGACGTTGCACATGCGGCACCAAGTCCAAATCAGAATCCACCCTCACTCAAAGCCAATGCACCACATGTTTATGTGGTAAAACGTGGTGATACTTTGTGGGATATCGCAGGACGTTTCCTGAGTAAACCATGGCGTTGGCCAGAAATTTGGGCAAGTAACCGCCATGTGAAAAACCCGCATTGGATTTATCCAGGTGATAAATTATTGCTTTGTAGCTTAAACGGTCGACCTTTAATTGGGGTGGATGAAGGTGATGGCTGTGATGGGATTATTCGCCGTCATCAAGGTGGTACGTCATTGCGCCCACAAGTGCGTGTTGAAGCGATTGGCAATACCATTCCTATCATTTCAAGTGCAGACATTAAACCTTGGTTAGAACACAGCATTATTGTGTCACCAGAATCATTAACAGGTGTGCCTTATATTATCGGTGCGGCAGATAATCGTGTGATTACAGGCGCCGGTCAGACGGTGTATGCTCGTGGTAATGGTCTAGTGGTCGGTCAACGTTACGGTGTCTATCGCCAAGCTGAACCTTATATTTTTGTCGATGCAAATGGCAAAAAATATAACGCAGGTCAAGAACTTAGTGAAGTGGCTTCTGCAGTTGCCGTTGCTGGTGAGAACGAGGTGACCACTTTAGAGCTCACAGACAGTTACAATGCTGAAGTGCGTAGTGGGGACTATGTTCTGCCAGTATATGACGCTGGTTTACCTTTGATTTTCTATCCAACTGCACAGAATGAAGTCCTTGCAGGTGGTAAAATTGTCCGTGTCCAAGGTTCGATTGGTACAGCAGCCGTACATGGTGTTGTAACAGTGGACCGTGGAAATATTGATGGGACAAAGGCAGGTCAGGTATTTAGTATTTACCAACAAGGTGAAACTGTACGTGATCCAAAAACCAAAGAGTTGGTTAAATTACCAAACCAAAATGTAGGTACCTTGATGATTTTCAAGACCTTTGATCGTTTTAGTTATGCCTACGTTCTTGATAGTGCATTACCGATCAAAGTCGGTGCTTTAATTCAAACACCTGCGATTGCGGAATAATTTATCAAAACAACTTAAAAGTGTGATACATGCATGTTGAACTTTATATCTGATGTGCAATTAAACACCATCAAATTATGGTATTTAGTTCAACATTCAAATCTCGCATTTAAAAGCTTAGAAGGCTACTTTGGCTCAGTTGCCAAAGCTGTTTTACCTGAAAATTTAGCACGTTGGTCAGAGGTCGCCATCCATAAAAACCATGTTCAACGTGCTCAGGATCTGCTAACTGATGTTGGACAAGTTGCCTTTCAACAGTGTCTTGAAAAATTAAAACAACATAGTGATTTTATTCTTTTAGAAAATGACAATCACTATCCTCAACAACTGCTTCCTTACTCAGATCATCCCCCAATTTTATTTGGACAAGGGGCTTGGCAAAATTTAAGCCAACCACAAGTAGCTATTGTTGGCAGCCGTAAACCCAGTCCACATGGCAAGCAAGTCGCTTATGATTTTGCTTATTATTTGAGTGAAAAAGGCTTTTTTATCACCAGCGGTTTGGCAGAAGGGATTGATGCCGCAGCACATATGGGTGCGCTCAAAAATTTACGTACAATAGCTGTGGTCGGTACAGGCTTAGACCAAATTTATCCTACACAAAATCGTCAATTACATGCGCAAATTTTAGAAAATGCAGGGACAATTATTTCCCTCTATTTACCCAATACACCCCCGTTAAAGTCTAATTTCCCAAGGCGCAATCGGATTGTAAGTGGCTTGAGTTTGGGGGTTTTGGTGGCTGAAGCAGCTTTAGAAAGTGGTTCTTTAATCACTGCGCAGGCGGCTGCTGAACAAGGTAAAATCATCTTTGCAATCCCAGGGCATATTTATAGTGAATATCATCAAGGTTGTCATCAACTGATCCGTGAAGGTGCTATTTTAGTCGATCATCCTGAACAAATCATCGAAGATTTAGCCTTACCTACCCAATGGCTATGTAAAAATACAGAGAAAACACAACAAATAGAAAAATTACCTGAACTCCCTGAACATCTTTTTCAGCTCTATCAACACCTCGACTGGGTTGGGCAAGAGATTGATATCCTTCATCAAAAAACAGGTTTAGAGATTGCGGCATTAACAGGTTATCTGATGGAATTAGAACTTTTAGGCTTATGTATTCAGCAATCTGGTTTGTACTTACGTTGCCGAGCAAGTCATTAAGGTTCACAATAACCTTTTAATCACTGACAAGGTAAATATCCATGCTTACAACCTCAGTTGCTGAAGCTGCACAAATTCTGCGTCAAGGCAAAGTACTTGCCTATCCGACAGAGGCAGTATGGGGCTTAGGTTGCGATCCAATGAATGAACAGGCATTTTTAGAGATTTTACGTTTAAAACAACGTCCTATCGAAAAAGGTGTCATCTTACTTGCTGGGCAAATTTCCCAAGTTGAACATTTATTGGAAAACTTAGACTTAAAAATGCGCGAACAAGTGATTCATACTTGGACACATCGCACACAAACAGAAAGAGCCACCACTTGGTTGTTACCTGCTGATGCAAGCATTCCACAATGGATTAAAGGTGATCATGCCAAAGTTGCGGTGCGTGTTACCACTCATCCTTTATGTATTGCTTTATGCAATGCTTTTGATGGTTTTATTGTATCGACCAGCGCCAACCCTGCAGGTTTAGAACCTGCCCGCTCCTTACAAGATGTAAGTCGTTATTTTGCCTCACAACTCAATTACTTAAATGGTGATTTAGGGCTGAGCCAACAACCAAGTCGAATTTTGGATGCTGTGACAGGCGAAGTCATTCGCACTTAGTTGAACATTAAAATTGTTAAAAATGAACATACTTTGGTCAAACTTATACCATTCTTGGAAAATAACATAATATAAGTGGTTTGTTTTTGACGGAGTCTTACATCTAAAGTTTGTATTTAGAGACTAGCCTTCGGCTCGACCTACTTTTGTTTTGGCAAAAGTAGGCAAAACCATTGTCATCCGCAGAACTCGACAAATACCGCAAATTGATTGAGGTATTGCAAAAACATGATCAATCATTGGTAGTCCTGCCTCAGACAACTGCGGATGACGTTTCCGCGTCTCAATTTATGATTAGAAACAGAAAAAATCATTCCTAAAACATATTATAAAACTTTTATTGATTGTTATTAGACTAAAGCTTTTTATTTATTTTTCATTTAAATAAACCAACATATTCCAGCAAAATTTAGACAAAAAAAAGCTCAGCCATATAGGGTCGGCTGAGCATGAAAAGGATGTATATCACATCCAGAGGGTATTTAAAATCTGCTTAAACAACATAAATGAACTTTCGTGCCATGTTGTCTATGCGTTTATTATGCTATAAATCTCTGTTGAATACAAATTTCATGTTTATTTTAGACGACTTAGAGTATCTTTAAATCCGACTAAAAAATTTGGGTTTCAATAAAAATAACTCACTCTATTTACTTCAAATTTTATAAAAAAATATAATATCCATTATTTCTTAATTTCATATTAAGATATATTAGCAATCATGTCATATAAAAAAAGTATAAAAATATTTGTGATTTTTATACTTTTCCATATTTAATTTACGACTTTTACAGCTTGCACTTTATTTACTTTCTTCTGTGCCAATACAATGCCTAATAAAATAATGACCCCGCCGATACTATGATAAATCGTCCATGCTTCTTTGAGCCAGAAAAATGCAATGATGGCGGTAAACACAGGCATTAAGTTCATAAAAATACTGGTACGATTTGGTCCTAAATACTGTACAGCAAGCATCCAAACAAAAGGCGCTATTAACGATGGGAAAAGTCCAGCATACAACACACTTGCGATATTCTGACTATCAATACCTTGCAAGCCATACCATAAAATAAATGGAAGGTGATACAACAAGGCAAAACCGATTTGAATATATAAGCTCATCAAAAGTGGCACTTGAAGTTGCCATTTTTTTAGAAAAACGCCATAAAAAGCATAGAAAAACACCGCCAAAATCATCACAAAATCGCCTGAATGCCCACCTAAACCCAGCAAACTGGCAAAATCACCTTGTGCCATCACATAGACAAGCCCCATAAATGACAAAATACTGCCGATTACCGCAAAACGATTTGGTATTTCACGCAGAATCAGCATAGACACAAAAATGGTAAATACAGGAATAAAAGCATTAATAATTCCCATATTGGTTGCAGTGGTGTGATGCGCTGCGGAGTAGGCTAAACCTTGATATAACACCATGCCAAAAGCACTCAAGATGGCAAATTGCCAAAAATGTTGGCGGATCAAGTGTCGATTTTGCAATGTTTTTTTGGCTATAAATGGCGTTAGAACGATAAATGCCACCAGCCAACGATAAAAACTAATACTCACGGGGGTAATAAAGTCAGCAACATAACGCGTTACTGCGATATTCATTGACCAGATTAATACTGCCAGAATAGGCAATAAAAATGCCCACCAGACTGTGCTCGTTTTTGCATTCATGGTTTAGATTACATTCAGAGAAGACCTGTTTTATTTTAAGCAAGTCTAAAAACTTTTAAATATCGTATTTCAGACATTTATACATCAGTTTAGACACTCAATAGTAAGTTTAAACAATCTGAATTTTAATTTATTTTTTATTTTTCAAAAAGTTATAACAAAATAGAAAATATATCTCTTTATCTTTTAATGTCTTTTAGATCATGATCACGTTCGGCTCACTATTGAATAGTTATATTGTGAATCATTTTAATGCCAATATTTTACTGTATAGTATATTGAGCTTTATCGTGTTGACTGTGCTTTCAATTTTCACATGGTCAGCCGAAGTAAATAATCCTAAAATCAGTTGTAAAAACTCATAAGTGATGATTTTTAGAAAATATGCATTTGCTTAAAAATATGTTTCAACTCAGCCAGTGGATTGAAATTGAAGAATTTCATTATCAAAAAGATGATGTCGTGACTCCACATAGTTGTTTATGGGGAGATTTTAATTTTAGTTTAAATGGCTTGCTCGAATTTTCTATCGATCAACAACGCTACTTATCACCGCCAAGTTATGGCATTTGGATTCCCCCACAGACCGAGCATTGTTCTATTGCCGTGGATCAAAAAGTTACGCATTATATTTGTATTCGGCTTCATCCTACCTTATGTCAACAGTTTTCAACACGTTGTCAAACCTTAACTGTGCAACCATTTCTCAGACAAACAGTACATGAGATTCTAACGCATCAAAAAAGCAATAATTATTCAGTAAATTATCAACAGCATTTATTGCAAGTGTTATTGGATCAATTAACTTTTGCGCCCTGCTATGATCAATATTTACCACAAAGCCATCATGCTGTTTTAGAACCGATCTTAAAACAATTGGAAAATCCGTTACGTTTTCCTGATACCTTACAACAAATCTTGGCTGAGTTTGCGCTCAGTGAACGACATATTTTAAGGTTGAGCCAACGTGAGCTTTCTATGTCAATTTCTGAATGGCGTAATCGCAGTAAAATTATTTATGCTATTACCCAATTGCATCGTGGCAATTCGATTAAAAAAATTAGTTTAGAGTTAGGTTATAAGCAGAGTTCCAGTTTTATTGAGTTTTTTAAGCGTTATACAGGGCAAACACCGACTCAATTACTTGAATTATAAATAAAATTACAATAATGGTTAGATTAGAAGCAGAATGCCACAAATTCTGATGTTTGGTTGCAGGACTCATATACTTATCTACATAATCGCTATATAAATAAAATTTTAACCCACCCAAGATTTAAAAAGTATTTCTAATCAATGCATGGTTGGTGCTTTATTTCTTGAATTTGTGAAAAAATGAGATCAGATTCATTATAAATTTCAATGAAAGGATGAAAAATGAAAAAACTATTATTAGCGTCTTTATGTATGGCTTCAGTTGCTTTGACTGCATGTGATAAAAAACCGAATGAAGCTGCTACTACTACAGGCACAGATAATCAACCTGTTGCAACACAAGCTGCTGTGGCATTAAGTAAAGATGTCGCTGCTGACATCAAAAGTGATTTAACTCAAATCCAAACACTTTCTACCAACAAAGCCAAAGAAGCCTTAGCATTTCAAAATGAAGTCACACAAGCTGCTCAAAAAAATGATAAAGCAGCATTACAAGGTATTGTTGAAAAAATGAAAAGTTATACTGCAGGCTTCAACAAAGAATTAGATGCACTTACTTTAAAAAGTTCTGAAGTTGACGCTGTTCGTAGCAAAATGAAAGAAGCCAATAATCTCGGCGTAGAACTTTCTGAAGCAGGTTTAAAAAACCCACCTGACATGAACGAAATCAATACATTACAGAAAAAAGCAACTGAGATGCAGCAAGCATTACTGACTGAGATGCAAAACTTACAAACCAAAGCTAACGCAGCTAAATAAGGAGTTAAATGCATCAGCTTCGTTTGCTATGATTTTAAAAGTATGTTGTCGTGCATTTATAATTTAAAAAACATACAATATTGAAAATACAGTAGATGTTAGTACTGTATTTTCTTTCATTTTCTCTCTTCATCGAGTGCATAAATCAATTAGAATAAACTCATTACACATGTGTTCTCAAAATATAACTATTTAGCTCGTAAAAACGACCTGCTACACTGCTTAAAATATATTAAAAACTCACATCGTCATGATCGAAATCCACTCCAAACTCCCTGCTCAAGATGTCACCATTTTCAGCACCATGAGCGCCATGGCACAACGCTTAAATGCAATCAACCTCTCACAAGGCTTTCCTGACTTCCCTGCACCTGCTGAACTTTTACAAGCTTTGAGTCAAGCTACACTGGAGGGAAATAACCAATATGCCGCAGGCGATGGTTTACTCAGTTTAAGAGAACAAGTCGCAGCTCAGTTTGAAAAAAGAGACCAACTGAATCTCGATCCAATCACAGAAATCACCATCACACCTGGCGCAACTATTGGTATATTTTCAGCGATCCAAGCCATCGTCCATGCAGGTGATGAAGTGATTATTTTTGATCCAAGCTATGATAGCTATGCGCCCAGTGTTCAGCTTGTGGAGGCTACAGTGATTCATATCCCTTTAACAACACCTGATTTTTCAGTGGATTGGAATCAAGTCAAAGCGGCAATTACAGACAAAACGCGTATGATCATTGTCAATACACCGCATAACCCTACAGGGACGATTTGGTCAAAACAAGATTGGCTAAATTTAATTGCATTGATTCAAGATAAAAATATTGTGGTTCTGTCCGATGAGGTTTATGAACACTTAGTCTTTGATGGACAACACCACTATTCTGCATTGTCTTTTCCTGAGCTGAGAGAACGCAGCTTTGTGATTGGTTCTTTTGGCAAAACTTTTCATGTTACAGGTTGGAAAACCGGTTATTGTGTGGCTACACCGCAGCTAATGAAAGTCTTTCGCCAAGTTTATCAATTTGCAAATTTCTGTGGTGTCACCCCGATACAAATTGCGCTTGCCAACTTTATGCAGCAACATCCTGAACATATTCAAAATTTAGCCAGCTTTTATCAGCAAAAACGGGATTTCTTTCAGCTAGGTTTAGCGCAATCTCGTTTTAAATTTACTCCCTCACAAGGTACATATTTTCAAAATGTCGATTATTCTGACATTCGTCCCGATTTAAATGATGTTGAAATGTGTCAGTTTTTAGCGGAACAGCATAAAATTGTCGCCATTCCTGTGTCGGTTTTTTATCAACACGCACCAAAAAATCTACGCTTCATTCGTTTTTGTTTTGCCAAAAAACAAGAAACATTAACCCATGCGTGTGAGATTTTGAGTCAGGTTTAAAAATCAGCTTGGATTTTAAATATGCAGCCTTAGTTACTTAAAAGCTAAGGCTTTTTTCTATAATTATGATATTTTGGAGAATAAAACAATTTCAATGGATTGGACAAAATAGTAAAAATGTCAGCAAAAGATAATTTATTGCATCATCAAAAATTTTGGAAAGGATTTTTAATTTTTTTAGTGCCTTTGATTGCCACCAACATTTTACAGAATCTTTCAGGCACGATTAATACCATCTTTGTTGGACAAATGATGGGGGTGAATGCTATTGCTGCGATTTCAGTATTTTTTCCAATTTTGTTTTTCTTATTGGCTTTTGTGATCGGACTTTCTGCGGGTGCAACCGTTTTAGTGGGACAAGCATGGGGAGCAAAAAACCTTGAAAAAGTCAAAATGGTGGTGGGTTCAACATTATTTATGACCTTAATTGGTGGGTGTTTCATTGCCATATTGGGCGTAATATTTGCCAAACAAATTCTACTTCTTTTGGGCATCGACCCTGATGTGATGCACTTGTCTTTGCCTTATGTACAATGGATGCTTGCAGGCAGTCCGTTGCTATTTATTTATATTATTTATACCTCGATTTTACGTGGTGTCGGCGACAGTACCACCCCGTTGATTGCATCGAGCATGACGATTTTTATCGGCGTAATCGTAACACCGATTTTGATCGCAGGTTATTTTGGTTTTCCCCAACTTGGCATTATTGCTCCTGCGATTGCGACCAGTATTGGTTATGTGGCAGTGCTAGGGTTTTTGGCTTTTTATCTTAATTACCGTGATCATGCTTTAAAACCTGATAAAGCCTTGCTCAGTCATATTCGATATAACCCTGAGCTTACCAAAATTATTTTACGGTTAGGCATTCCGACAGGTATCCAAATGGTCACAACCTCTGCTGCAGGCTTGGTGATTATTGGTTTGGTGAATCATTATGGTTCACACGCCACAGCTGCCTATGGCGCAGTGAATCAAGTACTGAATTATATTCAGTTTCCAGCCTTGTCCATTTCGATTGCAGCTTCGATCTTTGCTGCCCAAGCCATTGGAGCAGGAAAATCAGAACTCCTGCGTAAAGTGACACGTACTTCATTAATTATGAATGTGATGATCACGGGTAGTTTGGTAATTTTGGCTTATTTATTTTCCAAATATTTAATGGCGCTGTTTATTACAGATCCGAGTGTGATCGAACTTGGGCAGAATTTATTATTCATCGTACTGTGGTCGATTATTTTCTTTGGTGCTGCTTCAATTTTTGCCTCGATTATGCGTGCCAGCGGGACAGTCACTGTACCCATGATTTTAAATGTTTCTGCTATTTTACTGATCGAAGTACCGGCTGCTTATCTATTTAGTGAGTGGTGGGGTCTAAAAGGTATTTGGTATGCCTATGCCTTGGCTTTTGTGTCTTTGTGTTTAATGCAAGCCATTTATTATCAGTTCGTCTGGAAGAAAAAAGCCATTCGAGCTTTAATTTAATCTAATGATTAAGTTTCTTAGAATGCAATAAAACCGTCCTAAGTGACGGTTTATTGCATACAAATCAATTATTTTGGTTCAAAACGCTTGGTGAGCTTTGTTAAACCTGTTGCTAACCTTTGATAGCCAGTTGGTAGTAAACGTTGTGCCAAATCCACAATCACTGCATCCCCACCAATCAATAAACGGCGTTTATCTGCAAGCACTGCATCCAAAATTTCTTGTGCTGCTTCTACTGCAGGTTTACGCAGGAGTTTATTGAAGGCTTTTGCTGATTTCTCAGGGTGCATCCCTAATTTTTTCACGCTCTCACTCAAACGCGCATCATTTGCAATATTGGTACGAATCCCACCTGGATGCACGCAAAGCGCAGACACACCACATTTCTCAATATCAAGTTCTTGACGTAATGACTCAGTAAAACCACGTACCGCAAATTTGGTTGCATTATAGCCAGACTGGGTCGGTTGTGCGGTTAAACCAAAGATACTTGAGGTATTAATGATGTGACCATCACCTGTTTTCTTGATGTATGGTAAAAATTCTTTGGTACCATAAACCACACCCCAGAAGTTAATACCCACAATCCATTCTAGTTCTTCATAACTTTCGCCTTCTACCGTTGCACCAAGCGCGACACCAGCATTATTGAAAATCATATTTACAGAGCCATGATTTTGAACAGTTTCTTCTGCCCACGATTTTACTTCTTGTTGTTTTGCAACGTTTACTTTTTTAGATGTGACACGCACATTATAAGGCTTTACTAATTCTAAAGTTTCAGCCAAACCCTTTTCATTGACATCACTGATTGATAAATGACAGCCTTGTTTTGCCAATAAAACTGCCAATTGCTGTCCCATACCTGAACCTGCACCTGTAATCGCAGCGACTTTATTTTTAAAATTTTTCATTGAGTTTCCTTGTTTGAATTCTTTAGTACGTATTTTATATACATACACTCAGTGCTACACTATAATTTTGACAATGACTATTGTCAATATAATATGTTAAGCTTTTGCTTGTTGATGAGTTGCTCAGAAGTATGACGTAAATTTCAACTATTTTTATTGATCAAATATTGCTATTTGCACACTTAATTTGGCACAAATTCATATGACTACAGATTTTTTAAATGACACCAATTCACAGTTGCAAAAAGCAAGCACATCTAAAAAATTGGTAAAAGAAAGACAATTTAAAGGCATGTCTTTGTCTGAACGAAAGTTAGCACGCCGTGCAAAACTGATTGAGGCAGGAATTGAAACCTACGGTACGCAAGGCTTTTTCTCAGTTACTGTGAAGGATGTCTGTAATGAGGCAAAACTGACAGAACGCTATTTCTATGAATCTTTTAAGAAAAGTGAAGAATTATTCCAAACAATCTTTTTACAGTTAATTGATCAATTACAACAAACTGTAATGCAAGGAGTGATGCAAGCCTCTCCTGATTCTAAAAAAATGATTCACTCAGGCTTATTTGCATTGTTTTCGATGTTAAAGGCTGATCCACGTATGGCACGCATTATTTATGTGGATGCGATGTTGGTACAAGAATTACATAATCAAGCCACCATTCATGAAACCATGGGACGTTTTGATCGTATGATTCATGCCTTTGTCATGCTGATGATGCCGCGAATTAACTACAGTGAGCAAGAAATTTCTTTGGTTTCGACAGGACTGAATGGTTATGTGACACAGATTGCTGTGCGTTGGGTGATGGGTGGATTTAAACTTTCCGTAGAACAAGTGGTGTTTGCTTGTGAAACTGTTTTTTTATCATTATTGGATTCTTTTTCTGAAAAACAAAGTGCTTAAATATACCAAATTTGTATGACGGGTTATTTTTATTCAAACTATGAAACTAAACAATCCTGATTATTTCATGGAATATTCATATAACTTCACAGGTTTTGTCACAAAATTTTGCAAAAAATAGCCGATATCTTTTTTTTGCAATGATACTGTCATAATTAATCTTTGTAATAAGCCTGTCATAAATAATAAAACGGTTCACCGTTCATACATAGGATATTGCGTTGTGAAAGATGACTATATTTTAATCGTCGATGACGAACTTCCGATTCGAGAGATGATCCATACATCATTAGATATGGCTGGCTTTCAATGCTTACAAGCTGAAGATGCCAAACAAGCGCATCAAATGATCGTAGACCAACGACCAGCACTGATCCTATTGGATTGGATGATGCCTGGTGGCGTAAGTGGCGTAGACTTATGTCGCCGCTTAAAGCGTGATGAAAATTTGGCTGAAATTCCCGTGATTATGCTGACTGCGCGTGGTGAAGAAGATCATAAAGTACAAGGTTTAGATGCTGGTGCTGATGACTATATGACCAAACCCTTTTCAACTCGTGAATTGGTTTCTCGTATTAAAGCTGTTTTACGCCGTGCCAATGCACTGAGTGGGGAAAAATCAATTGATGCAAATGGTTTAATTCTAGATCCAGTTAGCCAACGTGTGAGCTTTGGCGATAGCATTTTAGAAATGGGACCAACTGAATACCGTCTTTTGGCATTCTTTATGACCCACCCAGAACGTGCTTATACACGTGCACAACTGCTTGACCAAGTTTGGGGCGGAAATGTCTATATTGAAGACCGTACCATTGATGTGCATATTCGTCGTTTGCGTAAAGTGTTAGAACCTTATGGTGCTGACCGTTATGTACAAACAGTTCGTGGTACAGGATACCGTTTTTCTACACGTGCTGATGTTGCTTTAGGTTAAATTTAGGTCAATTTTGTTTTATGTATGAACCCTACCCCGTCCCCGATCTTGCACGAGACCATAAAAAGTTTCGCTATAGCAGTTTGTGGACATTTGCCAAACAAGATTTACGCCTACTTGCATTTCTTTTAGTCATCGGATGCTTCATAGGCGTCGGGATAGGGTATTTTTGGATCTGTATTTCACTGGCATTTGCGATCTTTTTTATATTTCAACTGCGTTCTTTGTATTTGGTCAATGAATGGATTTCCAATCGCCCCTATGATGTCCCGCCAAACTTAAGCGGGATATGGGGTGCATTGCTGTTCAATGTCTATCGGGCACAGCGCCAAGAACGTGTCGTACAAGCAGAAATGGTGGGTCTAATTGACCGAGCACAATCTTCCTTGGTTGCATTGGCAGAAGCCGTGATTTTAACCGATGAATTACATCAAATCGAATGGTGGAATCCTGCTGCTGAGAGATTACTTGGCATTCAAATGTCAGATCGGGGTCGCAATATCTTGACCATTATTCGTCAACCGAGTTTTATTGAGTATTTTAATAATATAGACCAATCACCTGATGGCATTAAAATAAAATCAACGGTTTATGATGAACATTATGTCCAAATTAAACTCACACGTTTTGGTAGTGAAAGCCGTTTATTGGTCGCCTATGACGTCACACGTGTGCATAACTTAGAACAAATGCGTAAAGATTTTGTCGATAATATTTCGCATGAATTACGTACACCACTGACTGTGTTGAGTGGCTATATCGAAACATTTACCGACCAAGAAGACTTAAATCCTCGTTGGAAACGTGCTTTCGATCAAATGCATTCGCAAACACGCCGTATGAATGCACTCGTCAATGATTTATTGTTGTTATCTCGTCTTGAGGGCAATAAACAAATTGCCAAAAATCAAATTATTGAAATGCCAAGTTTGATGAATCAATTATTTGATGATGCACAAGCTTATAATGTCGATTATGGGCATACCTTAAATTTGGATATCGACAGTCATTGTGATTTGATCGGTTCAGACACTGAACTTGCTAGCGCTTTCAGCAACTTAATTACCAATGCAATTAAATATACGCCTAAAGGTGGTTCAGTGACTATGGGCTGGCATGATGATGGTCAACATGGTTATTTTACAGTACAAGACACAGGCATTGGCATTGACCCAAAACATTTACCACGTTTGACTGAGCGTTTTTATCGTGTTGACAGCGCACGCAGTCGCCAAACGGGCGGTACAGGTTTAGGTTTAGCAATTGTGAAGCATGTACTCATGCAACATAATGCTTATTTAGAAATTGATTCTATTGAAAACCAAGGCTCTACCTTTAGAGTCGTATTTCCGAAAGAACGTTTATATAAACCTGAATGATTTTTGTTTTTATGGCTAAATCTTAGAATAAATGAAAGGTGAAGAATATAGCTTTCTTCACCTTTACTAAAAGCTACAGTTTGTTAAATGCTTATAAGGTATGCCCCAAAGCTTCACCCATAACCACCACTGAGTTGGCTTTAAATTGCGCATCCCAATTCATTTTATCGTGTTCAAATAAAACGATCGCCGTTGAACCCAAATAAAAACGTCCTAATTCATCGCCTTTTTCAAGTTTTAAGTCATGGTGATTTAACTCTAAACGACCAGATGGTTTGACTTTGCCTGTTGCGACAGTTTCAATTCCTGCCACGATCATTGCACCCACTAAAACCACCGCCATACGCCCTAGTTCAGTATCAAACAAACAGACCATACGTTCATTACGCGCAAATAAACCTGGTACATTTTCCGCAGTGGTTTGATTCACTGAAAATAATTCGCCTGGGATATATAAAGTTTCAGTTAATGTCCCTGCAAAAGGCATGTGTACACGATGATAATCACGCGGTGACAAATAAACCGTGGCAAATTCACCATTTTTAAATGGTGCAGCAAGTTGTGGATCACCAATTAGTTTTTCAACAGAAAAACTTTGTCCTTTGGCTTGAAATACATCGCCTTCTTTCACTTTACCCAATTGTGAAATTGCACCATCCGCAGGTGAAACGATGCTGCTTGCATCTGCATCAATTTCACGCACGCCATCTTTTAAAGCACGGGTAAAAAACTCATTAAATGATTTATATTTTAAGGCATCGGTTTGCTGTGCAATCGACATATCAATGCCATATTGTGCTTTAAAAGCTTGAATCACAACATTTTTAACAATCGGATTTTCACTAGCAGCAAGCTTACCCACAACACGGCTGAGCTGTTGCTGCGGTACTAAATTTTGTGCACGAATAAAGAGTTGTTTTTTTAAGTTTGAGGTCAGACTCACGAAGGTGATTCTCCACTAATAATAGGACTGTCGAGGCGATTGCCCCATTCGCTCCACGCACCATCATAAGCTTGAATGTTCCAATCGAGTAATCGACCTAAGATATATGCCAATCCTGAACGATGGTGTGATTGACAATACACCACCACAGGTTGATCCAAATGAAAGCCCAATTGTTTTAAACGTTGTTGCGTGCGTTCTAAAGGATGTAATTTTAAATGATTTTGACGATTAATTGCAGTACTCCATTCAAAATGTCGTGCATTGGGAATATGACCACCACGTCTGGCTGCTAAACGTTGTCCTGTATATTCTTCTGTCGTACGACAATCCCACACTTGTACTGCACTTTGTTGTACTTTGTCTAATAATTGATCATATTTAATTCTATATTTTTCTATATTTTTAAAATCTATTTTGACCAAATTATTCACTTTTTTAAATTCTTCTACTTCCGAGGAAGTCGGTAATCCTGCGCCCAACCACGCATGAATACCGCCATTCAGCAAACTGACATTTTCAAAGCCTAAACAATGTAAATTCCAAATCAAGCGTCCTGCCCATGCCCCACCTTCATCATCATAAACCACCACATGATGTGTAGGAGAAATATTCAAATAATCTATCAAGGCACGCAAACCATGTTCATCTGGCAATAAACCTGAAGCATGTTCTTCCTGACGCACCAAAAGATTTGGCTTTAAATGTAAGGTATGCGGAATATGCAGCTGTTCATAAACCGAACTCCGACTCAGATCAACAATGCGTAACTGTTCATGTCCCAAATAAGGCACCAACTGTTCAGCATCAATCAACAAATCAAAATTAAAAGGTGAGGCAGTCATAAGATTTTTTGAATTTTAACAGTTTATATTGATGATCTTAGCATAGTCTTTTTTACAATTTTGCTGATTTTATGCTTTTCTATAGCAAAAAATCAGCTATAGATTTTCTACTCAACACTTGGTTCTTGTATTTCAAAAACTTGTCGTAAATAAGCCAAGAATGTGTCATTGTCTGTCATGGTTTTTCCTGGACTATCTGAAATTTTTGCTACCGACTGACCATTACACTCCACTAATTTTAAAACAATATTCAGTGGTGTTTGCCCCATGTCATTGGTCAAGTTGGTCCCGATCCCGAAGCTGACTTGAAAACGATCTTTAAAATATTGATACAACGCCCAAGCACGCTCTAAATCTAAACCATCACTAAAGGTTAACATCTTGGTTTTGGTATCAATTTTTAGTTTACGATAGTGCTGATAGGCTTTATCCCCCCACTCAAATGGATCACCACTATCATGGCGCAAGCCATCAAATAGCTTCGCAAAATACAAGTCAAAATCACGCAAAAAGGCATCCATTCCCACGACATCGGTCAACGCAATACCCAAATCACCACGATACTCCTGTACCCATGTTTCTAGCGCTGATTTTTGGAAATCACGCAACCGAACATCTAAGGCTTGAAATGCTTGTAAAAATTCATGTGCCATTGTACCGATTGGAAAAATTTTTAACTCTTTGGCGATCAAGACATTACTGGTACCACGAAATACATTTGGTACCGCATCATGGAAAGTTTCAATCACATGACGTTGCCAATCTAAACTATAGCGGCGGCGTGTTCCAAAATCTGACACCAAAAATGGCGGATCATTCGGTTGCATTTCTGCTTCATATTTCTTCATCAACGCCACTTTGGCTTGTAAACGACGTTCACCTTCCGCTAACACTGCATCTGAACGAATACGGTGGAAATACAATTCATTGACGATTGCCAATACAAAAATTTCAAACATCATCGCTTGTACCATTGGACCTTCCACCCAAATGTCCAAACGACCTTGTTCATCGATTCCAGCTTTAATAAAGCGACGTTTTAATTGAAATAATTCTAAATAATCAACGAAATCACTTTTGATAAAACGCAAACTACGTAAATATTGTAATTCATCTTCTTTAAAGTTCAGTTGACAAAGATAATCTAGCTGTTCATTCAAATCATCTAAAATATCCGTCAATGGATACGCTGTATCTTGCAAGTTTCGGCAACGGAAATGATATACGCTGTGTGTTTGTGGGAATTTATGAAGCACCACTTGCAACATTGTAAACTTGTACAAATCCGTATCAAGCAATGACTGAATGATGGGTTGCATATTTGATCCAATTAATCTGTATCCTCTCACTATAAAAACTAAATCCAAACTTGCAAATCAAAAAATAGATTATTGACTGTTTCTTTTACAAAAATCTGACGACTTTGCTGAACAGTTTCATCTTAGTTTATTTTTAAATTATTAACATATTATTATAATTAAATATTATTTAATAAATTAAAATTAATATTCATTGAAATAAAATATTTTTTAAATTAACATTTAATGCGATATAAATGTATTTTAAAAAATACTAAAAAATACTTTTTATATTTCAAAATACAATGGGAAAATGTAGGAAAGCTATTATGGCAAAACTTAATTTAGATGCATTAAATGAAATTGATGGTGTAGTTGCAGCAGCTTTAGTTGATAGTTCAAGTGGTTTAGCACTTGCTGCGATAGGATCTGGTTTGGATTTAGAACTTGCAGCAGCAGGAAATACAGAAGTTATTCGTGCAAAACGTAAAGTTGCAAATGCATTAAAACTGAATGATAAAATTGAAGATGTTTTAATTACTTTAGGTAAGCAATATCATTTATTACGTCCATTAGATCGTAATGATGAGTTATTTTTATATTTGGTTTTAGATCGTCAAAAATCAAACCTCGCAATGGCTCGCCATGAATTACGTGCATTTGAAAAAGAACTTGATTTTTCATAATGTTATTGATACTGCCAGCACTTCAAAATGCTGGCAGTATTTTTATGTCTTTTATTAATTCAACACACTTTTCACCTTATTATTCATTTGCTCACAGTATTACTTTTCAATTTTGTGGCATATTCCACACCATGCGTTTGTAAATATTCACGAATCAATTGACGCACCACTTGTGATGGCGTGATATCTTGTTGATTACATAATTCTTCAAAAGCTTTTTTCTTGACTGGGTCAATCAAAATCGTTAATCGTGCAGTTTTATTTTCCACAACAGTTCCTTACCTTATTGGAGTTTATTATCATGAAATTATAATTAAAATATTATAAAAATTCATCAAAAATTATTAGTTTCGCCTAAATACTAAACATAATATACGTTACTCTATAATATTATTACAATATATTAAACAAACTAAACCCTATAAATATTTTTTAATTAAATTTAATAACGCTTTATTTTTAAACTTAGCACCAGTGAAATAAATTTTGTATTGATCAAAAGTATTTCATTGATTTTTTATTTTTACATTCTATCTGTAGAGTACCCTCCTTTTTTTAAGGTGAATATTTATATATTTTAATTGGATGAATTTTCACCTTTCCCAATCAGCAGTTTGTAAATATGCGTCCTTACCAACAAAACATCGAGTTTAGGTCAGCATCACACGATCATCTAAACTGTATCCTCAGCGTAGACATAGATAAGTTTGCTAGAATTGGAATTTAGAGAATATGAAGTGGTTAAAAGGCTATGCGTGCGTTGTTACAACGGGTTTTAGAGGCGAAAGTTGTTGTTGATGGTGAAATAACAGGTCAAATTGAAAAAGGAATTTTAGTCTTTTTAGGTCTGGGCAAAGAAGATAACCTCGAAAAAGGTAAAAAGCTGATTGATAAAATTTTAAAATATCGTTTTTTTGATGATGAACAAGGCAAAATGGGCTGGAATGTCAGTCAAGCAGGAGGCGGAGTTTTATTGGTGTCTCAATTTACATTAATGGCACAGACTCAAAAAGGTTTACGTCCTGATTTTGGTCCTGCCATGCCGCCTGCGGAAGCTCAAGCACTCTATGAACAACTGGTTGACTATGCTCGCTCTCAGTTTAATCAAGTGCAGACAGGTATTTTTGCGGCAGATATGAAAGTGCATTTGGTCAATGATGGTCCTGTGACCTTTAATTTAGAAGTCGAATAAAATTTTTATTCGTTCGACCTTATTTACTATAAAATTTTTTACTAGTTTAAAATCATTACTTAGTACAAGGTGAAATAAATTCAACCAGTAGTTTTGCGCTTACAAAACTTAAATTATTACATGCTTTGCTCGCGTATAAAAACTGATGTTGCTATCCAACATCAGTTTTAAATTTTTTAGAATGAGCGACCTGTCTTTTCTTTTAAGAATTGACGTGCTGAAGCAATCTTTTCTTTTACAGGTTTTGGTACTTTTGGTGGAATCAGTTTCGCAACTTGGTTAAACCACACCAATAAGCTGAAATCACCTTCCATTTTGATACTGCCGTTTTGCATTCCTGTCATAAAAGCACTTGGATCACCTTTGACTAAAGTTTTGACACCTTGTTCGCTGTCAGCAAATTGCAGGATAAAATCTGCTTTTTCTGCATCTCCTGAAACTGATTCGATCTGACCGTTATTGACCATAATTTGACGAGCCACGCCTAGATCAGTACCGATTTGGATACGGAATTGACGATCATGGGTCAATTCAATAAATTTCGGACTGGTACGTGCCAGTTGTTTCATACGCAATGCTAAGCCGAGTACCAATAGATCTAAAGGATCAGTACTTGCATCAACAATAGGTAACTTTACAACGGGTATTGAAGAAAGTTTCATGACATTTTAGCCTGTTGTTTTAATATAAAAAATTCACTCATCATCCTAGCATAACTTGCTATTTGCAATACAAGGCTGCTAACAAAACGATACGCAGAAAAAGGTATATCATTCGATATACCTTGAAAATGTCTTTTTGGTTATTTTATTGAACGCTTAAGTCAGTTATTAGCAAGAAATATTGTTTTTTATTCATCTTCATAAACAGGCGTATGCTCAATATATTGGCGATTTTGGAGTGCTTTTTGTGCCATTTTATCAGCACGCAATAGTAAAATAATCAAACCACTCATTGACACAATAATTGCCGTTAAATAACTATAAGGAATCGATAAATCAAAAAAATTCTGTACGTTAAACCGTATCGTCTCTAATATGCCCCAGAAAGCCATCCCAGCTAACATAAATCCTAACCAATGACGATAAGGAGAGAAGAACACAGCAGTCAACGCTACGGCAATCAGACTAAATCCAATCCATGTTGCCCATGTCGCTGTTAGCATAAAAACCTCCGTCAAAATGAAGCCCTCACCGTTGAAAAAGGGAGCACACCACAATTTTCATCAAGCCAATATTTTTCTTTACAATCTTACTAACGCTTATGTTGTGCATTATGGCGATTTTTTTTAGGAAAAAAATACCTATTTTTAGGTAAAACGACACACTTTGTCGTTATATTCTTTTGTCATTACATTTTTTTATTTTTAAATTTTAGTAATTTCTAATCCGCATCAGTCTTTGCTTGTCATTACAAAAAAATACACTGTCATTTTGTCTAAAAACAACTTTTTTCGATCTATTTCATCTATAAAGTGAATACCCACTTCCTTCACATCAAAAAGATAAAAAATATTATTTATCAAACAAAAAAGAGCAACACAAAGCTACTCTTTTTCATCTAACTGACATCTTTTAAGGTTGCATCTTAGGCACGGTTTAAATCTTTGTCATGCACGCCTAAAAGATATAAAACACCATCTAAACCCACACTAGAAATTGCCTGATTGGCGTTTTGACGCACTAAGGGTTTCGCACGGAATGCTACACCTAGACCAGCAATAGAAAGCATCGGTAAATCATTTGCACCATCACCTACTGCAATCGCTTGTTCTAATGAAATGCCCATTTTTTCAGCCAATTCGGTCAGTAATAATGCCTTACGTGCACCATCCACAATATGCCCTTTGACTTCGCCTGTGACCATACCATTTTGTACATCTAAAACATTGGCATGGACTTCATCAATACCGAGTTTTGCTTGTAAATATTCAGCAAAATATTGAAAGCCACCTGACAAAATCGCAGTTTTATAACCCAGTGATTTTAAGGTTCTGATCAAACGCTCAGCACCCTCTGTCACCGTTAAGCGTTCTGCAATTTTAGGGAGAACAGAAGCATCTAAACCTTTCAGTAAAGCAACACGGGCACGGAAACTTTGTTGAAAATCAAGCTCACCTTGCATGGCACGTTCAGTAATTTCGGCAACTTGATCACCTACTCCTGCTTCAATGGCAAGCTCATCAATCACTTCTTGTTCGATCAACGTAGAGTCCATATCAAAACAGACTAAACGGCGATTACGACGGTAAGCATTGTCCTCTTGTACTGCAACGTCAATACTCGACTCCGCAGATAAACGCAAACATGCAGCACGCATCGCTGCTGCATCGAGCATTTGACCACTTAGGCCAAACTGAACACACGAACGTTTAGGCTCATTTTCCTGCCCATTTCGCTCTGGTCGACCAGAAAGTCGAGTGACTGTTTCGATATTGAAACCTTGACTAGACACAATATTTGTTACTGCTTGTAAATGTGCAGCCGTCAGTTCAGGTGCTAAAGCCGTTACAATATAACGGGTTCTGCCTCCTTCACTCACCCATTGATCATATTCCGCACCCGCAATCGGTTTAAAACGAACGGTTAATCCGATATCGTGTGCTAAAATAAGGATATCTTTCATGGCTAAAGCCGTGGCGGTTTGGTCATCTGACGAAACCACAATCCCTAAAGTCAATTGGTTATGAATGACTGCCTGCCCTACATCTAATATTTGCAAAGAATGTACGGACAACACTTGCATTAATCGAGTAAACTGATTGGGTTGGTCAGGTCCTAAAAATGATATAAGAATGATTTCTCGCATGAATTGACTCGGGTCTGAGCTACAACTATTGTTAGAATCATAATCGAAATCGAATATTTTTTCTTTGGAAGTTTACGTTGAATGCGCCAAGACAAGGGCTATTTGCTAGCCTACTGATTATAAGTTTTGCTTTACATACCTTTTTGTTGGTAATTGCAACAACTCATCAACTTAATGAGAACCGCGCAAGCCAAGGTCAACTCATGACCAGTCAATTGGTTGCGGACAGCCTTTCTGAACTTGAACCAGCCAATACGGTGTCACTGGCATTACTGGCAAATCGCTATGCGACCAATCCAAGTGTAGCCTCTATTCGGATTTTAGATGCTCAAAAACAAGTGCTTGCAACCAGCGGTTTAGCCAAAACTCGTCAAGGTGAAGTCTTTGTTCGTGATGCACTGCAAAATGAGAAAAAAGTCGGTAGTATCGAAATCACCCTCATTAAGCCAAGTATTGGTGAAATTTTAAGAACCCAATGGTTGGCAATTTTAGTTTCGTTCATCATTCATGGTCTAGTTTGGCTAGCATATCGTGCCATTGCACGTCCAACACGCAGTGAATTACTTACACGTTTAAACAAAGAAGCACGCTTAAAACATGAAATTCAACAACTCATGGAAGCTTTAGAAGCTGAAAAAGCCGATAAGACTTTGGCAATTGCCCAAATCAAACAACAAGCCAATAAGCCCAAACCATTAAAAGTTGAGTTACCAGTCGAATTTGATAAAGAACAAGCCGCACTTGCACTCAATATTCAGTATTACGATCCAAAACAATTGATGAATACCGTTAGCCAATCTGTGTCTGTGCCATATTTTAATTTATGCCAAATTTTCTTAAATAAAAGTATTGAACTCTCAGCACAACACTTCAAACTTAATTCTAAAGATTTCATTGTTCATCAAGAGTTTAATCAACAAGGTGCTTTACTGACCATTGCTGCGGACAAACCGAATGCTGCACATTGTATTTTAATGATTGGCTCTGTTTTCCAACTGTTATCAGATGTTTTATATAAGCGTTATCGTGAAGACAAACGTTTTGTGCTACAAACTCGCTGTGCCGTGACCACTGAAGTTGAAGCCATGCAACTTGATGCCATGCAAGCGGCTGATCGTCTAACTCATCATCTGATTGCCAAAGAAATGGCTTTGTATTTGAGTAATGATTTACTCAAACAAATTGGTGAAAATTACCAGTTGGTGTCAATGCCAAACCCGACCAATGTTCTGACTCGACATGCCTTTATGATCAATGGCATGAATGCAGAATCTGCTGAACTTGCACAAAATCTGCGTACTGAAATTTTAAAAGGTAAAAAGAAAAATACCGCCTCTAATGATAATACGCGTGTTTCAGTTTCATAAATTTGTATAAGCTCAGCTCAAAAGCACTTTTAAAATAAAGTGCTTTTTTATGGATATCTATTTTTATCATATTGGATAATAAAATTTTGCTAAACATCTGCTGAACAATTAAGCGAAATTGCCATAAAAATACAAGCACATACTTTCCATTTAGCTATAGCCTTGTGTATAACTATGTTTCTCAAAGGAATATGATAAGCATAGGCAAAACACCATAAAACACGGTAGACTATGCCCCAATGAATTAAATGAAAATGTCACATAGACAGAACAAAAAGGTGAAGCTTGATGCCGCTCAATACTGTTGAAGAGCTTGTAGCAGATATCCGCGCAGGAAAAATGGTTATCCTGATGGATGATGAGGATCGTGAAAATGAGGGCGATCTGGTTATTGCAGCAACTCATGTACGCCCTGAAGACATCAACTTTATGATTACCCACGCACGTGGATTGGTGTGTCTGACTTTAAGTCGTGATCGTTGTAAACAATTAGATCTACCGTTAATGGTGGATAGCAATGGCGCACAGCACGGTACCAACTTTACCTTGTCGATTGAAGCAGCTGATGGCATTACCACAGGAATTTCTGCTGCGGAACGTGCGCATACCATTCAAACTGCGGTTGCAGCACATGCTAAACCAACGGATATTGTTCAACCTGGGCATATTTTCCCACTCATGGCGCAACCAGGGGGTGTACTACACCGAGCAGGTCATACTGAGGCAGGTTGTGATTTAGCACGCTTAGCAGGACTTGAACCAGCCTCTGTAATTTGTGAAATTATTAATGAAGATGGCACGATGGCTCGTCGTCCTGATCTTGAAGTATTTGCCGAAAAACATGGCATTAAAATGGGCACCATTGCGGATCTGATTCATTATCGTATGACCAACGAACAGACCGTTGAGCGTTTAGACCAACAAGACATTGAAACTGAATACGGTACATTTAGTTTGCATCGTTATCGTGAAATTGGTAATCCAGATATTCACCTAGCATTGGTCAAAGGCGAACCGAAAGATGGCATCACTACTGTGCGTGTACATGGTTTCAATCCTGCACGTGACTTATTAAAACTCAATAAGAAAGAGGGTGAAGCTGCGTGGAACTTAGACAAAGCACTGAAAACCATTGCCAAAAGTGAACGTGGCGTTTTAGTGTGGATCGGTCAGCGTCATTTGTCTGATTTGGGACCTGCTTTAGAAGCCTTAAGCAAACCCAAACCAACCAAATCCAATGCTGCTCTTTCACAACAATATCAAACCATTGGTGTGGGGGCACAAATTTTACGTGATCTCGGTGTTGAGAAAATGAAACTCCTCAGCTCGCCATTACGTTTTAATGCATTATCAGGTTTTAACTTAGAAGTGGTAGAATACGTTACCGCTGATCAAGCCTAAAACCCTGCTTGTTTAGAATATTTATCTGTTAAATCATCGAGGTTGCTATGGCGATTCGCCGAATTGAAGGTTTATTACATCTCGCAAGCGAAGACCGTTATGCGATTTTAGTTGGTCGTTTTAACAGCTTTGTTGTTGAACATTTATTAGAAGGTGCAATTGATACATTGCATCGTCATGGTGTTAGCGACGATAATATCACTGTCGTTCATGCACCTGGCGCATGGGAGCTTCCAGTGGTTGCTAAAAAACTCGCTGCTTCTGGTAAATTCGATGCAGTCATTGCACTTGGCGCAGTGATTCGTGGTAGTACGCCACACTTTGACTTTGTTGCAGGTGAATGTGCCAAAGGTTTAGGTGTGGTTGGTTTAGATACAGGCTTACCTGTGATCAACGGTGTATTGACTACGGACAGTATTGAACAGGCGATTGAACGCTCTGGTACAAAAGCAGGGAATAAAGGTGGTGAAGCTGCCCTTACTGCAATTGAAATGGTTAACCTGTTAAAGGCAATTTAAAGCATGTCGCAAACACTCCAAGCTACTTATGCAGCAAAACGTAAAGCACGTCGTTTTGCTGTACAAGGGATTTATGAATGGCAAATGAGCCACAACCCTGTGCATGAAATTGAAGCACGTACGCGTGCCGATAATGCCATGCATAAAGTGGATCTCGGCTATTATCATGAGTTACTAACTCAAGTGATTGCCAACCATGAAGCATTGGATGCTTTACTTATTCCTGTTCTTGATCGTGAGATCGAAGCACTCGATGGGGTTGAACTTGCAACTTTGCGTTTAGGCGCATATGAACTGAAAGATCATCTTGAAGTGCCATATCGTGTTGTTTTAGATGAAGCGATTGAACTTGCAAAACACTTTGGCGGTGCTGACAGTCATAAATACATCAATGGTGTATTAGACCGATTAGCAAATAGCCTGCGTGAAGCAGAAAAGCAACAAGCGAAATAACTTGCTGCGATGGCTGAATTTTCAATTATCGACACCTATTTTAAACGTCCATCTACTGACGTAGATTTAGGTGTCGGTGATGATTCTGCGCTGCTCTCCCCCCCTCCACAGCAACAATTAGTCATCTGTACAGATACATTGGTTGCAGGTCGGCATTTTCCTTTAGATACTTCTCCTCACGCCATTGGTTGGAAGTCTGTTGCTGTTAATTTATCTGATATTGCAGCGATGGGTGCTAAACCACAGAGTATTCTCCTCGCATTGAGTCTACCCCAAATTGATCATGAATGGCTCAAAGGCTTTAGTCAGGGTCTATATGCTTGTTGCGATCAATTTAGAGTCGCTTTAATCGGTGGCGATACCACACAAAGCCCCCATTTAACCATCAGTGTTACTGCACTCGGCTGGATTGAAAATGGTCAAGCCATTCCTCGCTCAGGTGCACAAGTTGACGACCTAATTGTGGTGAGTGGTACTGTGGGTGATGCTGCATTTGCTTTAGCGCATTTAGGTCATCCGCTACAACAACGTTTGGATTATCCAACACCACGCTGTGAGCTTGGACAAATCTTGAAAGGCTTAGCCTCAAGTATGATTGATGTATCAGACGGTTTAGCCCAAGACTTAGGACATATTTTAAAAGCATCAGCTGTCGGTGCGGTGATCTATCTTGATCAACTGCCAGTCAGCGAACCACTTCGGCATTTAACTTTAGAAAAACAATGGCAATACGCACTTTCGGGTGGCGATGATTACGAGTTATGCTTTACAATAAGTCAGCAAAACTACCAAAAACTTTTGCAATTACAACCCAATGTTCAAACTACAATCATCGGGAAAATTAACATACAACACGGATTAACTTTTGAAAAAGATGGCTTAGATCATCCTCTTCACATTCATGGATATCAACACTTTGCATAAACCTCCTATTGTCTTTAAACAGATGACATGGTCTGAACGCTTGATTGTGTTCTGTGGTGTTGGTTTTGGCTCAGGTTTAGCACCTAAAGCCCCTGGAACGTTCGGCTCAGCATTTGCATTATTATTTATTCCACTTTGGCTTACCCTTGGCTTTTATGCTTCTGTAGTAGCAATCCTTATCATGTCATTGGTTGGGATCTGGATTTGTGGAAAAACTGCTGAAATTATTCATGTGCACGATGATGGCCGTATTGTTTGGGATGAATTTGCAGGGCAATCTATTACCTTTCTGCCGCTGATTTATTTAGGACAGATGAATTGGCTATGGGCATTGATTGGTTTTGCATTATTCCGTCTATTTGATGTGTGGAAACCTTGGCCGATTCGTGTCATTGATCGACGTGTAGATGGCGGCTTTGGCATCATGTTCGATGATATCATTGCAGGCTTCTGGGCTGCGTTGTGTATTCTGATTTACTTTTATTTTAAATGATTTAAATTCATTATCAGGTGTTATATGTCTACGACTGTAATCATTCTTGCTGCAGGTAAAGGAACCCGAATGCGTTCTCGCTTACCCAAAGTATTACAACCTTTAGCAGGACGGCCACTCCTCGGTCACGTGATTGAAACAGCAAAACAATTACAAGCAAAAAATATCATCACAATTTTTGGACATGGTGGTGACCTTGTTCAAAATGCCTTTGTCAATGAAAATATCCAATGGGTTGAACAGACGGAACAACTTGGTACAGGACATGCAGTCAAAGTCACTTTACCCGTCCTTCCACAACAAGGCATGTCTTTAATTTTGTCAGGGGATGTACCTTGCGTTCAACAAAGCACTCTACAAAAACTAGTTGATGCCTCAAATACGACAGGTATTGGTTTAGTGACTTTAACCTTAGATGACTCTACAGGTTATGGTCGTATCGTGCGCAAAGATGGAAAAATCCAAGCCATTGTTGAACATAAAGATGCTTCTGAAGAACAGCGTCAAATTAAAGAAATCAACACAGGCATTTACTGTGTCAGCAATGCCAAATTGCACGAATGGTTACCAAAACTCAGCAATGACAATGCACAAGGTGAATATTACCTGACCGATATCGTCGCTATGGCTTTGGCAGATGGGATGGAAATCGCTTCGATTCAACCTGAATTGGCTTTTGAAGTTGAAGGCGTCAATGACCGCGTGCAACTTGCTGCTTTAGAACGTGAGTTTCAAAGCTATCAAGCTAAGCAATTGATGCATCAGGGCGTGCATTTGATTGATCCTACTCGTTTTGATTTGCGTGGCAAATTAACAGTAGGTAATGATATTCGTATTGACATCAATGTCATTATCGAAGGTGACTGTGCGTTTGGTGACAATGTAGAAATTGGTGCAGGTTGTATCATTAAAAATACTAACATTGCGGCAGGTACTAAAGTTCAACCGTATAGTGTGTTTGACAATGCGCTTGTTGGTGAAAATGTCCAAATTGGACCATTCGCACGCTTACGCCCAGGTGCAAAACTAAGCAATGACGTCCATATTGGCAACTTTGTCGAAATTAAAAATACCTCAATCGGTCATGCATCGAAAGCCAATCATTTCGCTTACTTAGGTGATGCAGAAATTGGTGCAGAATCAAATATTGGCGCAGGAACCATTACTTGTAATTATGATGGTGTCAACAAACATAAAACTATTATCGGTAATAATGCCTTTGTCGGTACCAACAACTCATTGGTTGCTCCTGTGAAAATTGGTCATGGTGCAACCACTGGCGCAGGTTCAGTCATTACCCATGATGTTGCAGATAATGCGCTTGCATTTGAACGTGCGAAACAAGTATCGAAAGAAAATTATCAACGTCCCCAAAAGGTCAATAAATAAGAGGATATAACTATGTGTGGTATTGTTGGTGGCGTTGCTGAACGTAGCATTACAAATATTTTAATCGAAGGCTTAAAACGTCTAGAATATCGTGGTTATGACTCAGCAGGTGTCGCACTGGTTGATCGTGGTCAGATTTTACGTGAACGCCGTGTAGGTAAAGTGGCAAACCTTGAGCAAGCCGTGACTGAAGCAGATATTATCGGTTCACTTGGCATTGCGCATACACGTTGGGCAACACATGGTAAACCGACTGAAAATAATGCACATCCGCATATTTCAGGTGATGTTGCTGTGGTTCATAATGGTATTATTGAAAATTATCAAGAACTTAAAGAACAACTACAAGCTTTAGGTTATGTCTTTACTTCACAAACTGATACTGAAGTGGTTGCTCATTTAGTCCATGAAGCTTTAAAAACTACACCAGATTTATTAAAAGCAGTAGAAAGTATTGTGCCGCAGCTTAAAGGTGCTTATGCGCTTGGCATTGTACATACTGCACATCCAGATGAGCTGATTACAGTCCGTGAAGGCTCTCCTCTTGTGATCGGTGTCGGTATTGGTGAAAATTTCATTAGTTCTGATCAATTGGCTCTTCTTCCAATTACCAACCGTTTTATGTACCTTGAAGAAGGTGATATTGCACGCTTAACACGTGACAGCATTGAAGTTTTTGTGAATGGTCAATTGGTTGAACGTCCTATCAAAGAGCTAGATGCAGCTGTGAGTAATGCATCTAAAGGTGAATACAAGCACTACATGCTCAAAGAAATTTATGAACAACCTGAAGCGATTCAGCAAACCATTTCTCAAGCACTGAATGGCAATGCTTTACGTGATGATTTCTTAAAAAGTGCGGAAGCAGATTTTAATACCATTCAACATGTCCAAATCATTGCATGTGGAACCAGTTACCATGCTGGGATGATTGCTAAATATTGGTTTGAACAACTGATTGATTTACCTTGCCAAGTCGAAATTGCCAGTGAGTTCCGTTATCGTTCACCTGTAATTGTAGGCAATACACTTTATGTTTGTATTTCACAATCTGGTGAAACTGCGGATACGTTGGCAGCATTACGGGATACACAAAAACGTGCGGCTGCTAAAAACTTAACCATCAGCACCATGACCATTTGTAACGTTGCGACATCGTCTATGGTACGTGAAACGAATCATCATCTCTTGACCCTTGCTGGTCCTGAAATCGGTGTGGCTTCAACCAAAGCTTTTACTACACAACTTGCTGCATTAATGTTATTAATTTTGAAAATTGGTCAGGTGAAAAATTCAATTTCTGCTGAACATATGACAGAAATTACAACTGCGTTATGGCATACACCAAAAGTCATTCTAGATACTTTACAAGGCGATAAAGCCATTTTACGATTGTCAGAACTATTCAAAGAAAAACAGCATTGTTTATTCTTAGGTCGTGGGACAGAATTTCCAATCGCACTTGAAGGTGCTTTAAAACTGAAAGAAATTTCATATATTCATGCAGAAGGTTATGCTGCTGGTGAGCTTAAGCATGGACCATTAGCGCTGGTTGATAATGATATGCCAGTTGTTATTCTTGCACCGAATGATGACATGTTGGATAAGTTAAAATCGAATATGGAAGAGGTTCAAGCCCGTGGTGGTGAACTCTTCGTTTTTGCTGATGAAAATAGTGGTATCTCAGAAAAAGAGCGTCAACATGTGGTACATATTCCAACGACCAACTATTGGTTAGCCCCAATCGTATATAGTATTCCTGTGCAATTACTTTCATATCATGTTGCGGTATTACGTGGTACAGATGTAGACCAACCACGTAATTTAGCAAAATCGGTAACTGTGGAATAATTGGGAAATACTGAAAAATTACTCTGATACAGGCTGGGCATACACCAGCCTTTTCTTTATCAAATGAGAGAAAATATGAGCCAACTTACTTGCTTCAAAGCCTATGATATTCGTGGCAAACTTGGTACAGAACTCAATAATGATATTGCTTATAAAATTGGTCGTGCCTATGGGCAAATATATCAACCTAAAACGGTAGTGGTGGGTTGCGATGTCCGATTAACCAGTGAAGCACTTAAACAAGCGACGATCCGTGGTTTAAATGATGCTGGTGTGAATGTACTTGATTTGGGCATGACGGGTACAGAAGAAGTTTACTTTGGTGCTTTTCATTTAGAGGTACAAGGTGGCATTGAAATCACGGCAAGCCATAATCCAATGAACTATAATGGCATGAAATTGGTTCGTGAAAATGCCCGTCCAATCAGTGCAGATACAGGCTTAAAAGACATTCAAGCCTTGGCTGAAACAGAACAATTTGTAGAAGTGACCCCAAAAGGTACAACGCAAAAATACAATATTCTGCCTGAATTTATTGATCATTTAATGACATACCTTGATCCAAGTAAAATTCGCCCACTAAAACTGGTGATGAATGCTGGGAATGGTGCTGCGGGTCACGTCGTTGATGCCATTGAAGATAAATTTAAACAACTTAATATTCCTGTTGAATTCATCAAAATCCATAACAACCCAGATGGTACTTTCCCCAATGGAATTCCTAACCCGATCTTGATCGAAAATCGTGATAATACCCGTAATGCCGTGCTTGAACATCAAGCAGATATGGGTATCGCATGGGATGGTGACTTTGACCGTTGCTTCTTATTTGACGAAAAAGGTCAATTTATCGAGGGTTATTATATTGTCGGTCTACTTGCGCAAGCATTTTTACTGAAACAGTCTGGTGAGAAAATTGTGCATGATCCACGTTTAGTGTGGAATACTTTTGATATTGTTGAAAAATATCAAGGTATAGCGATTCAATCTAAATCCGGACATGCTTTTATTAAAGATGTTATGCGTGAACATAACGCGGTTTATGGCGGTGAAATGAGCGCCCACCATTATTTCCGTGATTTTGCCTATTGTGATAGTGGTATGATTCCTTGGTTATTGGCAATTTCAGTCGTTTCTGAAACTGGACAATCTTTATCTACACTTGTTGAAGATATGATTGAAAAATTTCCATGCAGTGGTGAAATTAACTTTAAAGTTGCAGATACACAGCAAACGATTCAAAAAATCTTTGAGCATTTTGCCGATCAAAAACCTGAAATCGATCAAACAGATGGTGTCAGTTTGGACTTTGGCGCATGGCGTTTAAATGTACGTGCTTCAAATACTGAGCCGTTATTGCGTTTAAATATCGAGAGTCGTAAAGATCAAAATCCTAAACCTATGCAAGATTATGTAGATGAGTTAACACAATTAATTCAAAGTTAGTTTTGCCTAAGAGAGAAATGGGAGCAAATGGCTCCCATTTTTATTTTCAAGATATTATTTTTTATAGCCTTCGGGATTTTGCTTTTGCCAATTCCAACTGTCTGCGAGCATATCTTCGAGCGTGTATTGTGGTTTCCAACCTAACTCAGCAATAGCACGTGCATTGTCTGCAAAAGAAGTTGCAACATCCCCTTCACGGCGTGGTGCAAATTCAAATGCAACAGCCACACCATTTACTTGTTCAAAAGTGTTTTTCACTTCTAGTACAGAAGAACCATTTCCTGTACCAATATTCCATGCACGACAGCCTGCTGCCTCTAAACGATTATTCAAAGCACACAAATGTGCATTCGCCAAATCCACCACATGAATATAATCACGCACACCTGTACCATCGACTGTATCGTAGTCTTGACCGAAAATAGACAGCTTTTCACGACGACCTACAGCCACTTGTGTCACATAAGGCATTAAATTATTTGGAATACCTTGTGGATCTTCACCGATACGACCACTCTTATGTGCACCCACTGGATTAAAATATCGCAATAAAGCAATTGACCAACGTGCATCTGCAATTGCTAATTTTTGTAACATTTGCTCAACGATGAGCTTGGTATAACCATAATTATTGCTTGGCATACCCGTAGGCATGTCTTCATTGAGTGGTGAAATATTGGCTTCATCGTAAACCGTGGCAGATGAACTAAATACGAGATTAAAAACGTTGGCACGTTGCATCGCTTGTACCAAGCTAATTGAACCTGCAATATTATTATCAAAATAAACCAATGGAATTTGCTGGCTTTCACCTACTGCCTTTAAGCCCGCAAAATGGATCACAGCATCAATCTGATGTGCCGCAAAAACTTGATCTAAGGCGTTCGCATCACGAATATCGCCCTCAACAAAGATTAGACTTTTTGCCGTAAGCGCTTGAACGCGTACCAACGCTTCTTCTGAGCTATTGGATAAATTATCGAATACAACAACGGAATGACCTGCATTGAGTAATTCCACACAAGTATGTGAACCGATATACCCTGCACCGCCTGTCACTAAAATATTCGCCATAATGAAAACTCTATTATTTTTGAAGAAGGACTTTAATTAAGCCTTGTGTTGATGCATCTAAGGCAGATAAATCATGCTGTTGCTGATTTAAAATTGGCAGTAATTGATTAGCAATTTCCTTACCCTTTTCCACGCCCCACTGATCAAATGGATTAATATTCCACATCACAGACTGAACAAAAACTTTATGTTCATACAAAGCAATCAACATCCCTAAACTATAAGGACTTAACTCTTTCATGAGTAGCGTAGTACTCGGCTGATTGCCTTCATATTGTTGGTATTTTGGTAAATCTGACAGCTCTTCTTGTTTAAGCGCCTGATTACCAAAAGCCAATAAACGCGATTGCGCTAAACAATTAGACAGTGCTAAATGATGCTGCTCGACCAAAGCTTCCGCATTTTCTGCATAAGTAAATTGATTGGCATTGTAACGATGGACAGGGGCAATAAAATCACAGCTGACTGCGTGTGTTCCCTGATGCAATAATTGATAAAAGGCGTGCTGTGCATTTGGACCGACTTCTCCCCACAGAATTGGACAAGTGTCGTATTCCACTTTTTCATTATTGCGCTGAATGGATTTACCATTCGATTCCATTTCTAACTGTTGTAGATAAGCAGCAAAATATTTTAAGCGTCCATCATAAGGAAGTACGGCATGCGTTTGAATATTTAAAAAATTATTATTCCAAACCCCGAGCATCGCCATAAGCACAGGTAAATTTTCTGAAAAATCAGCCTGCTGAAAGTGCTCATCCATCGCATAAGCGCCTGCCAATAATTGCTTAAATCCATTTACACCAATGGTCAAAGCAATTGGTAAACCAATACAAGACCAGAGTGAATAGCGACCACCGACCCAGTCCCAAAGTAAGAGTTGATTATCAGGTGTAATCCCCCATGCGGACATTTTCTCAGGTTTGGTCGAAACCCCGATGAAATGATTTTTTAGAATCCCTTCGCATTGTCCCAAGGCTTTTTCAAGCCATTGACGCACTGTTTGTGCATTCGATAATGTATCAATCGTACCAAAAGACTTTGAAGAAATAATAAAGAGCGTGGTTTCTGGACGTAATTGATGTAATAGTTCTGAAAGCTGGCTTCCATCCATCGTAGACACAAAATGTACATTTAAGGGCTTCACAGTATGCACTTTATAATCTGAAAGCGCATGGGTGACCATCAAAGGCCCTAAATCTGACCCCCCCACCCCAATATTGACCACATCTTGAATCACCTCGCCTGTCACACCACGATATTGCCCTGCATGGATTTTTTCAACTAAAGCATACATTCGTTCTAGTTGTTCATGTACAGCTTTCACAACATGATGAGGGTTTTGTATCGGCTGACGTAAAGCCCAATGCATTGCTGCACGTTGTTCCGTATAATTAATCTGTTCTTCGGAAAATAAATATTTGATCCATTGACCTAAATCTTTAGACTTCGCAAATTGAATCAACGTTTGAAGTACGGCTTGATCAATACGATGTTTACTAAAATCAAATGTGAGATCTTGGTATTGCACAGAATACTGTTCAAAACGATTCTTTTCGCTTTCAAATAATTGATTTAAATGAATATTTTTTTGTAAAGCTGCTAATTGTTTTAATTGCTGTGCAACATCTGCTTGCAAAGGAAATTGCTCAATATTACTCATGAACGACCAACTCCTTGATATGCAAAACCTTGTGCTTTGACATATATGGGATCGTAAATATTACGACCATCTAAAATTAAAGGATGCCGCATTTTCTGCTTAAGTTGGACATAGTCTGGACTCCAGTATTGCGCCCATGCGGTCATCAAGCACAGCGCATCTGCGTTATCAACTGCTTGATATTGATCATTACACAAGATTAAATCAGTACGAGTTCCATACATATTTTCAATTTCTTTTAAGGCTTGAGGATCATGTAACTGTACTCTAACACCTTGCGCCCATAACGCTTGTAACATCACATGAATCGGTGCATTTTGAATACTTGAGGTATTTTCTTTAAAAGAAGCCCCCCAAATCGCAACAGTTTTACCCTTTAAATGACTATGATAATAATTCCATAACTTTCTAAATAAAACTTCTTTTTGCTGCTCATTAATATTCCACACTTGCTCTAACAAATGACTACGCACACCTGTATCAGACACCGTATTGGATAAAGTCAAAATATCATGTGAAAAGTTTTCACCCCCAAAGCCTGTACCTGGGGATAAATAGGTTGCACCAATCCGACTGTCAGCAGCTAAACCCTGACGTACATTACTAATATCTATGCCTAATTTTTCTGAAACAGCAGCCAAATCATTCATAAAACTAATGCGGGTGGCTAACATCCCTGAGATGCTGAGTTTGGTAAATTCTGCATCTAAAATCGGCATAAACAAGAATTGATGTTTGGCTTGAAAAATAGGACGCAGTAGTTCACCCATCAATTGTTGTGTTTCAACTTGATCTACACCAACGATGACTTGTTTAAGTGCTGTAAAGCTTTGGACTGCATTTCCTTCTTGAATCACATCAGGTAAATACGCCCAATAATCATTGGGTAAGATGCTTTTTAATTGTTGAGTGCCCTGCAAGCCAAATGTTGAACCATTTATCATCAACTTAGGATGAATCAATGCTGAAAGTTGGATTTTTTTTGCAACTTCTAAAGCAATATCTACTTCTGTAGGAGTAAATGAAAATAAATAAACATCTTGATCTAAGCTCAGTTGATCAAATGTAAGTATTTTTAAAAAACCAAGTTTAACTTGACGTTCGATCAATTGATTGACTTGTTCATCTTGATAATTCAGTGTTTTTTGTGAGTGTAAGCACCACGAAACTTGATGTCCAAATTCTGCCATCAAACCTGCCAGTACGCCTGCTTGTAAAGTCGTACCAAAAACACTAATTTTCATTGTTCACCTAAGTTTTTAAATATTTATAGCTTTAATTCTTGAATCAGCTGTTTAAACTCTTCACCTAATTTTGGATGCTCAATACCATAATGTAAAACAGCTTTTAAGTAACCAATTTTACTACCACAGTCAAAAGTTTGACCTTTCATACGATAGGCTTCAACTTTAGCCCTATTTTGTAAGGTCGCAATTGCGTCTGTCAGTTGAATTTCATTACCCGCACCTTTAGGCGTATTTTCTAAAAGCTGCATAATCTCAGCTGGTAGCACATAACGTCCAACCACAGATAAATTGGATGGTGCAGTCCCCACCGCAGGCTTTTCCACAATCCCTTGCATCACGATACTTTCGCCTTCATTCGGGGATTGAGCCACATCCACAATGCCGTATTGATCTACCAAATGCTCGGGTACAGCTTCAACCATAATTTGTGCAGCATGAGAGACTTCAAAACGCTGAATCATTAAAGATAAATCATTTTTTTCATCTGTATCTTTCACCAGTACGTCAGGTAACAACACCGCAAAGGCTTCATGTCCAACAATATCTTTAGCACACAGTACTGCATGTCCTAAACCCAAGGGTTGCGGTTGTCGTACACTCACCACACTAACATTTTTAGGCAAAATTTCTGTAATTTCTTTGAGTAAGTCATACTTTTTTTTGTTTTCTAAGGTCGTTTCTAACTCAAAATGACGATCAAAATAGTTTTCAATAGACGCTTTTGACGAATGTGTGACTAAAATAATTTGTTCGATACCTGCGGCAACTGCCTCTTTGACCACATATTCTATGGCTGGACGATCAACCACTGTCACCATTTCTTTAGGAATAGATTTACTTGCAGGTAAAAAACGCGTGCCTAAACCTGCTACAGGAAGAATTGCTTTTTTGATCATCACTTTATATCAACTTTTCAAAATTAAACTTTCGACTTTAAGTCATTTTTAGTTTTTTCTTCTGGCGAAGGATTATTACCTTTAAACAATGAAGGACCAACATGACCTGGTGCATTGATACCATCACGATTTGCCATGACTGCAACCGTTTTAAACATGATTTTAAAGTCAACCAATACACTTTGATTATCCACATACCACACATCACATTTAAAGCGCTCTTCATAGTCAAGTTCATTACGACCACTAATTTGTGCTAAACCTGTCATACCAGGGCGTACTTCTAATCGTCTCGCTTGTTCAGGTGAATATAATTCAACAAATTCTTTTAACATTGGCCGTGGACCAACCACACTCATATCACCTTTGAGGACGTTAATCAATTGCGGCATTTCATCTAGGCTGGTAGAACGTAGTTTTTGACCAAATGGTGTAATACGTTGTTCATCTGGCAACGGATTACCTTGAGTATCATTCGCATCTTTCATAGAGCGAAACTTCATCATCTTAAATAGTTTACCATCTTTACCAGGGCGTTCTTGGTAAAAAAAGATTGGAGAACCTAGGTTTTTTCGTACTTTATAAGCAACAATTAAAAAAATTGGCGACAAAATAATTAATGCCGTCAAGGATATAACAATGTCAACTAAACGTTTCATTCGTTAATACACCACCCTATTTTTCAACTTTTTTTCGAAGAAAAGTATTATAAATTTTTCCAAGCATCGAACTTGGTAATAACCTAAAGGTTGATCTTATAAGAAAAAGTATATTAGCATGAATTGGATTTTGTAACTTCAATTCTTTTTTTAAATTTAGTAATTGTTTTTCACTCTTGATATATTCAAACCCTTTTCGGCGAGCATGCATGCCATTGTCTATACGCGCATAAACCAAAATATCTTCCAAATTTTGAATTTTATAACCTTTGGCAATCACACGTAAAAATAAATTGTAGTCTTCCATCCACATGTGGTGTTGGTAACCACCAACTTCCAATATCTTGGTTTTTCTATAGGCGATTGTCATATTGTTGAATGGGCTTTGTCGCTCCGCATATTTGCGTAAAGCATCATGACTTAATGGAACTTTTCGCATACCTGATGGTGAGTGTACATCTTCGACAAATTCTGTAATTTGCCCACCAAGAATGACCAATTCAGAATCTTCTTCAAATACTGCAATTTGTTTTTCAAAACGATCTGGAACTGATATATCATCTGTATCCACAATACACACAATTTCATGACTACATTGTTGCAGACCAATATTTTTCGCTTTTCCTGTACCTACATTTTGAGCAAGTTGAGTAATTTTTAAAATATCACCAATCTTTGCTTGCCATTGTGCAATAACTCGGTCTAATTCAGCTGTTAAAGGACCATCTTCAACCATAATAATTTCAGATGGTTTCAATGTTTGATGATCCCATATACTTTCCATACAGGTATTAAAGTGTTGAGGTTGCTCTTTGTGATAAATAGAAATCAGGACTGAGAACATATATTACCCCTCTAAAACTCTATCATGCCACAAATGAAGTATCTGATCAGCTTGGTATTTTTCTGCATTTATTTTGGAATTTTCAGAGTATTTTATTAATAAATCACTTGATTGGGCCAACTCTAATATACTACCAGCCAACATATTAATATTCTGATCTTCTACCAAAATTCCATTATACCTATCTTCAATGACATCAGAGGGTCCAAAAGGGCAATCATAGGAAACTATAGGCAAACCAAAACTTTGGGCTTCAATAAGAACCATTGGCAGGCCTTCATATTTTGAAGACATTACAAAAAAATCAGAATTTAAATAAACCTCTTTAACATCTGATGTTACACCTCTTAAATAAACATTGAGTAATGAGTGTTCTTCTATATATGTTTTAAGCAACTCTTTTTGTTCTCCCTCTCCATAAATATTTAATGTCCACTCAGGTAACTTTGTTGCAATCAACTCCCAAGCTTTTAAAAGATGAATATAATTTTTTTGATCAGTCAAACGCCCTACTGTTACGATATTTTTTTTCAGGGGTTTACTATCTGCAAAAATTTCAAATGGTGAGAAATTAGGAATGACTTCGACATTATTATGTATTTTTCTGAATTGCTTTCCATCATTAGCTGTTAAAACAACAACCTGATGAATTCTTGGATAGCAAAATTTACTGAGTAACTGTACCGTATTTGGACGACTGACAAATGAAACATGTTCCAATGAAACTATTTTTTTTCGTTGATTTAGTGGAAGTAAAGAACATAATAGTGTTAGTTTCCCCATATTATGGATAATTATTTTATCATAATTATTATTCTTTAAATGTTGTTTTAACTTTTTATAAAATTCAAAAAAATTGCCATCCAATGCTATTACATTAACATATTCAGAAACACTATAAGCACAAGTAGAGTGTGTAGATTCCCTATTTACAATAGCAACTTGATAAGAACTATTTTTTGCAATTTTATTGGCTAACTCAACAGCCACTCTTTCTGAGCCTGATTTATTTTTTAAGGAATTTATTAAAAATAATATTTTCATCTATTTCAATCTCAAAAAAAACATACATATTAAACTAAAAACTAAAGTGCCTATAGTAAAAAAATCTGTAATTGACCCTACTAAAAATAATGCCTGCACCTTATATAAAAACTTAAAAGATATAAATGAATAAATAATATTTTTACATTTAATACCTAAATACAATAAATAGCAAAGAAATCCAAAAAAAGCCCCCCAAAGAAAATTTAGGAGAGCTCCAAGCCAATAACCAAAATAATAAACATGATTAAAAAACCCAGACATAGTAAATTTACTCTGCGTCTCAAATCTAGCATCAACTAAAGACTTACTAGACACCTGATCCATTAAATAATATGTTCCAGATTCACGATCTGACTCCCCAATACCCAAATATTTTTTAACAACTAAATCTAAATCTTTGGGTGAATTATTAGAGAGTAAATCTAATCCCCACCACATTTGAGGTTGCAAAGAGGCTCTCATTAATATGCTTTCTTTTGGGTCTGAGTTTACATCAACATTAGAAAAATTCTTATATAGTGTAAAACTTAATAATGAAACTACCAAAAATGAAATAAGTATTTTTTTATGGAAACTAATTTTCACTTTAAATTTTAGCTTATTAACTAAAAATGGTAAAAAGAAAAAGAAAACAGAATAAACTAAACCTGTCATTCTTTCCCCCATTAAAATAATGCATGCGATAACAGCTAAGTAAAGAAAAATATAGACTTTATTTTTTTCTTGAGAGTATAGCAACCCTAAAACAAAATTTAACTGGATTAATAAATAAACTAGAACTCCACCCCATGATGGTGCATAAAATGCCCAATAATCATTTCTATGAATCCCATACTGAAAGGGAACACCATATCTTACAGCTATTAATAACAAAATTGAAATAAATATCAATATAATTGCAATCAAAGCTTTATTTATCAAATAATTACTTATATTTGATAAATCCAATACTCTTAATGTACTTTTTTTAAAAAAAATATAACTAAAAGTCATACCTAAAAAAAACATTAAAACTTGAATCAATGCTTTACTTGGTAAGTTGATAGCATAACTCTGTTGTCCTATCTCAATCAAAAAAATGCCATACTCTAAAAAAATACTAATAATTAAAGTTGTTGTTATAGCCATAAGCATATAACCAGAAATATAAACTAATTCAGGTATAGTCTTATAAACAAAAAAAAGAGTTGATAAAAAAATAAATATTGAAAATATGCAAGTAAAAATATTTAAAGGAGTATTTAGTGAAAATATTAATAAAATAATAGATAATGAAAATGAAAAAATAGAGCCTATTAACATTTTTTGCATCTAAAAAGCTCCTTTTTCTAAGAAAACAAAACCTTTTTCATTAAAAAGATTATAGACTCCTAAATATTTTCCTTTAATTTCAGGAAAAATAGTAATATAAACAGTTAAATTCTTATGTTCAACATTTAAAACAGCTGTACTTAACAAGGTATAAACCTCTACACTATATCCACTTATTAATAATTCAACTACATAATCCTCAAATATAAGTGGTGTATGAATATAAGTAAAACCATCATACTGTTTTTTCTCTCTTGGATGAGGGAGATAATGATCTACAGCATGCTCTTTTAAAAATTTAAATATTTTATCTTCATTTTTAAAATTTAAATCTTCGAGCGGTTGTCCCAAATAAATTTTTATCGACTTATTGGGGATAGTTTCAATATTTAAATCCATCAACTTCACAGGTTTAAGGGGTTGAGTAATATTTTCAAAACCTTCATAAATCGTATGATGCAATACACTTGCATCAATCACTTTCTGAGTATGGTAAGTATTTCCTAAGAATCTTAAAATGCCATACTGTAAAACACTTTTTTTCGGAAACACATAATACGTACTTTTTTTATAAATATTGGCTGTGCCGTCATCAAAAGTATGAATCTCATTTTTTTTCAGCAATGACAATAACAAGTGAAAAAAAGGATTATCCACACTTGCTAAAAACACCGTGTCATAATTGATCTTTGTAATTCTATTTATAAATAAACGATATTTAGCAAATTCAAAAATTCGCCTAATTTTGCCTTGCGACTCTACGATATAACGATAAGAAATATCACACTTTTCACTAATCTTAGTGAAATAGTGATTATATTTTTCATTGTCATTATATGAAAAACATAAAACATCATAGATCCCAGGATTATCATCTATAATTTTTGATGCAATCATCATTTGCAATGGTGTTAGGCAAATCAAGAGATTCTTATTTTTCATTGACATATTTCACCCCCCACCACAACACAACCAACAATACCAAATTGCTGACCAACAATGCATATGGTATCAGTTCTATAGAACGCACTGAAAACATAAATAAAAATACAATATAAACAACAGATGAAATAAGCGTAATTTTCGAAATCAGCATATTTTTTCCATAAAAGAAAAAATAATTCACCAAGATTAAATACGGTAAATTTGCACCATAGCCCAACAAATACATCACCACATAATATTTTGATTCTGCATACTTTTCACCCAAAAACCACGTATAAACACTTTCAGGTAACACAAAACCTATCACGGCAGGAATTATACACAAGGGTATACAAAGAAGTGTATATTTCTTGATAGTCTGAATTGATAACTTCTGATCTTTCAAATTCTGATAGTAATAAGGCACAATTGCTTTATTCAATGCCATTAAGATAATTGGTAATACAGCAGCAACTTGCACCCCTGCGGAGTAAATTCCCAATTCTGCTTTGGAATATTGCTCATAAATAAACAGACGATCCAATTGGCCTTTGATGAAAAAACTCGATTGATGCAAAATTAAAGGCACACCAAAAGAAAAAATATACAAAGCACTCAATTTGAGACGCTGGGTAGTAATCCTATTCTCACCTGAAAATAAATTGCCCAATACCATACTGGCAATAAAAAATGTCAATGCATTGGCGACAACAATCGCAAGAACACGATATGCCACCAAATCATTTTGGAACCATTCCAATGCTGCAACAGTAAAAATAACATTTGTTAAAGACAAAATAATTTGGATGGTAATATATTTTAATGGTTGCTTCTGGCATTGGCGTAAAGCGAGCTGAACATTCACAAATGATTGGAACATGGTGGCCAAAACAATGTAAGCCATAATTTCAGCTTGAAAGAACCAACAACCTATCAATAGTAGTGCAGAGATTACGATATTGTATAAATAACCTGCTGTCACCACTGTATTTAATGCTTTCTTACCATAAAAGTAAAAATAGCGTGTCACTGCACCTTCTTGACTCAATCCAATAAATACACCAAATAAGGCTAACCATGTAAGATAATAGGATAATTCACCAAACCCCTCTGGTCCCAATTTTCGTGTCAAATAGGGCAACATAAGAAAAGGGAGACTTTTCGCAAAAAGCTCCCCTGCAAGATAAATAACACTATCTTTTACAATACGCATTTTATTTAAACAAATCTAACCGTGTGGCTGTATTGCTTTCTACATCCTGTACTAAAGTTTTCCCCAAAAGTTCATCATAAAACTTCGGCGCTAAACCAAAACCTGGGCGTACACTGCGAATACATGATTCATCAATCACATCACCCGCTTTTAAGTCTTTTACGAAATAAAGTGAACGTCTGAATTGAGCATTGCCTTGTTCACTAGACTTACGCCCATAATCCACTTTACCTAATGCCTGCCACGCAGTTTTTGAACCTGTACATAGTTGTTTCAACTCAGCAGGCTCTAGTGAAAAACTATCATCTGGTCCACCACCATTACGGTCTAAAGTAAAATGTTTTTCAATTACACAAGCACCCAACACGACTGAAGCTATCGCAGTTGTATTATCTAAAGTATGGTCAGATAGGCCAACTAGCACATCAAAACGCTTTGCCATATCTTGCAATGTCAACAAATTATAATCTTCTGCAGGAGCAGGATAACCACTCACACAATGTAAAATGACAAGTTCTTTACAACCACCATCATAAGCTGCTTGAATTGCTTCTGAAATTTCTGCCTCATCAGCCATACCCGTTGAAATAATCATAGGTTTGCCTGTCGACGCAACATATTTAATCAAAGGTAAATCAATCGCTTCAAACGATGCAATTTTATAAGCAGGCGCATTTAAATCTTCTAATAAGTCCACTGCTGTACGATCAAAAGGTGAACTAAACATCGTAATATCTAATTTACGTGCATAATCAAATAAAGGTTTGTGCCATTCCCAAGGCATATGTGCTTTTTCATAAAGCTCAAATAATGATTGCCCATCCCAGAGACCGCCTCGAATCATAAACTCTTCATTACGACTGTCTAAAGTAATAGTGTCTGCTTTATATGTTTGTAGTTTGATCGCATCTGCGCCACAAAGTTTGGCTTGTTCAATAATTTTTAGAGCAGTCTCTAAACTACCATTATGGTTTGCAGATAACTCAGCAATGATATATGGAGGAAAATCAACTCCGATGTCTCTTCCATTAATCTGAATTTTTTTATTCATCTTTATCTCTCTAACCACTCTGATTTCAATAGCCCGAATTGAAAAATATCAAACTCTCCACGACTATCTTTAAAATGTTTTCTAAGCAAACCTTCTTGCTGAAATCCTAACTTTTGATGAAAAGAAACTGATCTTTCATTAAAAGCTAGAACCTGCCCAAATATTTTCTGAACACCCAAAATATCAAATGCATATTGAATTGCTGTTTGTCCCAATATCATACCCATACCCTTCCTAGCATTAGGTTTAATATAAAACCCCCATTCGCAAAAGTGTTTATCAAGATGAAATGAAACAAATCCCATTGGCTCATTATTATAATAAAAAATGAAACCTAATTGCTGTTGAGATATACTCAAGTCATTATACCATTTTATATGCTGATCTAAACTTATTTCTTGTGAAGAATACATCCATTTTCTAACACTTACATCATTTCGCCAACGCAATAGCATTTCTAAATCATTTAATTGTATTTTTTTAAGTTCAGCTTTCATCTATATAACAACTCTATAGCAGATAAAATTCTATTTGCACCCTGACCATCAATCAACTGAAAACAACGCTGACTCATTTCTCGTAATCGCATACTTGATAATTCCTGTATCTTTAAAATCAATCCTTCTTCTAAATTTTCACTTTTAAGCATTTTTGCAACACCCAATTGATCAAGGTCATTTGCTAATTGAATTTGATTTTGTGCAATACATATTAAAACCGTAGGTAAACCTAAACAACATCGCTCCCATGAGGTACTTCCAGCAGCACCAATTGCTATATCTGCATTTAGCATGAATTCATGAATATTACTTACTCCTACATGAATATTTATTTTGTTTTTCATATTTTTTGTCATTTTTTGTATGCTTTCAATCCAAGGGGAAGTAGCACCCAAAATTACGTCAAAAATCACATCTTTTTTATTATAGTCATTTTCCAAAATCTGAAGTATTTTTGAAGTCAAATTATCTTTATCCACCCCACCTAAATTAATTAAAATTTTTTTAATATCATTTGGATTTCTTATTTTAGTTGCTAGTTTATGGAAATATGTAAATTCTGGACGTAAGGGTACAAACTTTACACCTATTAACAACTGACATGTTTCATTAACCAAGCCATCATAATCTTTATCTTTACGAGATAGCCCACTATCTATTAATAATTCAACATGATGTTTTCTATCTGCCAAATCATCAATTGCTATCATTTTATGCGAAACAGAACGTATAATATTTTCCCAAGATTGGGATAAAGCATAATGATCCACTATTACAATATTATTATTTCTATCACTTCCCTGAATAAATCTTAAACATTGTTTTGCATCATATTCTTGCGTACTTTGCAACCAACTTGAATGATAAAATTCATTATTTTGAAAATTTATTTCGGGTTCAATTACATCTACATCATAACCACTTCTTTTTATAAATTGAATCAAATTTCCATCCAAATTTTTACAGAGAAATCTACATGATTCTCCTTTATTTTTCAATAGTTTAGCAAGAGTCAAACATCTCATTACATGCCCACTTCCTATACTGATCGAAGCATCACATCTAAAAAAAAAATTCATTTTTAACCCTAATCTTAAGTTTTAAGCTATATTAACATTTTCTAGTTTAATTAAAGATTTCAAATACAAATGAATGACATTATTTTAAAACCTTTATCTGCCTCAGATTTAGAACTGGTAAGAAATTGGCGAAACTCATCAGATGTTTCTAAATATATGTATACTGATACTTATATTACTGAAGAAAACCAAAAAAAATGGTTCAATAAAGCTAAAGATGATCCTACTTCTAAATACTGGATTATTGAGTATCAAGAAAAGCCCTTAGGTTTAGCAAGTATTTCAGAAATCAATAGAAACTTAAGTAGTTGTTTTTGGGCTTTTTACTTAGGAGATACATCTGTACGCGGAGCTGGAATTGGTTCAAAAGTTGAGTTTAATATTATTGAGTATGTATTTAATGAACTTAATTTAAATAAATTAAGATGTGAAGTTTTCTCTTTTAACGAAAAAGTCATTGCAATGCATGAAAAGTTTGGCTTTGTTAAAGAGGCTTTTTTTAGAGAACATTGTATTAAAAATGGAGAAAAAATTGATGTTGTTGGGCTAGGACTTATCAAAAGTGATTGGAAAAAATGTAAACAGCAATTAAAAGAGAAAATTTATGGATAGCCTATTAAATTATCAATACCGTGAAGATTTCCATTTTACTCAAGATCATGTAATCCTTTTTTCCGAGGCTTCTGGAGACACAAACCCTATTCATTTAGATGATAAATATGCATCTAATACTATTTTTAAACAAAAAATTATTCATGGTTTTCTAGGTGGTAGTATTTTTTCTAAAATTTTAGGAACTAACTTTCCAGGAGAAGGCACTATTTATTTAAAACAAACTCTTTCATTTAAAAGACCAATGTATATCAACACAACTTATACAGCAATAGTAGATGTACTTGAAATTGATGAAAATAAAAGTCGTGCAAAAATATCTACCAATATTTTAGACACTAATGGAAATATAGTCATTACAGGCGAAGCTCTTGTGCAACACACTATTTTTAAAAAGAATAAGGTATAACCTTATTCTTTTAACAACGCCTGACCAATTAACTCTGCCCTTTTCCAGTCTTCTAGAGTATCAATATCTTGTACTCTAAATCTAGGAAGCTCAATGATCATTGATTTATTAGAGAATACAGTAGATTTACTCAGCCAAGCCTCTGCTGTTCCCCAATAAAACTGCCCTGCATCATGCCAAGCTTCCTGTAAATCCTGAGAACGTGTATTAAAATGCTCAGGTGAAAACATTTCAACATGACCATTTTCAGTCAATTTTATCGCTCGTTGAATAGGAAAGGGGAAAGTAGTCGCACTGAATACATAATTCAATTTTTCAGCCTGTATCAAACTCAATCCATTCAATAAATCTTGCTGCTCAACAAAAGGGGCTGTTGCATATAAACAACAAACATAATCAGGTTGCGTCTTCTTTTCATCCTCAAAAAACTTTACAGCATGCTGCATCACATCTGCCGTGGTTGCAAAGTCATCTGATAACTCATCTGGTCTTAAAAATGGGACTTTCGCACCGTATTCCTGCGCCACTGCTGCTATTTCAGCATCATCAGTCGACACCCAAACTTCATCAAAGCACCCACTTCCTAACGCAGCCTGAATTGACCACGCAATCATTGGTTTTCCATGAAATAGCTTAATATTTTTCCGAGGAATTCGTTTACTTCCACCTCGCGCAGGAATAACGGCAAGTGTCATACTTATACCAATACCTCTTTTAAAGTTTGGTAAATATAGTCAATTTGCTCTCGAGTCAAATCTGGATACATTGGTAAACTAATTGCTGAAGCATAATATGATTCTGCTTCAGGGAAATCACCCTGCTTAAATCCTAGGTTTTCATAATAAGGTTGGGTATGCACAGGGATATAATGCACATTTACACCAATACCCTTCTCACGCAATAAATCAAATACCTCTTTACGATTCTTGCGAATTTTATCAAGTTTCAAGCGGATCACATATAGATGTAATCCTGAATATGTTTCAGGTAATTGATAAGGCAGTACTATGGGTAAATCCTGTAAAATTTCATTATAAACTTTTGCTATCTCATGACGCTTAGCAACAAATTGTTCTAAGCGATGCATCTGAGAAACACCTAATGCAGCCTGTAATTCAGTCATACGGTAGTTAAAACCAAGATCAACTTGCTGATAATACCAAGATCCTTCAGGTGCTTTACTCATTAGTTCTTGATTACGTGTTACACCATGACTTCTAAATAAATCCATTTTTTGAGCAAGTTCGGCATTATTTGTTAATGCCATACCACCCTCTGCTGTAGTAATAATTTTTACAGGGTGAAAACTAAAAATAGTAACATCAGAATATTGTCCTGCACCTACATAAGCCTCTCGGTATTTACCACCAATCGCATGTGATGCATCTTCAATTATTTTAAAACCATATTCTTGTGAAAGTGCATAAATTCCTACCATATCACAAGGTTGGCCACATAAGTGCACTGGTACAACAATTTTAGGCAATTTATTGTCTTTTTGTGCTTGTTCTAACTTTAGCTTTAAAGCAGTTACAGACATGTTATATGTTTGAGGATCAATATCCACAAAATCAACATCAGCATCACAATATAATGCACAGTTTGATGAAGCCACAAAAGTAATAGGAGATGTCCACAAGATATCTCCCTTACCCAATCCCAATGCCAAACAAGCAATATGTAAAGCAGACGTTGCACTATTAACCGCTAAAGCATGCTTTGCCCCAACTAATTGTGCCACTGACTTTTCAAATGTAGGCACTTGAGGACCTTGTGTCAAAAAGTCAGATTGTAAGACATTGACCACAGCATCTATATCTGCCTGACTAATATTTTGTTTGCCGTATGGGATAAACATTGTTAGATATTTCCTATTTTTTCAGCATTTGCAACTAACCAATTTTGAAGATCTTCTGAACTCATCCAATCTATATTGTTATCACTTGAATAATGGAAACCTTCTGGTACTTTTTTACCATCTTTAATACGCTCTTGAGACTCAGCCCAATCATTAATTACTGGTAAAATTTTATAGTGCTCAGGATACTCAAATGTATAATATGAGTCCTCTACACTAATCATCTGTTCATGTAGTTTTTCACCTGGACGAATGCCTATTACCTCTTGTTTTGCCTCAGGTGCAACAGTTGAAGCTAAATCTGTAACTTTCATAGATGGAATTTTTTTCACATAAATCTCACCGCCAACCATGTCATCAAAAGCATGCCAAACCAACTCAACACCTTGCTCTAAAGAAATCATAAAGCGTGTCATGCGATCGTCGGTAATTGGTAAAACCCCTTTGTCTTTAATCGACATAAAGAAAGGAATCACCGAACCACGAGACCCCATCACATTACCATAGCGAACAACTGAGAATTTTGTACCATGCTCGCCTGAATAAGCATTTCCTGCAACAAAAAGCTTATCTGATGCCAACTTAGTTGCACCATATAAGTTAATTGGACTACTTGCTTTATCTGTAGAAAGCGCAACAACACCTTTTACTTTTTTATCAATACATGCATCAATCAAATTCATAGCACCATTGATATTTGTTTTGATACATTCAAAAGGATTATATTCAGCAGTTGGTACAATTTTTGTTGCCGCAGCATGTACAACATAATCCACGCCATCTAAAGCGCGATATAAACGCTCTTTATCGCGCACATCGCCAATAAAAAAACGAACACGTGGATCATCTTTAAATTTTTTAGCCATTTCCCATTGTTTCATCTCATCACGAGAAAAAATTATAATTTTTTTAGGATTATATTTTTCCAATGTCATAGGTACAAATGTATTACCAAAAGATCCGGTACCACCTGTTACTAATATTGTTGAGCCTTCTAGCATTTTTTCCTCTAGCTTTGTTTCAAATTAAAAATGTTATATAAATTAAAGCCTAATATTAGACTCATCTTTCTGCAATATATATTTCAAATCATACAATACATACTTTTCTTTTCCTAAAGCATGAAATTCTTGAATTGGCATTGCCTTAAATTGCTCATGTGCAACTGCGATCACAATAGCATCATAACTTGAAGCATCTAAAGCCTGAATTGGGGCAAGACCATATTCATGTTCAGCCTCCGCCACATCCACCCATGGATCATAAATATCAATATCTAAATCATATTCTTTTAATGCCTTAACCATATCTACAATTTTTGTATTACGAATATCTGGGCAATTTTCTTTAAAGCTCAAACCCATGACTAAAATTTTGGAGTCAACTACTTGAATCCGTTGTTTTACCATTTCTTTAATCAACTGCGTTGCAACATATTCACCCATCCGATCATTTAAACGTCGGGCAGCAAGTATGATTTCTGGATGTAAGCCTATAGATTGTGCTTTATGCGTTAAATAATAAGGATCGACACCAATACAATGCCCCCCTACTAAACCTGGTCGAAATGGTAAAAAATTCCATTTTGTACCTGCAGCTTTTAAGACATCTTCAGTATCAATTCCCATTTTATTAAAAATAAGAGCCAACTCATTAATTAAAGCAATATTTACATCACGCTGTGTATTCTCTATCACTTTAGCAGCTTCTGCCACTTTTATATTTGGTGCTTGATAAGTACCTGCTTTAATAATCAGGTTATAAACCTGATCTATATAGTCAGCAATTTCAGGCGTAGACCCTGAGGTAATTTTTAAAATATTAGTGACGTGACGATTTTTATCACCAGGATTAATGCGCTCTGGACTATAACCAACAAAAAAGTCTATATTAAATTTAAGTCCCGATTCTTTTTCTAATACAGGGATACAAATCTCTTCTGTAGCACCAGGATAAACTGTAGATTCATAGACAACAACATCACCTTTCTTCAATACTTTACCGATAGTCATTGAAGCTTTAATTAAAGGAGTTAAATCTGGTTGTTTAAAATCATCAATTGGAGTTGGAACTGTTACAATATAAAAATTAGCACTATTTAAATCTTTTAAATCAGAACTATAGGTTAAAAAAATTGCTTTTTTTAATTCTTCATGATTCACTTCCAAAGTATGGTCTTGCCCACTTTTCAACTCGTCAATTCGCTTCTGATAAATATCAAATCCAACAACAGATACTTTTTTGCCAAATTCAACAGCTAAAGGTAAGCCTACATAGCCTAATCCAATAATCGCTATTTGAAGTTGTTCAAGTTGAATCATGCTTTAAAGTCCAATACTGATTATTCAGTTCTTTATAATAAAAAACAATACTATATTCTAAATGAAAACCTTATAAACTTTAACCCAAGTTACATATTTTTAACTAAAAACCTTCAGATTTATGTATTAATTATATTTATCATAATTAAGTCTAGTAGGAATTTAAGCTGTAATAGAATACAATTCAATTCATAAGGTAATTCTAAGTTACAATTTAATACAATTAAGGGTTTTGAATGTGAAGTATCCTCGCACCTCACTATTTTTAGCAGTTTCGTTTTTATTTACTGGTTGCGCAATGACTTCTGGTCTGCAGACTTATGATGTGCCAGAACAAGGACAATATCAAACGGGTCAAGGTGCAGAACTGAATGTTGTTCAACTTACGCAACAAACCTTGCCTAGTATTTTAACGAATACCGATATTCAATCCCAAAATTTATATTCCTTATTTCAAAATCAAAATAAAGTTTATCGTTTAAGTGCTGGGGATGTTTTATCTATTCAGCTTTGGGCCTACCCAGAAATCACCCCACCCGTTACACAAATGACCAATGATACTTCTGTACTAGCCAATGGTTATCGTATTGATCAAAATGGCTATATTCAAGCGCCCCTGATTGGCACATACCGTGCTGAAGGTAAAACATTATCGCAAATCAATAAAGAAATGCGTGGATTATTTGCTAAATATTTAAAAACGCCTGATGTGGTTGTACGTGTGCTCTCCTATGAAGGAAAGCGTTATTTTGTGAATGGTCAAGTCATGAAAAGTGGACAATATACTTTAAATGATCAACCCATCAGTATTTATACAGCTTTAGGTCAAGCAGGCGGTATTAATTCACAAACTGGTGACAATACCAATATTCAACTGATTCGAAACGGTCAAACTTATAATCTCAATACCATTGTATTGGAAAAACAAGGATTATCTCTACACAACTTACTCATTCAACCGAACGACACTTTATTTGTAAATATCAAACAAGATCAAAAACTCTATGTTCTTGGTGAATCAAGCCGCACCCAAGCCATTAACTTACGAGATCAGGGTATGACCTTAAGTGATGTATTGGGTGAAAGTGGTGGCATTAATCCAAACTCAGCCAGTGCAGCGCGAATTTATGTGATGCGTACAGACCTTAATACTAAAGGCTCAACGGTCTATCAACTTGACTTAAGTAGCTTTGGTAATTTTGCATTAGCCAATCAATTTGCGATGCAAAAAAATGATATCGTTTATGTCGATGCGACAGGTTTAACTCGTTGGCAACGTATCATCAATCAAATTATTCCATTCTCTAATGCTTTATATAATATTGATCGGTTAGGGCAATAATGCAAATTCAAAATATCCTTGTCGTATGTGTCGGTAATATTTGCAGAAGTCCAATGGCTGAGTATTTTTTGAAGAATACTCGCCCTGACTTACATATTGAGTCAGCAGGTTTATCTGCAATGGTAGGACACCAAGCTGATGATAAAGCTATTGCCTGTATGGACAATAAAAATATTGATATGCGTGCACATATCGCCAAACAAATCAACGCTGAATTAATTAAAAAGTCTGATTTGATCTTAGTTATGAGTCATAATCAACAAAAACATATTGAACAAACTTGGCCATTTGCAAAAGGTAAAGTCTTTATGCTCGGACATTGGCAGAACATTAATGTGCCTGATCCTTATAAGCATGACCAAGCATTTTTCATTGAGACATGCGATAATATTCAGCGTTATGTCATTGATTGGCAATCACATCTTTAAATTTTAATTAGTTGTAGTCATATGAACCAAAATTCAAAAGCGAATGATGATACGATCGACTTAAAAGAGCTATTTTTTTCCTTAATTGCTCAATGGAAAGTGATTGCCCTTTGCATCATTCTAAGCTTGATTTGTGCTTTACTCTATTTACGAGTCACACCAAATACTTATTCTACTGATGCTATGGTTCAAGTAGAAGAAAGTAAAGGTGCTGGTGCTGCTGCACTTCTAGGTGATTTATCTTCTGTGGTTGAGCAAAAATCCCCAGCTCAAGCAGAGATTGAAATCTTAAAGTCCCGCATGGTCTTAGGGACTGTTATTCAAGATCTTAATCTGAATCTTAAAATACAAGATGATGAGGATGGTAAATTACATCGTCTTTTAACCAAAGATGATATGTTATTAGATTATCGTAAAGATGGTGTTTTTTATCAAAAAAATCAGTCTAATTTTTTAATTAAACAGTTCAATATTCCTGCATTCTATCAAAATAAAGAGTTGACCTTAGATTTAACAACACCCAATCAATTTAAACTTATTGATATAGAAAACGAGCAAGTTGTTTTTACAGGCAAACTGAACCAAGCCAATCAAAATATAGATCGTTATGGAACATGGTCAGTTTATATTGAGAGTAAAGCACCATTTAAACAAACCTTTACTTTAGTTAAACAATCTTTACCTGCTGCTGTCGATTCTTTAAATACAGATTATTCAGTGGCTGAAAAGGGTAAACTTACTGGTGTTATTGGTCTCGCTTATCAAGGACAAGACAAACAACACATTACCGAAGTCCTCAACAGTATTCTTCAGGTTTATCATGCACAAAATATTGAGCGTAAGACGTTAGAATCTAAGCAGACTTTAAAGTTTTTAGACAAGCAGCTGCCAGAACTTAAAAAACAGCTTGAAGAGTCTGAAATTAAGTTCAATAAGTTCCGTGAACAGTTCAATACCATTGATGTTACGCAAGAGTCAGAACTCATGCTTAAACAAAATGTTGAGCTTGAAAAAACTCGTATTGAACTCAAACAAAAACAAGCGGAACTTTCTGCTAAATATACCTCTAGCCACCCACTCATGGCTGAAATTAATGCACAGTTAGCAACCATTGATAAAAAAGCCAATGAGTTAAATCAAGCCTTAAAACGTTTGCCTGAAACACAACGTTTATATTTACAACTCTATCGTGATGTTAAAGTAAATAGCGAACTCTACACGTCACTGCTTAATAATTATCAACAATTAAAAATTGCGGAAGCAGGTGAAATTGGTAATGTCCGTATTATTGATACGGCAGCTGAGCCTATTGAACCAATTAAACCACGCAAATTAATTATTTTGATTCTTTCAATTTTTGTAGGTGGTTTTGTTGGTATACTCATCGCATTATTACGTAACTTGATGCATACGGGCATTAAAGACTCGACTCAAATTGAAAATGAATTGGATCTTCCAGTATATGCAACAGTACCTCGTTCACCTATTCAAGAAAGTCGGATTCAAATTCTTAAGAAAAAGAAATCTATTCCTATTCTTGCAGTAAAAAATACGGATGATATTGCGATTGAAAGTTTACGTAGTATTCGTACTACCATTCACTTTTCATTGGCAAACGCAAAAAATAATATTATTGCAATCTCAGGTCCTGCACCTGAGGTAGGTAAGTCGTTTATCTCTGCCAACCTTGCTACAATTTTTGCACAAAGTAATAAGCGTGTACTATTAATTGATGCCGATATTCGCCGTGGTTATTTACATAAATATTTCAATCGTGAAACTACACCGGGCTTGACTGAACTTTTAAGTAATCAAAGCTCGGTTGAACAAACGGTTTTTAAAACTGAAGTCGCGAATTTGGACTTTATCGCACGGGGTAAAAACCAAAGCAATCCTTCTGAGATGTTGGCTTCAGCACAATTTAAACAATTGTTAGAGCAACTTTCTGCGCAATACGATCATATTATTTTGGATACACCACCTGTACTTGCTGTGACGGATGGGATTATTATTTCGCAATATGCGGGTGTAAACCTCGTCGTTGCACGTTATGCCAAGACACAAATCAAAGAGCTTGAATTAACGGTCAATCGTTTTGAACAAGCAGGGGCTAAAGTCAACGGTATTATCCTCAATGATATTAACCGTGCATCAGGTGGTTATAGTTATGGCTATAATTATGCGTATAACTACACTGCCCATAAAGATGACTAAGCTTTTTTAGTATATAAATCCAGATCAAATGATCTGGATTTTTTTTTCTAAATCCCTGTATATTTTTGGTTGATTTCATTGAATATGTATATCGTTTCAAACAAAGAAGTTATATGCTTTCACAATTCAAGCTATAATTTAGCCATTCGCTCTTTGCAAGATAAAAATTTTAGGAAATATCATGAGTAAAGCCTTACCCATCGCTGTTGCTATAATTTTAGGCGGTGCTGCACTTGTTCCTGTTTACTATGCAACTCAACACCCTGCTGACGTAAACTCAAGTTCTATTTCAAAAACAGCAAAACCAGTCGAAAAAATTAGCTATGCTTTAGGCTATGAAGTCGCAAGCCAAACCCCACCTGAAGTTGATGTAGATACATTTATTACAGGGATTCGTGATGCGCATGCCAAAAAAGAGCGCATATTTACAGATGAAGAATTACAAGCGGCTTATATGGAATTTCAAAAAGAAATGCAAAAAAAGCAACTTGCTGATACTCAAGCAGCTGTCTCTAAAAATGATAGTTTTTTAACTGAAAATGCGAAAAAAGCAGATATTAAAGCCACCGCTTCAGGTCTTCAATATAAAATCATTAAAGAAGGCACTGGTAAAGCTCCTACAGCAACATCAGTGGTCACTGTACATTACAAAGGTCAGTTACTAGATGGTAAAGTATTTGACAGTTCATACGATCGTGGTGAACCAATTGAGTTCCCACTCAACCAAGTGATTCCGGGATGGACTGAAGGTTTGCAACTCATGAAAGAAGGTGGAAAAGCAACTTTATATATTCCATCTAAATTGGCGTATGGTGAACAAGGCGTGCCTGGTACCATTCCTCCTAACAGTACCTTAATTTTTGATGTTGAATTAATTAAAGTAAAATAATGAATAAAGGAGAGCATCTGCTCTCCTTTTTGGATTTTGACGATGAAAAAAAAGATTTTATGCCTGAGTGTAATAATGACGGTTGCAACAAGTCAGGCAGCAACCATTCACAATAAAAGCCCACAAAAAGATCAACTTGGTTATAGTTATGGCTATGTCATGGGTAAAAATAATGCCGAAACTCTAAAAGACATCGACCTAGATGCCTTTATTCAAGGCTTAAAACAAGGTGCAGCAGGACAAAAAGCCAGCTTAACTGATGAAGAAATGGCAAAAGCATTAACACAATACAAGCAGCAAAGTGAAGCTAAACAACTGATAGAGTTTCAAAAAACTGCGCAAGAAAATGGCAAACTAGGTGACATTTTTTTAGCTGAGAATGCAAAAAAAGCTGGCATTATCACCACCAAATCAGGTTTACAGTATCAAGTTTTACAAGCGGGTCAAGGCAATAAGCCACGTGCAACATCAAAAGTTTCAGTAAACTATGAAGGTCGTTTACTGGATGGCACCGTGTTTGATAGTTCTATCGCCCGTGGACAAGCTGTTGATTTTCAAGTTAGCCAAGTGATTGCAGGATGGACTGAAGGTTTACAACTTATGCAAGAAGGTGCTAAATATCGCCTCTTCATTCCGGCAAAACTCGCTTATGGTGAAATTGGCGCAGGAGATGCGATTGGACCAAATAGCACCTTAATTTTTGATGTCGAATTATTAAAAGTTTTACCTTAATTTTATTTATAATTTGAGAGCTTTTTAGCTCTCTTTTTATTTTAAGGTCACACATGCTTAAAAAAACAATTTTCTTTTCAACTCTTCTTTTATGCCATTCTTCAATTTTTGCTGCATCAGCGGCTGATAAAATCAGCTATGCGCTCGGCTATGAAGTTGCTTCTCAATCTCCTGATGAAGTCATCATTGATCCTTTTATTCAGGGAATCCGTGATCAAAAAGCACATAAAGCCAATATCTATACTGAAGAAGAATTACAAGCTGCCTATCATGAACTTCAAAAAACATTAACAGTCAAACAAACGCAAGAAGCAGCAAAAAATTTTGCTCAAGAAGTGAAATTTTTAAAGGATAATGCCAAAAAATCTGGTGTAATCACTACTGCTTCGGGTCTACAGTATAAAATACATCATATGGGTAATGGTAAACAGCCCAATCCAGCATCAATCGTAACTACCCATTATAAAGGTCAACTCTTGGATGGGACAGTTTTTGATAGTTCCTACGAGCGTGGTGAAGCAATTGAATTTCCACTCAATCAAGTGATTACTGGATGGACTGAAGGGCTGCAATTATTAAAAGTAGGTAGTAAAGCAACTTTATATATTCCTGCGAAACTTGCGTATGGGCAAGACGGTGTACAAGGAACAATTCCACCCAACAGCACATTGATTTTTGACATTGAATTAATCAATGTAAAATAAACACCTATATAAAAACCTATAACTCATGGCCGACTTATAGGTTTTTTGAAATATTTAATTGGATCAGTGTCTTAAATGACGTGGTCTAAATCCACTTGCAACTAAACCAATCGCATATGCCAATACACCTGCCACACATAGCCCAACCACTTCAAGAATACGCATCCATTGAGAAACTGTGCCATCATACCAAGTCAACGCATACCAAAGCACAGCAATCATGCTGATATTCGCAATCAGGAACTGTATAAACAACTTTTTCCAATGTGCACCAAAGCGAAAAATATTACGCTTATGTAAATAAAAATACAGCATGCCCGCATTGACCAACGCAGAACCAGATGATGCAATCGCGAGTGCCATATGTTCTGCGTGCCAGTCGATTAATTTAAAGAATCCGATAAAGATCACGTTCAAAATCGCATTGGCTGCCACCGCCATTAAACCGACACGTACAGGGGTTTTGGTATCTTGGATTGCATAAAAACCAGGTGCAAAAACTTTAATTAACATAAATGCCAATACTCCAGCACTCATACATTGCAATGCCATCGCAGTCATTTGTGTATCCCGTACATCAAAAGCACCATGTTGAAAAAGTGCTTCAATAATAGGCGTAGATAATATAAATAATGCAATACTTGCAGGCACCCCCACCAGTACAATTACACGTGCTGCCCAGTCCAACATTTTTTTGAATTTTTCTTGATCTTGTTCTGCCTTACTTGCAGACAAAGATGGTAAAATTACGGTACCAATCGCAACACCAATTAAGCCCAGAGGCAATTCCGTCATTCGCTCAGCACTATACAACCAAGACACCGAACCATCTTGCATGAACGATGCCCAAATGGTATTGAGCAATAAGTTAATTTGTGTGACCGATACACCAAATAAGGCAGGCAACATCAATTTTAAAATACGCTCCACACCTTCATGTTTAAAATCAACTTTAGGTGGAATCAGTAATTTTTTACGCCATAACTCAGGAATTTGAATGGCAAGTTGTAAAATACCTGCTGCAACCACAGCCCAACCCAATGCCATAATCGGCTCAGCCATATGTGGTGCAAGCCACCATGCACCTGCAATCATTGCCACATTTAAAAGCACAGGTGAAAATGCAGGAGATGCAAAAGAACCATAACTATTTAAAATACTGCTTGCAAAAGCCGTCAACGACATAAACATTAAATAAGGAATGGTTAAGCGGAACATATCCACTGCTAAATCAAATTTAGCGGGATCATTATGGAAACCAGGTGCATAAACATACAAAATCACAGGCGCTGCGATCATACAAAATAAGGTCAACAATGACATCACTGTCAACAAACAGCCAAACACTCGGCTAATTAAAATTTGTACTTCAGCATGTAATTTTGTAGTTTTATATTCAGTTAAAACAGGAATAAACGCTTGCGAAAACGCGCCTTCAGCAAACAACCGCCGAAAGAAATTGGGAATACGAAATGCAACCACAAAGGTATCGAAGTCTTTACCTGCACCAAAGACATTTAACAACACCATATCTCGTACCAGTCCTAAGACTCGTGACAACATGGTCATTGAACTGACAATAAAGGTGGATCGCCACAGCGCCATTGCATTCACCCAGTTAAAATAAAGTCGCTATTGTAAATAAACTCAAAACAAATATCGTTGTAAAATCATAAATGACTTATTGTTTTTGCTTATGAAGTTGTGTTCTAAAATCGTCCCATCGAAAATGGGGACCTGGATCAGTTTTTCGATTGGGTGCAATATCTGAATGCCCAGCGAGATGTTGGCTGGTTTTGGGATAGGCTTTTTGTAAGGTGGCAACCACTTGAGCAAGCACATTATATTGCACGTGTTCAAACTCTTGATCATCACTGCCCTCTAACTCAATTCCAATCGAATAATCATTACATTCTATTTTACCCAAATAACTTGAACGCCCTGCATGCCAAGCCCGATCTTTAAAATTGACAAATTGCAGTACTTCACCTGTTCTTAAAATTAGTAAATGTGTCGAAACCTGCATGCCTTCTATGGTTTTAAAGTAAGGATGTGCTGACCAATCCAGTTGATTTTGAAAAAATTGTTCAATATATCCTCCACCAAACTGTGAAGGCGGCAAACTAATATTATGAATGACGATCAGTTGAATTTCTGTATTTTCAGGACGTTGATTAAAATTTGGAGAAGCCACTTGCCGAGCACCCAAGAGCTGCCCATCTACAACTTGAAACTGTGGTGCTGTCTGCATAATTTTTCCTATAACATCATTCAAGTATGGCTTTGAATTGTGGGAGATAGTTTACTCCGATCAAACTTAAAATAAAAACTTCTCCAAACATTCAGGGACAATGTTAATATATCGCTCAATTTTTAAGAGCGAATATATAGGGAATTTATGAGTATACCTCAGTCTTTGCTTGAACAATCTATTCTTATCAATATACAACAAGCACTACAAGAAGATATTGGCGAAGGTGATCTTACTGCCCTACTCACGCCCGAAGATGAACAAGCAACTGCAACCATCATCACACGCGAAGACATGATTTTGGCAGGTCAACCGTGGGTGAATGCTTTATTAAAAGCTTATGATCCAACAGTACAAATCACATGGCTGAAAAATGATGGTGACTTGGTCAAAGCCAATGAAACTATTTACAAACTTGCAGGTTCAGCACGTAGCTTACTAACGGTGGAACGCCCTGCTTTAAATTTTGTACAAACCTTATCGGCTGTGGCGACCAAAACAGCAAACTATGTCAAACAGCTTGAAGGTTTGAATACCAAACTGCTCGATACCCGTAAAACCTTACCGGGCTTACGCATTGCACAAAAATATGCGGTGGCTATAGGTGGTGGTCAAAACCATCGTTTGGGTTTGTTTGATGCCTTTTTAATTAAAGAAAATCACATCATGGCAGCAGGTGGAATCGTACAAGCCATTGCCAAAGCCCATCAGATCGCACCAAGCAAACCTGTTGAAGTTGAAGTTGAAACATGGGATGAGCTTAATCAAGCACTCGAAGCCAAAGCAGATATTGTGATGTTGGATAATTTCAGTCAACAACAAATGATTGATGCGGTCAAGCATGTTGCAGGACGTTGTAAATTAGAAGCATCAGGCAATATTACCATTGAAAATTTACGTGAAGTGGCAAGCACAGGTGTAGATTATATTTCGATGGGTGTGTTAACTAAAGACGTTAAAGCTGTTGATTTATCAATGCGTTTTAATGCTTAAAATATTTTAAGTATGATTAATTTCTCTTTGGGAACAAATGTAACCAAGGAGAAATCATCATTGCATTTTGATTACAATTTAATCCGTTTAATCCTTTGAAAGCCTAACTCATCGGCTTATAATTGCGATCCTCCTTAACTCAAACTTCTTTCTGCAAATGAAGACTTTAAGACAACAAGTACTTTTTTTACTTGTGGCTTTTGTATCAATCTTGGCTTTTTTTCTATATCAAGAAAATATTCAACATTTCTTGAACTTGCCTGAGGCTTATCGAAAGTTACGTCTATTTAAATATGGTTTTTCAGTACTCTTAAATTATGCTTTGATTAGTTTGATTTATGTGGTTTTAAGACGTACTTTTGCCACGATTTTAGTCAGCCAAGTATTGATCTTTATTTTAACTTTGATCAATATCAAAAAAGAACAATACTTGTCTGCAAGTTTGATTCCTAGTGATTTTTTACTGGCAAAGGAAACTTTAATTGCGGCACCGATGCTCTTAAAATTAGCTTTTTTTGCAGGGCTGATCATCTGTATCGCACTCATGTGGGGGTTATATAAAAAAGAACGTGCAGAAAACAATACATTGCTTTGGCTCAATGCAATGTTATCTTTTTCGATTTTAGGCTTCTTTGTTACTGCAAATTTTCAAAATAATTTTAGTGAAATCTGCTCAGATGAAAATAAACCAAGTCTATGTAAATACAATATTTATTTACCCAATACACACAGCGATTGGGTCGGCGATCATATGAATATTCGCCAACTTGGCTTTAGTGCATTTTTCTTTTCAAAAACTGTAGATGGTATTAAAGCCAAAGTTTCCAATACAGCACATATTCCTGAAGCAAAGATTCAAAGCTTACTGACACCACCGATTGTAGCAAATACTAAAAATCAAAATAATGTAGATTCAGACAAGGTATTGCCCAATATTATTTTTGTAATGAGTGAATCACATTGGGATGCGACAAAACTCGATCCATCAATTCCTACAAACATCACCCCGACCATTGCAAAAAATCAGGTAAGTCAATTGCTATCACCAAGTTTTGGTGGTGGCACTGCCAATGTCGAATTTGAGGTATTGACCAGTTTAAACACCCATTTAAATCAAAATCAGTTGGCATACGTGGCGAAATTAAAACGTCCAACCTATTCATTGGCGATGTATTTAAATAGTTTGGGTTATAACACCACTGCTATGCATAACAATGGTAAATATTTTTACAATCGCAGCAGCGTTTATCAAAACCTAGGTTTTCAGCAATTTACCTCGATTGAAAATATGGTCAGTGCCGCACAGCGTGCAAAATATATCAACCAAGCAGGTTGGGCGAATGATGAGTTGATTTATAACAGTATTCAACAACAACTCAAACAGCAGGATCAACCACAATTTATTTATGCCATTAGTGTCGAAAATCATCCGATGTATAATGATGACCGTTTTGGTGCAAATAATTTTAAAATTACCAAGTCTGGTATTAGTGATCGATCGAAACGCGCTTTAAATACCTATTTATCAGGTATGCAACGTGCTGATCAGCATTTAAAAGCCTTACTTGATTCTGCCCAACAGTTAGAGCGTCCAACTATCGTGATTTTCTTTGGTGATCATTTGCCTAACCTACAAAACGTCTACGATGAATATGGTTTTTGGGGCACTGAACAAGCCAAAACTGAAAAAAACGATGTCCGTTTTTACCAAACACCTTTGGCAATTTGGAGTAATTTCCCACTAAATAAAAAGCAATGGGCTGAACCGTTTATCTCAGCGCATTTTCTTGCGCCTCAGGTATTAAAAGCAGCGCATGTGCCACTGTCACCGTACTACCAATTTATTCAAAAAGTGAATGCATGTTATGCAGCAATTCATAAAACTGGCAATCACATGACTAAAACTTGTGAAGGCAATGCAGCACAGTTATTAAAGGAGTATAAAACTCTAAATCTTGATATTTTAGATGGAAAAAACTTTAGTTATCAGGTGATGCGTCCGAGTTTAGAAGCCAATCAGGCTGCATTATAAGAATATTTTGCGATTAAGCTTCAGAATTCTTAGTTGAATTTTTAGAAGCTTTTTGCTGTTGTACTTTAACCTGTTGAGAAGAATACTGCTATTCAGATATTTGCTAAAGGTCTTGTACTGAACGGGGCGCTGTAGTCATTAACACAAATGTTGCCACCATCATGGCAATAATCAATAAATTCATATTTCCTCACTTTGTCATTTCTAAAGATAACCAGTCTAAAAATAAAGCATGCTGATTTTTTCGAGAAAAAGTTACATCAACCATATTTTTATGTGGGGAAATGTAAATCTTAAACATGTTGAACGCATTGAATAACAATAAGGTGCCATAGCACCTTATTGAATCATATCGGTTTTAAACCTGAATACCCATATATGGATCTGAAATCGAATCCTTATTATTTTCAATACGACCTGCAAAACGACGACTAAAAGATGAATCATGCTGCATACTCACCGTGAAATCATACCAGCCCCCAAACTCAGTCATATCTAAAACTAAGGCTTGCTCGGTTGTATGGGTTTCAATTTCCCACGTTTTATTGGGTAAATAGGCATTGGCTTTCACGATAAGTTTGGCAGTTTTATTGGCATCATTACGTACTTTTAGAGTCAGTTTATAACTACATTCTTCTACACAAATACGAATTTCAGGTAGACTTTCTTGCTGATTTTTTTCAGTTAAATCCCCCGTAAAACTACGATGGAAACCATTCGGTCCCAACACCCACAAGTCATATTTGTCATTCAATCTCGTCCATACATCCTCTAGTTGCTTGCCTGCTTCCACCATGTAACGTTTTGGAATCGCATTTAGGTTTAAACGATCATAAACATGAAATACTGCAGCTTGAGTCCCTGTATTTGAAAACATCAATTTAACGTTTTGTGTTGCTGCATCGACTTTGGCACTGGTATGTAGAATATAAGGTAATGCTTTAGATGGACGCACACCTATTTCTTGTTCAGGAAAAATCTCCGAATTTGGTCGAGCCACCTGTGGTAAAGCTGCTTGCGCCTGACGAATTGCATCTGCCTGATCTTTGGTTTTTTGACCTGCTAAGGTCGGTAAAGCAGAGGTGTTTGGGGTTTTAAAATTAAATGCTGTCGTCAAATCACCGCAAACCGCACGACGATAAGGACTGATATTGGGTTCTTTTACTGCAAAACGCTCTTCTAAGAAACGAATCACAGAAGTATGGTCAAATACTTGAGAATTGACCCATCCACCACGGCTCCAAGGTGAAATTACATACATAGGTACTCGAACCCCAGGTCCATACACACGACCATCGGGTTGAGGTTGAGATTTAGACCCTGCCACTGCGACATGATCAAAATATTCAAATGCTAATTGGTTATTGCTTAATGTGGTTTTACCTTGAAGATTGCCTTTTTCATCACGCGATGGTGCACTTGGCGATGGAATATGATCAAAGAACCCATCATTTTCATCAAAATTCACCAAAAGTACGGTTTGGCTCCATACTTCTGGGTTGGCAGTCAATGCATTTAATAATTCTTGAATATACCACGCCCCTTGTACTGGGCTTGATGGTCCAGGATGTTCACTATAAGTTGCAGGTGCAACAATCCAGCTCACTTGTGGTAATTTCTTTTGTGCAATATCGTCTTTTAAGGCTTGTAAAAAGCCCCCATCGGGCATGGTATTAGCAATGCCTTTATATAATGGCTGAGTCGCATCAATTCTTTCATCATAAGCTGGGCTTTTCACATCATCATGGCTCACAGGTTGACCTGATAGCTCATTCGCACGACGGTATTGTTTAAAACCAGCCAATGGATTGTCGGTAAAGTTATCAGGCATAGCTTGATAAACCTTCCATGTCACCCCTGCTTGTTGCAAACGCTCAGGATAAGTCATCCAATCATAGCCGACTGTAGATGCACCCATCGCATCAAATTCATTTACGACACTTGCAACATTGGCACCTGTTGGACCATTGGTGCCTGTCCAAATAAATTTTCGATTCGGGTTGGTACCTGCATGCATTGCACAGTGATAAGCATCACAAATGGTAAATGCATTGGCGAGTGCAAATTGGTATTCTAATTCGACTTGTTTGTAATATCCCATCGATTGCGGTTGTTTGTGTTCCACCCAATTGCCCATCCGCCCAGCATCCCATGCATCTTGCCCATCTTTCCAAGAATGTGGTGTACCACTGACACGCTGTGCATTGCCTAATTTACTGTCTAAATGATAAGGCAGAACTTTATTTTTATTTTTATCATACTGTTCCCAAACTTTACGTCCATTTGACAATGGAATGGTAAAGCGATCACCAAAACCTCGTACGCCTTTTAAGGTACCAAAATAATTATCAAAAGAACGATTTTCTTGGGTCAAAATCACCACGTGTTTGACATCTTGAATTGTGCCTGTTTCAACTTTGGCATCAATCGCCAAAGCTTTTTGAATACTAGCAGGAAAGCTTGCCAGTGCAGCAGCACCAAACATGGTTTTGCTAGAGTTAATTAAAAAATCACGACGATTCATTTGAGTTACCTTCATTTATTATTATGGTGCACAGTGTGCTTTACAGGTGGATGGTTTTGGTGGCTCAGGTGTAGTCGAATGATCGTCATTATCATCATTACATGCGCTGAGTAACATGCTGATACTTGCAATGAATACGAGAAAGATATTTCGCATTTGTCTATCCATGAATTAAAGATAGGCATAGTCAATAGGACAGCAATGACAATAGGGTGAAACTTTAATGTCAATTTCATGAAGTTGATTTTTGATTCAGAAAATAAAAAACGCATCCGAAGATGCGTTTATTTTCAAGCAAAAATTTACCAACCCAATGCTTCTTGTTGTTTTTTCACGAGTTCTGCAATGCCTTTTTCCGCCATTTCGAGCATGGCATTTGATTGTGCACGGGTGAATGGTTTTTCTTCCGCAGTACCCTGAATTTCAATAAACTCGCCTGCTTGGGTCATCACCACATTTAAGTCTGTTTGGCAGTTTGAGTCTTCTTCATAGCAAAGATCAAGCAACACTTCATCTTTATAAATGCCAACTGAAATCGCAGCAACCAAGCCTTTTAAAGGGTCTTGTTTAATTTTTTTCTTTTCAAGCAATACGTTCATGGCATCAATCAAAGCCACTGCTGCGCCTGTAATCGATGCTGTACGTGTCCCACCATCAGCTTGGATCACATCACAGTCGATGGTAATCGTATTTTCACCAAGTTTTTTAAGGTCAACCATGGCACGTAAGCTACGACCAATCAAACGCTGGATTTCTTGGGTACGTCCTGATTGTTTACCACGTGCAGCTTCACGGTCACTACGGGTATGAGTAGAACGTGGCAACATGCCGTATTCAGCAGTGACCCAACCTTGTCCTTGACCTTTTAAAAAACGTGGTACTGAGTTGTCAATACTCGCAGTACACAGCACTTTTGTATGACCAAATTCAACCAATACAGAACCTTCTGCATAACGTGTGTAGTTACGGGTGATTTTGACATCACGTAATTGGTCTAATGCACGTTGGTCAAGACGCATAGTAAATCCTTCGTTTACTGAAAAATAATGCGACATAGTATAGCAGATGATAAGGTGATGGTTTTGTTACAAGATGGTGTTTTTGGCGTTGGCAAATAAAAATACAGTTTGTCTAAAATTTCTCAGACAAAGATACAGTACCAAACTTATGCCTTAGGTAACATGTGATAAAAATTAATAATTGAATTTCTCATAAGCGCAATTATATTAAATGGAGATTATTTGAATTACTTCATTTTCAGATGCTTCTCTTAAAATAGCTGTTCCACTAGAATTTGTGATGTATGGTTTAAAGCGGTCACTATTGATAAATTGTATAAGCTTTTCAATATGTTTATTTTCGATTTCTCCCTCACCAATATGACGAACCCTATGTCGAGCAAGATACAGTCGTATTCCAGTTTGAGTGATATGATATTTTTTAGAAAAATACGTTCCGAGAATGAGCATGCTCATCAAATAACGAATATAAATAGAGTGATGTTTAGGACATCTTAGGATTTTTTTAAGCCAATTATAGTTTTCTGATAATCTTAGATATTTATGTGTATCTATACGAATAACAATATGAAAATCACAATCTGGACTTTGAATTTCTAGAACTTCAATTTCATCATTATCAAAATTTAACCCATGTATTTCTTTGAAATTTAAAGTTTTATAAGTAGTCCAATTATATGTTAATCCGTAGACCTTTAAAGTTTGCATAGCATTATGCTCTTACATATTAGAATTTCTAAAATCAGCATAATACAACTTATGCGACATAGCTTCAATTTCATATCATAAATCATAACCTTAGAACATATTAAAAAGTCCAGATCTATCGATCTGAACTTTTTTATAGATTATTCATGTTCCACGCATATTTGTAACTTAAATTTTCAAAGTATTCTTAAGCGAAACTAAGCAAAAATGCCCTTCACTTTTTGCACTGACTGCATAATTTTAGCCGTGATATGATTTGGTAAAGAACACTTGGCTAAACGCACCCAAACACTCCAAAACTGCTGAAAGAAATTAGCTTCATTATAGTGAATGCCATATTCAGCACATAAAGCCTTGATCTTCGGTGCAACTTCCGCATAACGGTTGGCTGGCATATCTGGGAATAAATGATGCTCAATTTGATGACTCAAATTTCCACTTAAAATATGTAACCACTCTGCCCCACTAAAATTACTCGAGCCACGAATTTGCCGTAAATACCACTCAGCACGTGTTTCATTTTCAGTATTATCAGGCTCAAATGTTTCAGCGTCCTCAGTAAAGTGACCATTAAAAATCACTGCTGATGCCCATAAGCTACGAATGATATTCGCTACCGCATTTCCTGCAAAAACTGGAATCGCATTTGGTCCGGCAATCACAGGAAAAAACACATAATCTTTTAAAATCTGACGGCGGGCTTTTTTACGAAATTTTGTTGCATCCGCCCACACTTGCTTCCACGTTTTGGTCTTATAAACCAAAACATCTTCTAAGTGTAGATTTTGCACACCAACATACCACTCAAAAAACACCATCAATTGAATCGCTAAAGGAATATTAAATAAGAAACGAGGCTCCCATTTTTGCGACTCACTCACACGCAACAAACCATAACCTACATCATGATCCATGCCGACAATATTGGTATAGGTATGATGCACATAATTATGGGTATATTTCCAATCATCCCCTGTTGCCATGGTGTCCCAGTCATAATTTGCACCGTTTAAACTCGGATCATTGAGCCAATCAAACTGACCATGCATTACGTTATGACCCAGTTCCATATTTTCTACAATTTTAGAAAGCCCCAATAAGCCTGTGCCAATTACCCACACAGGCGGTAACCACCCTGCAAACATCAACATGCCACGAGAAGCGATCTCGCTATAACGGACAAAATTACGGATTTTATAAATATACTGCGCATCTTGTTCACCTAAACTGTCCATCACCTCGCGACGGATTTCATCGACACGCTGACCAAACTCAACGATTTGTTCAGGGCTTAAATGCTTAGATTTAGAGGAATTTTCAAAATTTATGGACATATTCATTGTTTTTCTCCCGATTTTTTTAAACACTACGATAGATTGATTAAAGGTTAATGATCACTGGACTCAGTGCTTGGCTGATACATAACTTAATTTGAGTATTAGCAGCATGGTCAATCTCACCTGTGAGCATATTTTTGGTTGAACCACTGACTTTGGTACAGGTACAGGTATTGCACACCCCCATACGACACCCATGTGTAGGTTTTAAGCCTGCTTGTTCAGCACTTTCAAGTAGATTGGTTTTGGCTAAAAACTGTTGTTGTGCGCGTAAAAAAGTCACGGATTGCTCAGTTAGGTTTTCATCTGCAAGCACTTGAAAATATTCTTGTTTAAGCTGGTTTTGTATTTTTAGATCGGTATAAATCTGTTGCAGACTTTGCATCATACCGTTTGCACCACAAGCATAGGTTTGACGTTGTTTAAAATCGGCAACATATTGTTCAAGCAGTTCAATATTTAAATGTTGTTTGGTTTTTAAGGTATTAAAATGTTGATAGCTGAGCTGGGGATAGTGTGTCGCCAAGTGTTGTAATTCTGCATGAAATGCCTCATCCCGACTAAAATACAACATAGAAATTTCACGCTTTGACTGCTTTAAAGCTGCCTGTAAGAGTGAATAAATGGCACTGATTCCACTGCCTGAAGCAATCAATAATAATGCTGTATGCTCCTGATTTAGTGTGAATTCACCTTGTGCTTGTGAAATTTCCACAATGCTACCAAATGTAAGTTCAGAAAGTGCTTTAGACACTTTACCTTGGCGTTTCACGGCTAAAATAATGTCACCATTGGCTAAAACTTTGACGATCGAATAATGGCGTTGCTGACGTACACCTTCGATCACCACAGTCACTAAAACACTTTGTCCTGCTTGTAGTTGTTGGTATTTAAAATTACGGTTGGGACGTAATTCAATTTGATAAAAGTCAGGACTAAGTGCCCGAGTTTTGACGATGGAAGCTTTGACCTTTTTCCACGCCCAAAGCGGATTGATCTTTGCTGCGATAAAATCAACGAAATCTTCACGCACCCATTCAGGTTGATATGACAGCGTTTGCATTGCCATTAGTTTACTCATGTTGCGTTCCTCTTTATGCTGGCTATTTATTGAGTGAACATACGTTCTTTTAGTGAACAGTCGTAAACTATACTTATTTTTAAATTGAGTCAACATCTGTTCACTGACATTCGTCGTTTAATTTGTAGGTTTATTTGATAAACTCTTGTCATCGCAAAAATGAAGGTGAAACAATGTCAATTCGGGATGAACGCAAACAGCAAAGTCGTCAGGCTTTACTAGATGCTGCGCTTAGCTTAAGCACATCAGGTCGTTCATTTGCGAGTATCAGCCTGCGTGAAGTGGCACGTGAAGTGGGTTTAGTGCCTACTGCGTTTTATCGACATTTCCAAGACATGGAAGAATTAGGCAAAGAGTTGGTCGACCAAGTGGCATTGTATTTAAAAAATGTTTTGCATCAGCTCGCACAAGGTTTGGCTTTGCCTGAAGCTAAAACACAAACCACGATGGATTTGTTTTTTGAAGCCGTTGAACAGTATCCACAACAGTGGATTTTTATGATTGCGGAACGTTGGGGTGGTTCAGAAGCAGTACGACATGCGATTGAGCGAGAAATTCATTATCTCAATGATGACCTCAGCAGCAATTTAAAAAAATTAGAACTATTTGAACATTTTCAAAATGAAAATGACTTACGTGTTTTCACCAGTTTACTGATTAATTCTTCTTTTACATGGGCAATGTCATGGCTCAGCTTAAACCGACAATATGCTGGGATTGAGTTGGAATTACAAAAAATGGTGTTTAAAAAGCAGTCTGTGACCCAAATTCGCTTTATTTTGAGAGGAATTTTAAATTGGGAAAGTACTAAAAGTAGCGAATACAAAGATTCAAGTTTCCAACAATAACGACAAGTAAAGATCAAAATAAACCCGCTTGTTGCGGGTTTATTGTATTTAAATACTTATTTACGTTCTTTATTGATTAAGTATTCAACCACTTGCACGACTTTTTGGTCTTCGCCTTGCACCACATATTTACCATTTACCACAACTGCTGGGACACCACTCAACTGATATTGCTGCGCCAGTTTGTTCGCTTGTGATACTTTGGCAGTGATCGCAAATGAATTATAAGTGCTGTTAAATTTCGCCTCAGGAATACCATATTTGGTAAAGAATTTAGCAAATTGATCTTTTTGTAGAATTTGCTGCCCCGTACCATTGGCATGGAATAATGGTAAATGGGTACGTTTACGCACACCAAGTGCTTCAGAAACAAAATACGCACGAGCGCCTTGTTCCCAAAGTGGATTCATAGAAGCAGGGGTACGCACAAAGTTCACATCTTTAGGAATCTTTTTCAGCCATGCTTGCATATGTGGCTCTAATTTAAAACAGTGTGGGCAACCGTACCAAAAAAATTCACGCACTTCGATTTTGCCAGGCACATCAACTTTGCCAGGATTTTGTACCACGGTATAATCTTTTCCAGCAACAAAATCAGCAGCCATTGCATTTACAGAAAATGCCATTAGCATGGTCGTCATACTACTTAAAATTAACTTTTTCATTTCAGTTTTTGTCCTCTAATATCATTTTGTCTAGCTTATGCAGTAACTATAAAACAAATATGGGAAAATCGTTTTCCTTCTGTGAACTTTTTTACACGATTCATCGCTTTTTTCAGAATTATGGGTACACTAGCATAGTTAAACTTAATTTTTTATTAAAACAAATGACCCAGAGGTGGCTCCCATGTCGCAACTCAATGTTGATCCACAAGAAATTGCAAAATTCGAAGCACTTGCAGCCTTATGGTGGGATCAGCACGCAGAGTTCCGCCCATTACACCAAATTAATCCACTGCGTTTAAACTGGATTGATGAACATGCGGGCGGTTTAACAGGTAAAAAAATCCTTGATGTCGGCTGTGGTGGTGGTATTTTGGCAGAAAGCATGGCACGTCGTGGTGCAGATGTACTGGGCATCGATATGGGTGCAGCTCCACTCAATGTCGCTCGTTTACATGCAGAACAAGAAAATGTACACAATATTGAATATCGCCAAATTCCTGTAGAACAACTCGCTGAAGAACAAGCAGGTCAATATGACATCGTGACTTGTATGGAAATGTTAGAGCATGTACCTGATCCAGCATCGATCATTCAAGCCTGCCAAAAACTGGTCAAACCGAATGGTCATGTGTTCTTCTCGACCATTAATCGTAATCCAAAATCTTATTTATTTGCCATTGTGGGTGCAGAGTATGTTTTGCGCTTACTCAAACGTGGTACACATGATTATCATAAATTTATTAAGCCATCTGAGCTTGCACATGACATTCGTGGTGCAGGTTTAAAACTCAAAGACATGACAGGGCTACATTACAACCCATTGACCAAACATTACTGGTTAGCGCCAAATGTAGATGTCAACTATATGGTGTACACCACCAATGAGTCTGCTCAATGAAAGCAGTACTGTTTGATCTCGATGGAACTTTGATTGATACCGCAGCCGATTTTATTCGTATTCTTCAAAATATGTGCCGTGAAAAAGGCTGTGAAGTTGTCGATGCAGCCTTGATCCGCACGCAAGTGTCTGAAGGCGCACGAGCAATGGTGAAACTGGTTTATCCTGAACTAGAGGTGGATGACCCTGTGTTTTTAGCCCATCGTCAACGTTTTTTAGATATTTATGGCGCAGATATTGCAGTAGATACTGACCTTTTTGCAGGCATGTATCCGTTGTTAGAAGATTTAGAGCAACATCAAATCCCATGGGGCATTGTCACCAATAAACCACGTTGGCTCAGTGAAGCATTGTTGAAAGCTTTAAACTTAACTGAACGTTGTGCTGTGTTGGTCTGTCCTGAAGATGTCAAACATACCAAACCTGACCCAGAGCCGATGTATTTAGCTGCAAAGCACTTGAAGATTGATGCGAAACAGATTATTTATGTAGGTGATCATCCACGAGATATTGATGCAGGTCGTAATGCCCAGATGTACACCATTTTAGCGGCTTATGGGTATTTACCTTTGCAACATAAAGACGATTTAAATGCATGGCACGCCGATGATATTGTTCATAATGTCACTGAGCTACATCATGCCATCAATACCTTAGTAGGGATTGAACGGGATGCAAAAATATAATGACAGCATAACAACTATAGGAGGTCTCCCATGAAATATTCTGAATATCAACCTCGCCCAGATTTACTCAAGGATAAAATTATTCTGATTACGGGTGCGGGAGACGGTATTGGACGTGCCGCAGCGTTGAGTTATGCCCTACATGGGGCAACCGTGGTTTTACATGGTCGCACGCTCAACAAACTCGAAGTGATTTATGATGAAATCGAATCTTTAGGCGCACCACAACCTGCAATTTTACCTTTACAGCTCTCGACCGCATCACCTCGAGATTATGAACTGCTGGTACAGACCTTAGAGCAACAGTTTGGTCGTTTAGATGGTATTTTGCATAATGCTGGTATTTTAGGTGAACGTGTGCAATTGGCGCATTACCCAGAAGAAGTTTGGGATGATGTGATGGCTGTAAATCTACGTGCGCCTTTCGTTTTAACCCAAGAGTTAATGCCACTTTTAGAAAAATCTGAAAATGCATCTGTCGTTTTTGCAAGTTCTGGCGTAGGACGTGAAGCACGTGCTGAATGGGGCGCTTATTCTGTCTCAAAAATTGCCATTGAGGCTGTCAGCCAAATTTTTGCAAAAGAACGCACTTATCCAAATATTCGTTTTAATTGTATTAATCCAGGTGGTACACGGACAGCAATGCGTGCCAAAGCCTACCCAGCAGAAGACCCAAAAACTTTACCAACGCCTGAAAACATCATGCCTGCTTATTTATATTTGATGGGTGAAGACAGTATTCATATGAATGGTCAAAGTATTGACGCACAAGATTAAAAGCCAACTTTTTTAAGTCATCCGAACACTCGCTATTTAAAAAATAGTGGGTGTTTTTATTTACAATCTATTTTTCAAATCATAACCATAAAATTATTCGGTTTTTCAAATTAATAAAATATTCTTATCATCAATCATCTTTTAAATCTTTAGAGATGAGGTCATCTTATGGCAGATCAAAAACGTAAAGTAGAATTAATGCAACGTATCGAACAATTTCAGCTTCCTTGTCATCTCATTTTGGCTTTGGATGACGCTGAGCAAGCCACGCTGGTGATTGAGGCAGTACAATATTTAGAGGATATGTCAGCACAATGGTACTAAAAATAGGTTATCTAACATTTGAGGTTTGAAACCCATTTTGCTTGATCTGTTATAGATGAACTTGACCTATTTTTTTTAAAACTTGTCGACTAAAAGCAGGATTGCACATAGGCGTAAGCCGTCTTTTTATTATATGATGCTCGGAAATAATCTTATTTGTTCTTATTATCTCTGTATTTTTAAAGGAATAGTCAATTTTTCTTCACAGTTTCTCTTCAATTTTCTTGTAGAGTAATCAGAGTAAAAATAACGATATTCAAGAGGGCTTATCATGAAAAAGATGTTGACTGCATTTGCAATTTCTTTCAGTGTTTTGGCTACAACAACGACAATGACGCATGCAGGTCCACATCGTGATGGTTATGAACAACGTGGTCAAGGTCATAAAAAAGGATTTCGTGATTTTCAACAGGATGAAGACCAAATCAGAGAACAACGTCGTGAACGTGAAGAACGAGGTGTTCGCCGTTTACAACAGCATAAATGGCAAACAGGTTATGTGATGCCGCAGCATTACCGTGGTAATAGTTATAAAGTCGATTATAAAGACAACAATCTTCCAAAACCTTCTCGTAATCAACAATGGTACAAGGTTAATAATGATTATATTTTAGTTGATTCTGAGAATAATAATATTGTCGGTATTCGTGGAATGTAATCGTTATTTTTAATCTTTTGCTCAAGCCCAATGCTTGGGCTTTTTTGTTTTTGAGAAGCTTAAATAACAAAGCCAAAATTATTTTGAATGGAATAACTTAGGCTCTCCTCAAGTGCAATCCTATTCTTCATCAAATCTTCATACATTTCACAATTTAACTAAATCTCCCTCACCATTTATCTCCAATTTTTTCGTACTTTTATTTCATCGAAATAAATCTAAATGAAATGGAGTATCTTATGAACAAAGTATTGACGAGCATTGCTTTATCAATCAGTGCATTCATTGCAACCTCAGCGATTGCTGCACCTTATGATCATCAAAATAACTACCGCTATGCTCAACAAGCGAAATGGGATCAAAAACATGATCACCGTTGGAATCAAAACAACCACCATGATCGCTATGAGCGTAATCAACGTGTAAATCCAAGCCGTGAGTGGCGCTCAGGACAGTATTTACCAAGTCAATTCAGCTCATCACGTTATCAAGTAAATTATAAAAACTATCGCCATTTGTCTAAACCAGGCAAATATCAACAGTGGTACAAAGTGAATGGTGATTATGTATTGGTGAATGAGCGCAATAACCGTATTATTCGTATTATTGGCTAATCTACGTATACCAAAATTACACCGAGTAAAGCCCAAGCATTTGGGCTTTGTTGCAGGTAGGAATCTTAAAAGTCACAGATCACAAAACTGTCAAACTTATCCGTTAATTTAAAATACTCTCCCAACACCTTATGTTTTTCCTAAAGAGCATAAGGTGTTTTTTTTCAGGCTATGCTGAGCCTGTATTTTTTGTTTAGAATTGTCGATTGAACATCACACATTGAGATAGGCAATATGCAACCTGAATATTCTGAAATCACTCACGGCACAACGCCACAATATGTGCATTGGTTTCGCCATTCAGCGCCCTATATCAATGCCCACCGTGGTAAAACCTTTGTGCTGATGTTTGGTGGTGAAGCCGTTCAACATGAAAATTTCCAACATATTATTCATGATATTGCCCTTCTGCACTCTCTTGGAATTCATTTAATTTTAGTGCATGGCGCACGCCCACAAATCACACAAAATTTACAAGAAAAAGGCATTCAAAGCCCGATTCACCTCAGTCGTCGTGTAACCACACGCGAGTCTTTAGCCTCTGTGATGAATGCAGTCGGCTCTATTCGCTTGCAAATCGAAGCTTTGCTGTCGATGGGACTGGCTAACTCACCGATGTTTGGTGCACGCATTGATGTTGTTTCTGGTAATTTTGTCACAGCAAAACCTTATGGTATTCGTGATGGGGTGGATTTTCAACTGACAGGCGAAGTACGTAGCATCGACACGGAAGCAGTTCAACGTCATTTAGAAAATCATAATATCGTGGTTCTCGGTCCAACGGGTTATTCGACTACAGGGGAAGTTTTTAATTTATTGGCAGAAGAAGTTGCCACCAAAACAGCCATTCATTTAAAAGCAGATAAACTGATTTTCTTGGGCAATCAACAAGGTTTATTGGATGAGCATGGGCACTTATTGCGTGAAATCACGCCACATCAGCTTGATCAACATATTTTGAAATACCAAGATTCAAATGCTGAAATTGCTTTGCATTTACAGAATGCCAAAGAAGCTTCGCTTAAAGGAGTGCATCGTGTGCATTTGCTGTCTTATGCCTATGATGGCGCATTGATTGAAGAACTGTTTACCCGTGATGGGCATGGCACCATGATCACCGATGCGCATTATGAAGAAGTACGTATGGCAAATATTGCCGATGTAGGTGGCTTGATCAACTTATTACGTCCGCTCGAAGAAGAAGGTATTTTGGTCTATCGTTCTCGTGAACGTTTAGAAAATGAAATCGGACAATTTGCTGTGATTGAACGAGATGGAACAATTTTGGCTTGTGCTGCGCTGTACCCCATTCCATCCTCAGCAAATGAAATAAAATCTGCTGAAATCGCTTGTGTTGCAGTCCATCCAAGCTATCGCAAATCCAATCGTGGGAGTCAAATTCTGCATTTCTTAGAAGAAAAAGCCAAACAAATGCAAATTCAGCAACTATTTGTGTTGACCACACGCACAGCACATTGGTTTTTAGAGCATGGCTTTGCTGCGGCAAATGTCGATGAATTACCTGAAGCACGCCAAGCTTTATATAATTATCAACGTAATTCAATGGTGTTTAATAAACGGATTTAAGTCTAAAACATTGGTTTTTTATCTTCATTTTTGCTAAGGATATTCATTTAAGAATATAAAATTTCTAATTTTGTCCTTAGCAAAAATGAGAATGTTTATATATTTTTATTTTAAAAATCAGTTTAAATGATTATTTTCAATATTTTATAAAAATAATTTAAATTTTAAATCGAGTTTTCATTTGCATAATTTTAGATAACTTTTCCATTTCTCATTTTATCTTTTTTTTTCATATTTAATCATCGAAATCTTATTTTTTTGAAAATACGATTTTGTCTAAGCTGATGCTCATTCACTTTTTTAAGATTTAAAGTTTTAGGAGCATCTGGTTCATGAGGCATATTTTTCAACCTTCTTGGAAAAAAATCACCGTTCTCGGGAGCAGTCTTGCTGCGATCATGATGCTCTCTGCGTGTTCAAAACAACCAGACACCACGACTTTAAACATTGGTTATCAAAAATATGGTTTGTTACCCATCATCAAAGCACGTGGTGACTTAGACAAAGCCTTGAAAGAAAAAGGTGTCACTGTGAAATGGGTCGAATTCCCTGCAGGTCCACAGCTGCTAGAAGGTTTAAATGTCGGTAGTGTGTCTTTTGGTGAAGCAGGAGAAGCACCACCAATCTTTGCACAAGCGGCAAACTCAAATTTAGTTTATATCGCCAATCAACCTGCCGCACCCAAAGCAGAGGCATTAATCGTTCCACAAGACTCAGCGATTAAAACTGTACAAGACTTAAAAGGCAAAAGAGTTGTTTTAAATAAAGGCTCTAACGTGCATTACTTACTGTTAAAAGTTTTAGAAGCCAATAACTTAAAGCTTGAAGACATTGACGTGGTGTATCTACCTCCTGCCGATGCACGTGCTGCTTTTGAAAAAGGTGCAGTCGATGCTTGGGTAATCTGGGATCCATTCTTTGCAGCAGCAGAACAACAACTCGGTGCACAAGTTTTAGCAACAGGAGAAAACCTTGTCAGCAACCATCAATTCTATCTTGCAGACCGCAAGTTTGCCGAGCAACATCCTGAGATTTTAAAAATTGTGGTCAATGAATTAAATACCACCACACAATGGGTTTCTCAGCATCAAGTCGATGCAGCCAAGCTCTTAGAAAAACCAACAGGTTTAGCATTGGATGTGTTGAATACTTCGATTTCTCGTATGGGTTTTGGCGTGAAACCCATTTCCAATGACGTCGCCAAAGAACAACAGTTTGTCGCAGATGCTTTTTATCAACAAAAACTGATTCCAAACAAAATCAATATCCAAGCAGCCATTTTGGCAAATTAAATCTATGTGAAATAACATTTATAGAGGACACACCCATGACCCAACATCACAAGAATACACATGCAACATCAGGGTTAAACGCTTCAAGTTATGGCATGACCACCATGTTACTTGCCTGTGCGATGTTGGGCTCAACAGCAGTTTGGGCAGTTGATCCAAGCGTACAACAATTACGCATCGGCTTTCAAAAAAGCTCGATTAACTTTGCCGTAGCCAAACAGCAAAAACTATATGAAAAAGAATTTCCAAATGCCAAAATTTCTTGGAATGAATTTCCCGCAGGACCACAGATTTTAGAAGCGTTGGCAGTAGGTTCAATCGATGTGGGTGTGACGGGTGACACGCCACCTGTTTATGCACAAGCTGCCAATAAGCCTTTGTATTATATCGCTTATGAAGCAGCAAAGCCTTTGGCTTCAGCCATTTTAGTACCGAAGGATTCAAAACTAAGCCAGTTAAGTGATTTAAAGGGCAAACGTATAGGCTTACAAAAAGGCTCAAGTGCGCATTATTTACTGGTACAAGCCGTTCGCAAAGCTGGTTTGCAGTGGACAGATATTCAACCGATCTGGCTGACACCAGCCGATGCACGTGCCGCATTCCAAAAAGGGGCAATTGATGCTTGGGCGATTTGGGATCCCTATTTTGCTTCCGCACAACTAGAAGACCAAGCCAAAATTCTGGTTTCAGGTCAAGGTTTAAGTCCCAATTATACCTTTTATTTGGCTTCCACCTCTTTTGTTAAACAACATCCTCAGGCAGTAAAAGGCATTATTCAACAAATCAATACTGCAGATAAATGGGTACAAGCGAATCGAAGTGCAACAGCACAATTGATCGGACAAAGCACAGGTTTAAAACCAAATGTAAGCCAGGTTTTTATTGACCGCCGTCCACGACCTTCTGCTGCTGCACCTTTGACAGCCAAAGTCATTGCAGATCAGCAACAGTTAGCGAACCGCTTTGCTGAACTCAAGATTATTCCCAAACCGATCAACATTAAGCTAGCCGTTTGGACTGGCAAATAATTTAAAAGGATTCAAGTCATGAAAATTTTTTGGTTTATTCCAACGCACGGTGATAGTCGTTATTTAGGTACAAGTAAAGGTGCGCGCCAAGTTGACCATGCTTATATGAAGCAAATCGCTGTTGCAGTCGATAATCTCGGTTATGAAGGTGTTCTTATTCCGACAGGGCGTTCTTGTGAAGACCCTTGGATTACAGCAGCAAGTTTGATTGATGCGACAAAAAATTTAAAATTCTTGGTGGCACTACGTCCAGGTGTGACCACGCCTGCCCTTGCAGCACGCATGGCAGCAACTTTTGACCGTTTATCGAATGGGCGTATTAGACTTAACCTTGTTACAGGTGGCGATGAGCAAGAACTTAAAGGCGATGGCTTATATGAAGACCACGCCACGCGCTATAAAACTGCTGCCGAATACACCACCATTTGGCGTGAAATTTTAACACGTTCACATACTGCTGAATCATTTACCTTTCATGGCGAACAGTTAAGTGTGGATGATGCGAAATTGCTTTATCCGCCAATACAAAAACCGTATCCGCCCTTATGGTTTGGTGGTTCTTCTGAGGATGCCCTTGAACTTGCAGCAGAACAAGTAGACACCTATCTCACTTGGGGTGAGCCACCTGCTGCAGTCAAAGAAAAAATTACGGCTGTTAAAGCTAAGGCAGACGCTAAAGGTCGCACGCTCAACTACGGTATTCGTTTACATGTCATCGTACGTGAAACCAATGAACAAGCATGGCAAGCTGCTGAAGAACTGATTCAATATGTCGATGATGCCACCATTGCGGCTGCACAGAAGAAATTTAAACACATGGATTCGGTCGGTCAGCGTCGTATGGCTGAGTTGCATAATGGCGATCGTACAAAACTTGAAGTATCACCTAACTTATGGGCAGGTGTGGGACTAGTACGTGGCGGTGCAGGAACAGCTTTGGTGGGTGATCCACAAACTGTTGCAGAGCGTATCCAAGAATATGCTGATCTAGGTATCAGTACTTTTATTTTCTCAGGCTATCCGCATTTAGAAGAATCCATTCGTTTTGCTGAGTTGGTTTTCCCATTGTTGCCATTAGAAACACGTGAAAAACTTGCGCAACCGAATTTAACAGGTCCTTTTGGTGAAATCGTGGCAAATAACTATGTTCCCGAAGAAACCAAATATAAAAAACCTGAAAAGGAGCTTGCATGACTGCCTTAACTCAAAATAAGCACAATGCAGTTTCACGTGGAACACAACAATTCGGGCAGCGTGTGCTTCCTTGGATTGTACCCATTCTCCTGATTATGGTTTGGCAAGTTGCTTCAAAAACGGGACTGCTTGAAAGCCGTATACTGCCTGCACCTAGCGCAGTAGTAAGCGCATTTTGGGCACTACTGGTCAGTGGTGAACTTTGGCAACATGTCAAAGTCAGTGCGGGTCGTGCCCTGCTCGGCTTATTCGTGGGTGGTGGTTTAGGTTTGTTGCTTGGATTACTCAATGGGTCATCTAAAGTCGCTTCAAACCTACTGGATACCACGTTACAGATGATCCGAAATATTCCTGCCCTAGCATTAATCCCTTTAGTGATTCTTTGGTTTGGTATTGATGAGTCAGCCAAATTATTTTTGGTGGCTATAGGGGTATTTTTCCCGATTTATATTAATACCTATCATGGCATCCGTTCCGTTGATCCACAACTGATCGAAATGGGTAAAAGTTATGGTCTAACCCATTGGCAACTGTATAAAGAGATTATTTTACCTGGTGCTATGCCCTCTATTTTGGTCGGACTTCGCTTTGCCTTAGGTTTAGTCTGGGTTCTTCTGATCGTTGCTGAAACCATTTCTGCACAGTCAGGTATTGGTTATATGACCATGAATGCACGAGAGTTTTTACAAACAGACATCGTTTTGGTCGGCATACTACTCTATGCGCTATTAGGAAAATTAGCCGATGTATTGGCGCAATTATTAGAGCGTTATTTATTACGTTGGCATTCAGGTTATCAAAAATAAGGAACAAGATCATGACGGATTTAAGTATCAGCCAATATGTAAATGATTTAAATATCACAGAACAAACCTCACAAAGTCCAGCGAAAACAGGTGCAGAAATTCAGATCGAACAACTGCACAAATTTTATGGTGAGGTTAAAGTTTTACAAGACCTTAACCTTAGTATTGAAGCTGGGGAGTTTGTAGCCATTGTAGGACGTAGTGGCTGTGGTAAAAGTACATTATTACGACTCATTGCAGATTTAGAACAGCCAAGTTATGGTGAAATCAAATTTAAATCTTTGCAAAATTTTCGTGAAGGCATTACCTCTGATGATCTTCGTGTGATGTTCCAAGACCCTCGCCTTTTGCCGTGGAAAAATATTTTAGATAATGTACAACTGGGATTATCCAAAACACAGCATCACAAAGCCGAAAAATTATTAGAAAAAGTCGGTTTAAAAGAAAAAGCTAAACTTTGGCCTTCACAACTGTCAGGTGGACAACGTCAACGGAGTGCCTTAGCACGTGCTTTGTCCCATACTCCTCGTGTTTTATTACTCGATGAACCATTGGGTGCACTGGATGCCCTCACCCGCTTAGACATGCAAAATCTCATTGAAAAGTTATGGCTTGAACACGGTTTTACCACGATCTTAGTCACCCATGATGTCAGCGAAGCGGTACAACTCGCTGATCGCATCATTTTGCTAGACCAAGGACATATTGCGCAACAGTTCAAAGTAGATTTAGCACGCCCTCGTCAAAAAGGTGCGCAATTTGCTGAACTTGAGCAACAAATTTTACAAGCTGTGCTCTCGACTTAATTTACAAAGCAACAACTTAAATTTAGGGTGGAGTTGTTGCTTGTCTATGCTTAAAATTTGTTAAATTCTCTTAATAGTATTCAATGCTTCAAAAAATTAAAAATTAAAATAATCTTAAAAAAATACAATTGCTTGACCGAATAGTATAATAATTTGGTTTTACTTTAAGTAATATAAATTTAAAAAATGCACTTATAGCATTACATAATAAAACTTTATAATAAAAACCAAGAATATTTAAAAATAGTCGACCAGACCTGTGCACAAATCAGACATTTTACCGTACAATTTAGACGTTATTTTTTTGACTCAGTGATGCAATGGAACAAAAAAAGAGTGCGCAGAAAAGACAGCAGTTACTCAATGCAGCATTAGACGTATTTTCAATCTACGGATTTAATGGTGCAAGTCTTGAGGAAATTGCTCAGCTTGCCGAAATGCACAAATCCAATATTTTCTATTATTATGAAAATAAAGAAGCCTTGTATGTTGAAGTTTTGACAACTGTCATGCAAAAGTGGCTTGCACCTTTACAAATGCTCGAAGCAGATTTAGAGCCTGTTGAAGCATTAAGTCATTACTTGATGACGAAAATTGAAATTTCTCGTACACAGCCGAAAGCCTCTAAACTTTTCGCTTTAGAGATTATTCAAGGTGCGCCTCATATTTTACCGATTTTGAAAGGTCCTCTGAAAAAATTATTTAAGCGTAAAGCCAAAGTAATTTCGACTTGGCAAGAACAAGGTAAAATCTCCGATCAAATTGATCCAGAACTGCTGATTATTAATATTTGGGGCTTAACTCAAAATTATGCAGATTTCGCTACGCAAATGGAGATGGTGACAGGCAAGACTTTAAGAAATAAAAGTATGTGTCAACGAGCGATTGAACACACGATTCATATGATTTTATATGGTGTTATTCCACGCTAATTTTAGACTGTAAGCGAAACTTTGTTTTGGCATACGACCATAGACTGCTATGGTCGCCAGAATCTTTATATTTTAAATACTTTGATATAAACCTAATAGTTTTTGTGCCCCCAACAATAGATTGTCTTCCCAGTCTAAATGTGCAGTTTCATTGGCGCCATCCGTAATATATTTCACAGAAATCAAACGCACGCCTAATTTTTTACAGACTTTTGCCAAAGCATAGCCTTCCATATCCACTAAATTACACGGCACTTTAGGTAAATTAACCTCAAAATTATCACCTGTCCCACAAATACCTTTAGGTAAATCTTGAAAATAAGGCTCTAACTGAATCGCACTGGGAAAATGCGGATCCATTGGCGTTACCCCGACTTCAAAGCCTAAAGGCGAAACATCCATATCCCGTTGCACAAAGGTGGTGACTTCTACCAATTCATGCGCATTAAATACTGAGCTGCCTGCTGTGCCCAAGTTAAGGAGGGTTTTACACTGGGTTTTTTGAATGATTTCAAATGCTTTAAAGGCTGCGTTCACTTTACCAATACCACTATAGTGCACAGCAATATTTTCTTGTTCAAATAAACCTTTCGACTCACTCGCCAATGCCATAACTAAGGCTAAATCTTGTTTCATATTTTTACGTCAATACTTCATATTCAGTGGAATAAAAAATTTACACACAAAAAAGCCAACTTGAAATCAAGCTGGCTTTTTCTGCTTTGAGGGCTATTTTAGTCAAATAAACGATCAAAGAACGATTTTTTCTTAGGTGAAGATTTATTGTCATCCCCATCCATCGTGGTTTGCAACTCTTTCAATAACTCACGTTGACGTGCTGTTAAATTGACAGGTGTTTCGACCACAATACGACACAGTAAATCACCTTGCATACTATGACGAACGGGCTTCACCCCTTTGCCACGTAAGCGGAACATTTTACCCGTTTGCGTACCTTCAGGAATTTTCAAACTGACACGACCTTCTAAAGTCGGAATTTCAATTTCTTTACCTAAAGCAGCATCCGCAATGCTTACCGGTACATCCATATACAAGTCAGCACCGTCACGTTGGAAGATTTCATGCTCACGCACTACAACTTCAACGTATAAGTCACCTGCCTGACCATCACGAATCGCTTCACCTTTACCTGTCAACCGTACACGGTCACCATTGTCCACGCCTGCAGGAATGGTGACTTCAAGGGTTTGCTGACGGTCTTTGACACCTGAACCATGACATGAATTACATGGATTTTTAATGATTTTGCCTTGTCCACGACACGTGCTACAGGTTTGCTGAACAGAGAAGAAACCTTGTTGCATACGGACTTGCCCAGTACCATGGCAAGTTTTACAAGTTTCAACATCATTTGGATTTTTAGAACCTTTACCATCACAAACGTCACATGGTGCAGGTGCTGTAAAAGTTACGGTTTTTTTCACCCCTTTCACAGCTTCCTCTAAGGTCAACTCCATCACATAGCGTAAGTCTGAACCTCGGCGTTGACGTTGTTGGCTACGACCACCGCCACCAAAAGCACCACCGAAAATATCACCGAACTGACTAAAAATATCTTCGGCGCTAAAACCGCCACCGAAGCCACCGCCACCCATGCCGCCCTCAAAGGCTTGATGCCCCATGCGGTCATACATACTGCGTTTTTCATTGTCAGATAACACTTCATATGCTTCAGCAGCTTCTTTAAATTTTTCTTCTGCTTCAGCGTTGTCTGGGTTACGGTCTGGATGATATTTCATCGCCAACTTACGGTAGGCTTTTTTAATTTCATCATCACTAGCGGTTTTAGAAACGCCTAAAACCTCATAATAATCACGTTTAGCCATGATTGGCGATGCTCCACAAAATTTGATAAATCTTCACTGCCAAGTAGGATGGGGACGACCATCCACTTTTACAAGCGTACTGAAAGAAAAAATTAGAATGCTGCTTTACTTTTTAAATATTTACTAAAACCTTTAAGCCAAGCATTGAGTAGATATAACCATGAAATAAAACTAAAAATGATCCCAATGACGGTACATGCTTTTACCCACAGCATAGAATCCCAATAAAAGAAAATCAAAGGAATAAACCACAACGCGGCAAATGCTGCCAAGATCAAAAAAATAATCACGCTACGCATGATCCATAAGGCTTGTGCATGAATCCATACTTCGGCATGTTCAGCCATAGCAACTTTTCGGGCTAAAAAGTACGAGAAAATAGCGCCAATGATGGTAAATAATGCGAGAAACATAAAGACGTAAGAAGTCGTCATATAACGACGATGTTGTTTGAGATTGTCTTGCCCCATAGGTGATTTTTATACCTCAATCCATCACATTATTTTTACATGTCTAGTGTGGAAACGTCTAATGCGACTTGCTGTAAAAGATTAGGTGCTACTATATTGAATTTTTCAAAATTTCGCACCTAAAATTCACACATTTCTAAGAAGATTTTGTGTGTTTTTGGACTTTAAACCATGCAGCATAAAGCGCTGGTAGAAAAAATAATGTTAAAAGTGTCGCAATTATTAAACCACCCATAATTGCCACCGCCATTGGCCCAAAGAAAATACTTCGAGACAATGGAATCATTGCCAAAACCGCAGCCAGAGCAGTGAGGATAATCGGTCTAAAGCGACGTACTGTGGCATCCAAAATTGCATTCCACTGATCTTGTCCTGAACGGATATCCTGTTCGATCTGATCAATCAAAATCAGCGAATTACGCATGATCATGCCTGATAATGCAATAGTACCGAGCATCGCCACAAAACCAAATGGTTTATTTAATAATAGTAAGAATAGCACCACCCCAATTAAACCCAATGGCGCAGTTAAAAATACGATGAATGAACGAGCCATACTTTTAAGCTGAATCATCAGCAAAGTAAATACCACTGCCAAAAACAATGGCATCCCCGCATTCACCGAGTTTTGCCCTTTGGCAGACTCTTCCACTGTTCCGCCAACTTCCACCAGATAACCATTTGGCAATTCTGTACGCAGTTGATTAATCTTTTCAGACAATTCTCCAACCACAGTGGCAGGTTGTAAATGTGTCCGAATATCAGCACGTACAGTAATGGTCGGTAAACGATTGCGATGCCAAATCAGACCATCTTCAAATTTATATTGAATATTGGCAATTTGTGATAACGGTACAGAACCGCCATTCGTCGTAGGTACTGCTAAATTTGCCAATGCACCGACTTCGATACGTTCTGTCTGATCTCCACGTAAGCGAATATCTATCAATTCTCGTTTTTCACGATATTGATGAATGGCTACGCCACTGATTGAGCTATTTAAGAAGTTAGCAATATCAACACTGCTCACACCCATTTGACGGGCACGGTCTTGGTCGATCTGTAAAGAAATAATTTTACTCGGTTCACCCCAGTCTAAATGCACGTTGGTCGTATTTGGATTTTGCCCAACAATAGCTGACACTTGATGTGCAAGCTGACGTACCGTATTTAAATCCTCACCTGACACACGATATTGGATCGGATAACCGACTGGTGGACCATTTTCCAATAAAGAAACACGGGTACGCACTTGAGGTAATAATTGACGGATTTGTGTATCTAAAGACTTACGAATCTCATCTCGATCATCCAATGAAGATGCCAAAACCACAAACTGCGCAAAACTCGCTTGTGGTAATTGTTGATCTAAAGGTAAATAAAAGCGTGGTGAATCTGTACCTACATATGCCACGTAATTATCAATACCCTTTTGTTTGGCTAAAAATGCTTCAACTTTCTTTACTGCTTGTTCAGTTGCAAGCAAAGAAGCACCCTCTTCCAATTTTAAATCGACCAAAATCTCAGCACGATTGGATGGCGGAAAAAATTGTTGTGGCACGAGCTTAAACATCATCACAGATAAAACAAATACGCCAGCTGTAACGGCAATGACAGTTTTACGATAGGTCACACACCAATTCACTAGCTTTCTAAAGCTTTGATAAAACTTGGTTTGGTAAGGATCATAATGCTCACCCACATGATGCACGATCGCTTGTGGCTCAGGCTGTTTGCGCCAACGTGCCCATAAGCGTTGATACCACGGTGCTTTTTGTGCTTCCTTCGTAAAATCAGGTAAAAGTTTATCGCCTAGATAAGGCACAAATACCACTGCTGCGACCCAAGATACAATCAAAGCAATCGTTACGACTTGGAAGATCGAACGGGTGTATTCCCCTGTACTGGATGCTGCGGTTGCAATCGGTAAAAAGCCTGCCGCAGTAATCAAGGTACCTGTCAGCATTGGAAATGCGGTACTTGTCCAAGCATAACCTGCGGCTTTGATTCGGCTATAGCCTTGTTCCATTTTGATCGCCATCATTTCAACTGCAATAATGGCATCATCAACCAACAAACCTAAGGCGAGAATCAGTGCCCCTAAGGAAATTTTATGCAGTCCAACATCAAACAGATTCATCCCTGCAAAAGTCATCGCAAGAACTAATGGAATGGAAAATGCTACTACCAAACCCGTACGAAAACCCAGTGAGAAGAAACTCACCAATAATACGATAATGACCGCTTCAGCCAAGACTTTGATAAATTCCTGAATGCTGCGCTGTACCGCAACTGGTTGATCCGATACTTTTTGCAGTTGCATACCGAGTGGCAGTGTTTTTTGTAAATGTGTAAATTCATTTTCAAGATTCTTGCCTAAGGCAATAATGTCACCGCCTTTACGCATCGACACGGAAATGCCAATACCATTTTCGCCATTAAAACGCATACGTGGTTGGGCAGGTTCACTAAAGCCACGATAAACCTCCGCTACATCTGCCAATTGAATGGTTTTATTTCCCACCAATAATGGCATCTGTTTTAAATCATCAACGGATTTTAAAGCACCACCAACACGCACTTGAATACGGTCTGAACCCGTTTCAAAAAAGCCTGCACTCGCCATGCTATTTTGCTTTTGTAATGCATCTTGAATAGCAGTAATAGGAATACCCAGTTGCGCTGCTTTGGTATTAGACAATTCAATCCAGATTTTTTGATCTTGTAAGCCAACAAGCTCAACTTTACCCACATCTTTGACCCGTTGTAGCTGTAACTGCAAACGGTCTGCATATTCTTTTAAAGTGGCATAATCAAAATCTTGACCCGTTAAAACGTAAATATTACCGAAGGTGTCACCAAACTCATCATTAAAAAATGGACCTTGTACACCATTTGGCAGTTGATGTTGGATATCACCTACTTTTTTTCGGACTTGGTACCACACATCAGGGATTTGACTCGATTTGAGTGAGTCCTTTGCCATAAACATGACCATCGACTCACCCGGACGTGAATACGCCATGATCTTGTCATAGAGTCCCGTACTCATCAGTTGTTTTTCAATACGATCCGTCACTTGTAACGAAACTTCTTCTGCGGTTGCTCCTGGCCAATAAGTTTGTACCACCATTACCTTAAAGGTAAATGGAGGGTCTTCACTTTGAGAAAGTTTAGAATAAGAAAATATGCCGACAATCCCGAGCAAAATCATAAAATAGAGGACTAAGCCTTTATTTCTGAGTGCCCATTCAGACAGGTTAAACTTCATGCTTTGGGTCATGACTTCGCTCCTGCTTGAAGATGAACTGCACGATTTTCACGATCGACTGGTTTGATCTTTTGTTTTTCACGTAATAAATGCACACCACCGATCACCACCCAATCATTTGCATTCAAACCATTAAGAATCGGTACGCTGTCCCGTCCATATGCACCGAGTTGCACAGGTACTTTACGAATGGTTTGATTGTTATTTACCACCCAAACATAAGGCTGATCATTATTTGCTGAAACACTGGATAAAGGTACGCTCAGGACATTGTCTACATTTTGGTTAAAAAATACGCGTGCACTTTGCCCAAGTTGAATCATCGATTGACCTTCTTTGAGTGCCACTTTGACACTAAAAGTACGAGATTGATCTGCCGCAGGTGATATTTCACGGACATAGGCTGCAAATTTATCTTGCGGTTTTGACCATAAGGTCACCCATGCATCTTGTCCCACTTTGATTTGCCCAATCGCTTGCTCAGGGACACCAATCACCACATCACGCTCACCATCAATTGCCAATTGATAAGCTGCTTGCCCTGCTGCAACCACTTGACCCACTTCAATATTACGCTGGGTAATCACCCCATTTTTATTGGCAAGTAATTGGTTATATTGGGTTTGATTAGCAGCCACTTGATAGTTGGCTTGTGCTTGTTTTAGTGTCGATGCAGCAGCGTCATATTGATTTTTGACTGCGTCATATTGCGAACGGCTGACCGCATTGCTGGGCAGAAGTTGTTGAAAACGTTTAAATTCATCGCCTGCGATTTTGACTGAAGATTGTGCATTTTCTAGTTGAGCTTTGGCTGAGTTGAGCTGTAATTGTGCGTCTTTCACATCCAGTCTAGCCAAAGTCTGCCCGACTTTCACCCGATCTCCAACATCAACATAGCGTTCTGTAATTTGCCCACCTACTCGAAACGCCAATGCGGTACTTTGGCGTGCTTGCACATCACCTGCATAACTTTTTAATTCTTCGTGCGAGGTGATTGGTTGAGTTACCATAACAAAAGGCACTTGTTCTGCTTCAGGTTCGGACTTTTGACATCCTAGCAAAACCACACTACAGATCACTATCATACTGATAATGTTTGATTTTAAAATACTCATACGCAAGGCTCTTATTGAAACGTTTTTTTTCGGGCAGAATAGAGATGTGGCAAATGAATGTTTGATCTATCTCGTGATTGATCACATAGGAATAAACGTTCAATTACACACATAAAATGTTCACTTTTTAATTAATATACCGCAAGGTACACTAATTAAAAATAACAACAAAAGTAAATGACCTATTTGACTTTTTTTTGGAAAATTTAGTGCAAGCACATGTTGGTCGTCCCAAGGACTTAGAAAAGCGAAAATTGATTTTAGAAGCAGCTAAAGCTTTGTTTCTATTACATGGCTATCATGGCTCAAGCATGAACCAAATCGCCAAAGCTGCAGGTGTGACCAAACTGACGGTTTATAATCATTTTCAAGACAAAGAAAATTTATTTACCTGTGCTATTGAGCAAACCTGTGAAGAATCTATCAATGCCCGACCACTTTGTTTAAATGCACATAGCGATTTCAATGCTTGTTTTTACCAAGCCTGTGAATTGGCGATGAATATCATTTATTTACCTGAAGCGATTAAACTGGATCATTTATTGTTAGAACTTGCTGCTGAAAAAAATCCACTTGCTCTACAGTTTTATAATGTCTCGCACCAGCGCATGTGCAATGTTTGGCAAGACTTTTTTCAACAAGCCACACGGTTTAAATTTCTTCGCCCTGATGCTATTGAGAAACAAACTGACCTCATTCTGTCTTTGTTATTGGGCGTGCGTCATCATGAAGTTTTACTCGGTATTCGCCCCTCACCTGATCAACAAGAAAAACACCTGATCATTCAAGACAGTATAGATTTATTCCTTTTACGCTATAGCCCAGTGTAAAGGTATTGTATTTCTAAATAATACATCTGGTTTTTTACGGCATACTGTTGTTAACGATATAAATCGCTGTGGAAATAGCCGACTACTTTTCTACTTTTGTAGGGGTGTACTTGGAATGTCAACATAGCACGTTATAGTCATAAGGATAAGAACTGGAGAATAGCAATGATTCAACAAATTAATGCTCCACTGCGTGAGGATGTACGTTTACTCGGCAATCTTTTAGGGGAAACTTTAAAGGAGCAAGCGGGACAAGATTTGTTTAATCAAATTGAACAAATTCGTGCCTTAGCCAAAGGCGCACGTGATGGTCAAATTGAAGCAGAAAAACAACTCGAACAATTATTTCTTCACCTCAAAGATGATGAAATTTTGCCACTAACCCGTGCATTTTCACATTTCTTAAACTTTTCTAATATCGCTGAACAATACCATGTGGTACGCAGCCGCCGCCAAAGCGAGTTTGATGAAAATGAACCCTCTCCAAACGTCCTTGTACCACTGTTTGAACAATTTAAAAATAAAAACATCAGTGCTGCACAACTGTATCAACAAGTTTGTGAACTACGCATCGAATTAGTACTTACGGCGCATCCAACTGAAGTCAGTCGCCGTACCTTGATTCAAAAATATGATGGCATGAATGACTGCCTGTCTAAATTTGACCAACAAAAACTCACGCCGAAACAACGTGCAGAAGTGCTAGCAGACTTAAAACAATTAATCTGTTCCGCATGGCAAACCGATGAAATCCGTCAACATCGTCCGACCCCAGTGGATGAAGCAAAATGGGGCTTCACCACCATTGAGCAAACTTTGTGGAATGCTGTACCCAAATTCATCCGTGAACTTGATGATTTGGTACAGGAAAATTGTGACAAAGCCTTGCCTTTGGACATTTCCCCGATTCGCTTTGCTTCATGGATGGGTGGTGACCGTGATGGTAATCCAAACGTCACCCATAATATTACCCAAGAAGTGTTGTGGCTCTCTCGTTGGAAAGCCACCGACTTATATGTACGTGATATTGAAGATTTACGTTGGGAATTGTCCATCGCAGCCTGTTCAGATGAACTGAAACAAGCATTGGGTGGTGAACATCCTGAGCCGTATCGTGAATATTTACGTGCCACCCGCACACGCTTAAAAGCCACGCGTCAATGGTTGGCAAGCAAACTGCAAGGACAACATTCAGATGTAGATCGCAGTCTGATCATTCGCCATAAAGATGAATTATTACAACCGCTACTGCTCTGCTACCGTTCCTTGATCGACAGTAATTTACCTGAAATTGCCAATGGTAAATTGCTCGACTTTATCTACCGTGTGAATTGTTTCGGCATTGAACTGCTCAAACTGGATATTCGTCAAGAATCAGGTCGTCATCGCCAAGCGATTTCAGCGATTACTGAATATTTAGGATTGGGTAATTTTGAAACGTGGACAGAACAAGCCCGTCAAAATTTTTTATTACAAGAGTTACAAAGTAAGCGTCCACTATTGCCAAAACATTTAAATGAACCTGCGGATAGCTTGATCGAACATCCTGATGTGCAAGAAGTGTTTGCGACCATGCGTACTTTGGCAGAACAGCCCAAAGAAAGCTTAGGTGCATACATCATTTCAATGGCGGAATATCCAAGTGATGTGTTGGCAGTGCTTTTATTGCAAAAAGAAGCAGGCATCGAACATCCATTACGTGTCGTGCCATTGTTTGAAACCTTGAAAGATTTGGACAGTGCAGCAAGTACCATGAGTACTTTGTTCAATATGCATTGGTACAAACAGCATATTCAAGGTAAACATGAAGTCATGATCGGTTATTCGGACTCCGCCAAAGATGCAGGCTTTATGTCAGCCAATTGGGCGCAGTATCGTGCACAGGAAGAGCTTACCGCAGTGGCACAACAACACGGCGTACAATTGACCTTGTTCCATGGTCGTGGTGGCTCAATCAGTCGTGGTGGTGCGCCAACACAGCAAGCATTATTCTCACAACCGCCAGGGTCGATTTCAGGAGCGATTCGTGTCACTGAACAAGGTGAAATGATTCGCTTTAAATTTGGTTTGGAAGAAATTGCCTTACAGAATTTGGAAATTTACGCTGCTGCAACCCTTGAGGCAACCTTACTCCCACCGCCTGTACCCAAACAAGCGTGGCGTGATTTGATGCATACCATGACCGATTTATCGGTACAAGTTTATCGTCAAACCGTGCGTGAAAATCCACATTTTGTAAAATATCTCCGTACTGTCACACCTGAACTTGAACTGCAAATGTTACCGCTTGGCTCACGTCCTGCGAAACGTAAAGTCAGTGGTGGAATCGAATCTTTACGTGCAATTCCGTGGGTCTTTGCATGGACACAAATCCGTTTAATGCTGCCTGCATGGCTCGGTACAGGTGCTGCAATTAACCAAGTGATTGATCAAGGACATAAAAATCTGTTGGATGAAATGTTGGCAGAATGGCCCTATTTCCAAACCTTGATTGACATGTTGGAAATGGTACTGTCAAAAGCCGATTCCAATATTGCGTTGTACTATGAATCGCATCTGACTGATGACGAAGACCTAAAAGTTTTAGGGGCTGAACTACGTCAACGCTTACATGATGCAGTACAAACATTATTGGCAATGAAAGGTGAATCGAAGCTGTTAAGCTCCAATGATGTACTTGATCAAGCCATGAAAGTACGTAAACCATATTTATTGCCACTACATTTATTGCAAGCGGAACTGATGAAACGCCGCCGTGCATATTTGGTGGAAAAGCAAGCAGAACACACCCCTGTTGATCATGCTTTGATGGTGAGTATTGCAGGGATTGCCGCAGGCTTACGTAATACTGGTTGAGTCCTTTAAGTAGTTTATTGAAGGAGATGTCAACATCTCCTTTTTTATATTTTTCATTATCTTATATAATTTTTAAAGTATAATTTTTTAGAGTTTTGCTATAAAAAATAAGATTTTTAGATTAAGCTAAAAATTAATCACGTATTTTTTAAGGATGTGCCTTGCATGTCTGTGTTTTACTTATTCAACACTTGGTGTAAGAAAAAATCTGGACAACTCTTTCAGAATTATATTCATTTGCTAGAGTTGAATAATATTGAAAAATCACGTGTGGTTACGGGTTTACTGTTTTTTTTCCATTTGTTTTTCCTTCTTTCATTACTTCCAAATTTACAGCATCCTTTTTTAAATGCAGCTGCTCTTCCTTGGGCTGTGGGTTTGCTGTTGGTCTATATGGGAAGTGCAGCCTTACTCTATTTCATAAGTTTTTTATTCCGTCTACAGAAAAAACTAACCGATATTTTCCCATTATATGCTTAGCTTTATATAGCAGTTCATTGATGAGTATCGGTGCATTTACAGGGATGATGACCAGTATTACAGGTGTATTTACCATCGGTTCAATTTTAACAGGACTATTAATTTTTGAACGACATGCCATTTTCTTGGGATCTATCCCGTGTTTAATCGTTTTTTATGCCATCAGTCTACTCAATATTTTTCAGATTTTACCTTATGCCTTAATTTTTCATCCTTATACGATGGTTACCGAACAGTCCCAGAACTTTATGATTATATTAAATTTAATCATCAGTACAGTTGTTGGCGTTACTATTATTCGAGTCTTTTATGCTTTTTTAAATCGTTGGAAAGCACGTGAACAAAAACAACGTGTATTAATGTCTTTAGACCCTCTCACACAAATTTTAAATCGCCGTGGTTTAAGTGATCATTATGAAAGTCTTCAACAACATGCCGAAATACAGAATCATCCTCTTTGTGTTGCGCTTTTAGATATAGATTATTTTAAAAAAGTGAATGATCAATATGGGCATGATGCAGGTGATCAAGTTCTGCAAAAAATTGCTCAGATTTTAAAGTTAAATTTAAGAGAATATGATCATATTGGGCGCTTTGGCGGTGAAGAGTTTATGATTATTTTTACCAATACATCGAGTAATATGGCATTTTCCATTTTAGAACGTTGTCGTAAGTCTATTGAACATCATGAACTGGCTTATCAGGGGCAAATTATTCGTTTTACTGCAAGTTTTGGTTTAAGTTGCTCTGAATTATATGGTTATGATCAACAAACTTTATTACAAAAAACAGACCTCGCCTTGTATGAAGCAAAAAAATCCGGACGAAACTGTATCCGTATGGCGAAGGAAATAACTTAAACAGCCCTCTCTAAAGGATGCTTTTTATACTGATGATTTTTCCAATGAAATTTATCATCTTAAAATAATCTTTTAAAATTTATACTTTAAATTCTTTTTACTTAATGGTTTCTATTTTTTACCAAACGGTATATTTTTAAATATTTATGAGCAAATCCAAATCTTTAGTTTGACTAAAAATATTAAAACTCCGAAGCAGAAAGAGTATGATGTGCACAATTTGATTTTTGAGCGCTCATTTTATGTCCAATTGGTTTCCCAAATGGCGTCCTTATACTGGCAGCATTGATGCTCGTCCTGTCGGCACCAATGAATATTTGCCACCTGCCCAAAGTGTTGTCTTAGGTATTCAACATGCGTTTGCCATGTTTGGTGCAACCGTACTTGCACCTTTTTTAATGGGCTTTGATCCGAATCTTGCGATTTTAATGTCAGGGATTTGTACCATCTTGTTCTTTATCATGACGGGTGGACGAGTTCCAAGTTATTTAGGCTCTAGCTTTGCTTTTATCGGTGTTGTCATCGCAGCAACAGGTTATGCAGCATCAGGTACTGGTGCACCCAATGTAAATATTGCACATGCTGCGGGTGGAATCATGGCATGTGGTATTTTATATGCGATTTTCGGCTTTATTGTCATGGCAACAGGCACCAAATGGATCGAAAAACTCATGCCACCAGTAGTCACAGGTGCAGTGGTCATGATTATCGGTTTAAATCTGGCACCCGTCACTGTGAAAGGCGTTGCAGGCAATAACTTTAATATGTGGATGGCTTTGGTGACTGTGCTGTGCATGGGTTCAATCGCAGTATTTACCAAAGGTTTATTACAACGTCTATTGCTTTTGGTGGGTTTATTATCTGCATATTTGATCTATTTTATCGTTGCCAATGTCATGGGCAATGGTACGCCGATTAACTTTACACCGATTCAACAAGCGGCTTGGTTTGGTATGCCAACCTTCCATTCGCCAGTTTTTGATGTCAATGCGATGTTGATTATTGCACCGATTGCTTTAATTCTCGTTGCTGAAAACTTAGGGCATATCAAAGCTGTAAGCGCAATGACAGGTGAAAATCTTGATCCACATATTGGTAAAGCTTTCGTTGCTGATGGTATTGCAACCACGCTTTCTGGGGGTGTTGGTGCACCAGGGATGACAACCTATGGTGAAAATATTGGTGTGATGGCAGTCACCCGTGTGTACTCAACCATTGTTTTCGTGATCGCAGGTATTTTTGCCATTTTCTTAGGTTTTTCTCCGAAGTTTGGAGCGATTATTCATACCATTCCAACGGCAATTTTGACTGGTGCTTCAATTGTGGTCTTTGGTTTAATTACCATTGCGGGTGCGAAAATCTGGATCGAAAACAAAGTTGATTTTTCTAAAAATAAAAACTTGATGGTTGCTGCTGTAACGATCATTTTAGGTACTGGTGACTTTGCCCTTCAGTTTGGTGATTTTAATTTAGGTGGGATTGGTACTGCTACTTTTGCTGCATTGATCTTGAACTGGTTCTTTAGTTTAAAAGATAAATCAGAATAATAAATTAAGTCTATTTTTGAGCAGTCGAAAGACTGCTTTTTTATTTTAAATGAATATAAATCCAAGCATAAATCTCTCTCAATCGATCAAGCGAAATCGTATTCACATCGTTTGGATTTTCTAATTCTTCAAGCAGATATTGAAACATTAACGTGTGTTCAGGATAGTTTTGCATCGCCTGTGCCAATGTCTCATTTAAATTTAGTGGCCAAGTTTCTATTTCACTCCACGTCAAAGGAACTAAGCGAATCATCCTCTTAATTAATGATTTTTTAAATTAATACGTTCTTGTAAAGTTTGATCATGTATCTCAAGCGCATTGAAATCACCTTGTATATCCTGATCATACCCTTGGTTAATTGCCTGAACCACATTACGATCAATTTGAATATCCTTAAGATGTATTGATAAGTCTTCGCCATCAATAAAATGACAAAAGAATTTAATCCATGCTCCCCAACGCTTCTGATTTTTTGGGTCTAAAACATCGTCTAAAAAACCAATGTCTACATCAATCTTAGAAAACATTGGAGATAAACTCATAATATATGACTGAATATCTGATATTTTCATTTCTAAATCATCGGCTTGATAATGAAAGACCACACATAAATTGAGATCAGATGTTCCAACAACCGCTGTACCTTGAGCCACACTTCCGTATACATATAGGCTATGAAGTTCTATCGGAAATTTAGTCCGAAAAATGTGGATGACTTGATTTAAAATTGTTGAAAAGGCAGATTTAATGACTATCGAGTTGGCCATATAGGCTTAGAAATGAAAATTTATCAGAATATGATTTATAGCAAATTCTGTACACTTAAAGCAAAGCCACAGGACTTCATTCAGTGTGGCTTTGTTCAACAGCTATAAGCTCATGCATGACTAGATTTATATTTACTGTTCACGTAATTTAAACCTGTTCTCTCTCCAACAAAGCCTTTAAACATGGAGAAAAGAATAAATTCCCTTGATACATGCCTTTCACGGTTTTCGCCATCACCATCACCCAAAGTAACATCAAGATTGCTGCAAATGCCAAACCTACATCGACAATAAAATTGACATGGATTTGATGACCTAAATTCAACACGGCTAAAGTGAATACACCCAATGGGAATGTTAAGCCCCACCAACCGAGGTTAAATGGTAAATCAGTTGCAGCATGTTTCAATGTCGTTAAAATCGCAATGGCAAACCACCATATCCCAAAACCAAGTAAGATAAAGCTTACCACGATGCCTACATGTTGGAAGAACACACCCAGTTGCTGCATCTGAATAAAGGCTAAAACTTGTGGCGCTTGTGCACCCAAAACCAACAATGCCAAAGCCCCTGTACCAATTGGTCCTAAAGCCAACCAACCTGTAATTGCCAATTCTTTACTTGGCAATTGGTGCAAAGCCAAACGCAACATCAAAATGCTCAAAACTCCAAAAGCAGGTAAAACAGACATGCCCCACAACACATAGCTTACAAATAAAATACCAACCGCTTCCTGTCCCGCAGGTAAATATGCCAACAATAAACCGCCTGAAGTTGCTGCAACCTCACATGCCACAATTGGTAGTAACCACATCGCAGTCATGGTCTGTAATTCATGCTTTTGCTGACTGAACATGAAAAATGGCACGATGATTCCAATCAATACAGCCAAGATCGCATCGAGATACCATAAGTTTTGTGAAATCTGCACCGCAACATCACCATAAAGCGCAATGCCATATTTTAAAAAGCCATTGATGACTGTCGCAAGCCCCATCGGAATTGCACCTAAAAACAGTGCCATACTTGAATGAGAAAAAATCTGCCGTGCTTCATGAGGATAAATCAACCAACGCAAAAGATAGAGCACACTAAATGCACAAAATAACAGCGTATTGAATTGCCATAAACCTGTACCCACTGCCCAAAACAACGCATGCGCAAAAGGAAATTCAGATATGATCAAAGCAACCACACCTGTACCCATAGTCATAGTGAACCAATTCGGGGTAAACTGACGAATCACATCCCGACTTTGTTTTAGTTGATAAAGTGGCTTTTGCATGGCTTTTTTCTCATTTCAACAGATAAATTGATGATACGAGCAACCACTAATAAATAAAATTGATTTATTTTTATAAAATTCATCAGATTTATTGATATAAAATAATATTTGACCATAATTTTTCTGGATAAAAACACAACAACAAAGACGAAACTGTGAGAATATGGCAATATATATCCTTTCAAATTTTAAGCTTATCTTGAAATCATGCAGCTGTTACGTCTAAATGCCTTAGCACCGAATTTTCAATTGCCGCCGACCTCAGTGACGATCGGCAATTTTGATGGTGTCCATTTGGGACATCAAGCGATGGTTTCTCAACTAAAAGATGTTGCCAAAACACAAAACTTAAAAACGTTGGTGATGATCTTTGAGCCACAGCCTTTAGAATTCTTTAAAGGTTATGAAGCTCCACCTCGCATTACGTCACTTAGAGAAAAAGTAGAATATTTGACTGAGCTGGGCGTGGACTATATTGCGATTGCCAAATTTGATAATCAGTTCCGCAGTTTAAGCGCCGAACATTTTGCAGACTTACTCAAATATAAACTGAATGCGCACACTCTTGTTTTAGGTGATGATTTTCATTTTGGTAAAGATCGTCAGGGCAATAGCGCATTTTTAAAACAATATGGCTTTGAAGTCACCGATTTACATACTGTTGAGTTAGAAGGTGAACGAGTCAGTTCGACCCGTATCCGCCAAGTGTTGCAGTCAGGTAATTTAAGCCTTGCAGCCAAGCTTTTAGGACGTCCTTATAGCATGATTGGTCGTGTACAATATGGCGACCAAATTGGACGAACGTTAAATTTCCCAACGATTAATGTGCGTATGGGTCGTCATCGTCCATGTCTGAATGGCATTTATGCAGTTGATGTGGTCTGTGAAAGTATTCCCTTGACAGAAAAGGTCAAAACAGACCATCCGCAAAAATTGGGCGTTCAGGGTTACCAAAAGCAAGCCTTATTTGGTGCAGGTCATGTCGGTACACGTCCTGCAATTAAACAAGAACATCCTGAATGGCGATTAGAGGTACATTTCCCCGATGTTTCTGCTAATCTGTATGGTCTGTTGATGCGGGTAACTTTTCTTGACTATTTACATGGTGAGTTAAATTACCCCTCGCTTGAAGCACTTCAAGCAGGAATTGATGATGATGTAGTGAAACTGCTTGAGTTTCGCAAAAACACCCCCAATTTTCCTTTTTAAACTAGATTTTTATTGTAAAACGCGTCAGTAATGGTGCTGATAATATTGGATGAAAACTTGCATGAGCGATAAGCAAACTCCTGAAAATGCTGTGGATTATAAAGCCACACTAAACCTCCCAGGTACTGAATTTGCAATGAAAGCAAATCTTGCAGTACGTGAAGCTAAATGGTTAGAAGAGTGGTATGCCGACAACATTTATCAGCAGATTCGTGCATCGCGTATTGGTAAGAAAAAATATGTGCTCCATGATGGTCCTCCCTATGCAAATGGTTCTTTACATTTAGGTCATGTGGTCAATAAAGTTCTGAAAGATATTATTGTCAAAAGCCGTACTTTAGATGGTTTAGATGCCCCTTATGTACCGGGTTGGGACTGCCACGGTCTGCCAATCGAACTTAAAGTCGAAGAAAAAGTCGGTAAAGTGGGTGTAAAAGTCGATGCGTCTACTTTCCGTAAAGCATGCCGTGAATATGCTTACACGCAAGTCGAATTACAGAAAAAAGACTTCATTCGTATGGGCGTATTGGGGGATTGGGATAATCCATACCTCACCATGAACTTCAAACAAGAAGCAGATATTGTTCGTGCTTTGGGTGAGATTGCTAAAGCTGGTCATATCGAACCGGGTCTTAAACCAGTGAACTGGTGTATGGATTGTGGCTCTTCATTGGCTGAAGCTGAAGTTGAATACGAAGATAAAAAATCAGATGCGATTGATGTCGGTTTCGGTGTAGTAAATCTCGCCGATTTATCTAAAAAGTTAGGTGTGACTGTAAACAATCCAACTGACATTGTGATCTGGACAACCACGCCTTGGACGCTTCCTGCCAACCAAGCGGTCGCATTACATGCTGAAATTGAATATCAATTGGTTGAAGTTCAGTCTGAACGTGGTACACAAAACTTGATCTTGGCCAAAGATTTGGTTGAATCTGCTTGTGAACGTTATAAACTTGAAAATCCAAAAGTTTTAGCTGATTTCGTTGGCGCAAAACTAGAAAATCTACAATTACAACACCCCCTCCTTACAGATCGCCAAGTGCCTGTGATTTTGGGTGAGCACGTGATTGCGACCAGTGGTACAGGTGCAGTACATACAGCACCAGGTCATGGTGTGGACGATTATAAAGTTGGCTTACAATACAACTTAACTGTAGACAACCCTGTGGGTGGAAATGGTGTATATCTACCCACTGCACCGATTTTTGCGGGTGAGCACATCTACAAAGCCAACCCACAAATTATTGAAGCATTAAACAATGCTGGAAAATTATGGGCACATGTTGCGATTACACATAGCTATCCACACTGCTGGCGTCATAAAACACCGATTATTTTCCGTGCTACACCGCAATGGTTCATCAGCATGGATGCCAATGGTCTACGCCAAGATGCGTTAAATGCGATTGAAAATGAGATCGGCTTTGTCCCTGACTGGGGTAAAAACCGTATCAAATCGATGATTGAAGGTCGTCCAGACTGGTGTATTTCACGTCAACGTACTTGGGGTGTACCAATCCCATTCTTTGTACATAAAGACACCAATGAGCTTCACCCACGTACCCCTGAACTGATCGAAGAAGTTGCAAAACTGATTGAAAAAGAAGGGATCGATGGTTGGTATAACCGTGAAGCAAAAGAATTTATCGGTGATGATGCTGAGCAATATAATGCTGTGCGAGATACCTTAGACGTATGGTTCGACTCAGGTACAACCCATTATGCAGTGTTACGTCAACGTGAAGAACTCACTGATCCAGCTGATTTATATCTTGAAGGTTCAGATCAACATCGTGGTTGGTTCCAATCTTCATTGTTGACTTCAATTGCGATCAATAAGCGTGCACCATATAAAGCTTTACTGACTCATGGTTTTACTGTCGATGAGAAAGGTCGCAAGTTATCTAAATCATTAGGAAACTTCATCCCGCTTGAAGATATTGTCAAGCAATTGGGTGCGGATGGTTTACGTTTATACGTAGCATCAAGTGACTATCGCTATGAAATTGCGGCAAGTAAAGAAATCTTCAACCGTGTCAGCGATAGTTATCGCCGTATCCGTAATACTTTACGCTTCTTATTGGCGAACCTAAATGGTTTCAAACCATCAACAGATGCACTTCCTGTAGATCAATTGATCGCGCTTGATCAATACATCTTACAACGTGCAGCTGAGGTACAAAAAACCATTCAACAAGCCTATGAAGATATGAACTTCCATCTTGTGAGCAATGCTTTAACCAGTTTCTGTATCAATGACCTAGGTGGTTTCTACTTAGACATCATCAAAGACCGTCAGTACACCACCAAAGCAGATTCACAAGCACGCCGTTCTGCACAGACTGCGTTATATCATTTGGTACAAGCCTTTGTGCGTTGGATGTCACCAATCCTGAGCTTTACTGCACAAGAAGCGTGGCCATTGATTCCAGAACAATCTGAAAAATATGTGTTTACAGCCGAATGGTACGATATTCCAGTGTCAGCAACTGCGAACTTAGTTTCAGAAGCAGATTGGCAAACTCTGATCGCAGTAAAATCGGCAGTGAACAAACAAATCGAAGCGGCACGTAATGCTAAATTAATCGGTTCAAACCTGTCGGCAAAAGTTGAAATTTGGGCTACACCTGACCTCAAAGCAGTACTTGATCAATTCGCTGATGAATTACGTTTTGTCTTGATCACATCGACTGTGATTGTGAAAGATTTCGATGCTGCACAAGGCGAAGTGACTGATTTGGAAGGTTTACGTGTTCAAGTCGCTGCTGCTGAAGGTGAAAAATGTGCACGTTGTTGGCATGTTCTTCCTGATGTAAATACACATTCAGAACATCCAGGTCTTTGTTCGCGTTGTATTATTAACCTTCCTACAGGTCAAGGCGAAGAGAGAAAATATGCCTAATCCACACAATAAAAAGGGCTTATTCCAGTTTTATACACATAACTTGATGTGGCTTGGACTTTCTGTGCTTGCCATCATCATTGACCAGTGGACTAAGCATATTGCAAGTACACATCTGACTTATGCAGATCCTGTCCCTGTATTGCCCTTTTTAAATTGGACATTGCTGCATAACTATGGTGCAGCCTTTAGCTTTTTATCTGATGCGGGTGGATGGCAACACTATTTATTTACAGGGCTTGCTGGCATCGTTTCAATTATCTTTATTTTTTGGCTGTTACGCATGCCAAAAACAGTGCTAATTTTACCGATGGCGATTGCACTGATTTTAGGTGGAGCGATTGGTAATTTGATTGATCGCGTCAGCCTAGGTTATGTAGTTGACTTTATTCATGTGTTTTACCAAAACCATCACTTCCCTGCATTTAATATTGCAGACAGTGCGATTACGCTAGGCACTATTTTATTGTTAATTGATACCTTCTTTTTAGAAAAGCAGCGTATTCAACGTGTGGAAAATGCAAAATGACTGAAGAAATAATTAATCCCAATGAAGAAACCCGTATTGCGGATGGTTCAAAGGTAGATCTGCATTTTTCCGTTGCCATTGAAAATGGTGTGGAAATTGACAATACTCGTAGTCGTGAAGAGCCTGTGAGCTTAGTCATCGGAGATGGCAGTTTATTGCCTGGTTTTGAAAAAGCTTTATTGGGATTGCGTGCAGGTGACCGTCGTACAGTGAGTCTTCCGCCAGAAGATGCTTTCGGTCCGTGGAACCCTGAAAATGTGCAAAAATTTGATACGGTGAAATTTGAACAACGTCCTGTTGAAGGGCATATGATCGAATTTGAAGACAAAGCCAAACAAAGTTTATTTGGTGTAGTGAAAACTGTAGGTGAAGATATCACTGAGGTTGATTTTAACCATCCATTGGCAGGTAAAAATATTACTTTTGAAGTAGAAATTTTCAAAGTTACCCCTGCAGGTCAGCAAGGCGTAAAATTGATGTAATTTTTCATCAAGTCTGCTCCTCAAATACATTGAAAAGCTCCTGATGGAGCTTTTTATTTTTCTAAACACAACTATAAAAATAATGGAAAATATACAAAACCGCTCTATGCAAAAAGCTCACATCACTTTAATTTAATAGGACATAAAAAACAAAGGCTTAATTATGAAAATCTATATCGTTGTTGGCAGTGTACGTGAAGGACGCACAGCAATTAAAATTGCACGTTGGGCTGAAAAAACTATTAAAAACTTTGATTACAGCACGGTTCAAACTGAAATTGTGGATTTAAAAGAATGGGATTTACCATTTTTTGCAGGTGCGCATCCGCCACTTTCAGGTATTTATGACCAACCCAAGCAACAACAATGGGCAGATAAAATCGCACAAGCCAATGCCTTTATTTTTATTAGTCCTGAATATAATCATGGCTATAGCCCAGTCTTAAAAAATGCATTGGATTATATTGGTAAAGAATGGCGCGCTAAACCTGCAGCATATATCAGTTATGGTTCAACCAATGGCTCTCGGTCAATCGACCAAATTCGTCAAGTATGTACACAATTAGGAATGATCGATAGCAATGCGATCATCGAAATTCGCGATATTTCCAAACGTTGTCAAGCAGAGGAGTTTGAGAGCAATGAATTTGATGAAAAAGCATTAAAAGCTAGCTTTGATAAATTAATTCAATATAGTAATGTTTAATTGTACGTAAAAACGTACAAAAGATGCAGTGATTGACGCATTTTCAAGTCAAGGGAATTATTCTATTCTAAAAACATAGGGAACAGGAAGTTTCCAGAACATAAAACAAAAATAATCAAGTTCTCGCATCAGGACGTGAGGTAAGACAGGAGTTATACCTAAACAACCGATACAAAACAGCTCAATCAGGATGATTGGGCTGTTTTTTATTGTCTCTTACATTCTTTTGCAAAACTTAAGGTATTCAACATTGACTCCTACCACAACGCTACCTAACATCATTTTATAAATATTTTCATATTGGTCGTATTTTGTTGATTCCTCGTTATTTTCCGAACATGTTTAAAAGTTTATTAGGCTCTTATTTAAGTACATTAAAAGTTGCGCTGATGGTCAGTACTGTCGTGGTAACAGGTTGTTCCACACTTGGGGGTGGTTCTATTGAGAAACGGTCAGCCAAACTAGCGCAAGGTATTCAAAAAGCATATTCGGTAGAAAGTAATACTGCAGCCCGTATTGCCCCTATGATTGTGCAAAATGCAGAACAATATCATGTAGACCCTTTGCTTTTAGCTGCGATGATCCGCCAAGAGTCGAGTTATCGTAGTTATGTTATTTCACCTGCGGGTGCAGTTGGACTGACACAAGTCATTCCACGCTATTGGCAACAAAGCTGTCAGGGTGATTTATTTGATGAAAATACTAATATTCAGTGTGGTACATATATTTTAGCCCAATATAATCAATCTGCAGGCAGTTGGAAAAAAGCATTGGCTTATTATAACGTTGGACCGACAGGGTATCAGTCTAGTTGGAAAATGAAACGTCAAGGAAAAAAATATGCAAGAGAAGTAAAAAAGCATCGTAGTCAGCTAAAAGACGTATTATAAATTAGGTAAAAAGCCTTGGCATTTAACCAAGGCTTTTAGCGACAATTTTAATTAATTCGTGGAAATTGCTGCTGCTTTTACTTCAATTTTACTTTCAACTTTTTTGATGCGAATAAATGAAATTGCAATCGCAGCAATAATACCTGGAACTGCAACAGCAATAAAGTTCCATTTATGAGGTAATTCTAAACCAAGTAAATAGCCAATTAAAATTGGTCCTACAATCGCTCCAGTACGTCCAATTGCTGATGCCCAACCAATCCCAGTAGAACGCACAGCAACAGGGTAATATTGTGCAACATAGCTATATAACAAAATACTGCTACCAATAGATGATGCACCAGCTAAGCTAACCAATAGATAGATCACAGGTTGTGGCGAGTTAAAACCAAGCCCAACCAACGAGAAAACACCCACGATAAGCATACCAATCAATACAGGTTTAAAATCAAAACGATCTGCTAAAACACCACCACCCACAGTTCCAATAACCGCACCAATATTCAATGCCATTAAGAACATTAAACTACTGCCCAATGAATACCCTGCTGCCATCATCAGTTTCGGCAACCAACTGCCTAATGCATAAAGCATGAGTAAGCACATAAAAAAAGTGACCCAGAATAACAAGGTACCCACAACACGATTTTCAGTGAATAAAGCTTTAACAGATGCGTTTTGGGTTTGATCATCACTTGATAAAACCAATTGCGTATTGGCTGTTACTTGTGCTGTAGGTTCCACTTGCTTTAAGAAATGACGGGCTTGATCCATTTTTTGAGCTTTCACCAAGAAAGTTAAAGACTCGGGTAAAAACTTCCAAAATAAAGGCACAAAAAGTAGTGGAATGCCAGCAATATAAAACATAATTTGCCAACCATAGTCCGCTGCAAACCATGAACCACACAGTGCTGCCATAATACCACCTACGGCATAACCACTAAACATCGTGGTCACTAAGGTACTTTTTAAACGTTGCGGTGCATATTCTGCCGTTAAAGCCACTAAATTAGGTAATACCCCACCAATCCCTAAACCCGCAATAAAACGTAAAATACCAAACTCAGTGGGATTAGAGGCAAATCCTCCAATAAAAGTAAAAAAACTAAATAATGAAACACAGATTAAAATAACTTTTTTACGTCCAATTTTATCTGCAAGCATTCCAAATGACATTGCACCAAACATCATCCCTGCAAGTGCTGTGCTTGCCAGCATACCTGCTTGCACCGCAGTCATGCCCCACTCTTTCATCAGCAAGGGTAAAACCACCCCATTAATTGCTAAATCATAGCCATCAAATAAGACGATAAATAAACACCAAAGAATAATATTGACATGGAATGATTTAAACTTCGCATGATCCACTACAGCATTTACATTCATTGTTTGCGCTGTCATTTTACTCACCTCCAATTGTGAGACTTCTATTTCAACATACAATGAATGGCTGTTCATTTTTTGTCTAAAACCTTATCAGCATAAATATATACCTTAAGAGTATAGAAATTAATTTTTGGTATAAAATGCCACCTATTATTGATATAAAATATCAGCTAGCTCTAGATTTTGTTAAAAAAGAGTAAGTTTATAAATATATAAAACAATAAATAACAACAACTTAAATATTTTAATGTGTTTTATTAGACTTTAGTTAGCTTGCAAAATAAAAATACGGAAATAATTAACAGATCTTTAGTCTAATATTCAACAATTTTCTATTTTTTCTACTTAATTAGCACTTGCTTTATTATTTCCTTGCCCTATTCTTTTATCCCCATAAAAAACACCCTCTGTCTTCTGACAGAGGGTGTTTGAATTTAAAAGCTGGCGATGACTTACTCTCACATGGGTAACCCCACACTACCATCAGCGCAAAGAGGTTTCACTTCTGAGTTCGGGAAGGGATCAGGTGGTTCACTCTTGCTATTGTCGCCAGCAAACTGCTTATGATTAATCACTTGGTCTTAATTACGATGCTTTGTGCTTCGATGTGCCTAGCTTTGGTCAAATGAGTTATTAACAGAAATTTATTTGAGTTGGATATTTTAACTAGCTTTTTCACTAAATCAAGTATTTTGCATTGAATTTATCGAAACATACAACTGTTTGGGTGTTGTATAGTCAAGCCTCACGAGCAATTAGTATTGGTCAGCTTCATACGTCGCCGTACTTCCACATCCAACCTATCAACGTCCTAGTCTTGAACGGCTCTTTAGGAGGCATAAAGCCTCGGGGAAATCTTATCTTGAGGTAGGCTTCCCGCTTAGATGCTTTCAGCGGTTATCCCTTCCGAACATAGCTACCCGGCGATGCGACTGGCGTCACAACCGGTACACCAGAGGTTCGTCCACTCTGGTCCTCTCGTACTAGGAGCAGATCCTCTCAAATTTCCAGCGCCCACGGTAGATAGGGACCGAACTGTCTCACGACGTTCTAAACCCAGCTCGCGTACCTCTTTAAATGGCGAACAGCCATACCCTTGGGACCTGCTTCAGCCCCAGGATGAGATGAGCCGACATCGAGGTGCCAAACACCGCCGTCGATATGAACTCTTGGGCGGTATCAGCCTGTTATCCCCAGAGTACCTTTTATCCGTTGAGCGATGGCCCTTCCATACAGAACCACCGGATCACTAAGACCTACTTTCGTACCTGCTCGACTTGTGGGTCTCGCAGTTAAGCGCGCTTTTGCCTTTATACTCTACGCGTGATTTCCGACCACGCTGAGCGCACCTTCGTACTCCTCCGTTACTCTTTAGGAGGAGACCGCCCCAGTCAAACTACCCACCAGACATGGTCCTCGTCCCGGATAACGGGACAGAGTTAGAACCTCAATATTACCAGGGTGGTATTTCAAGATTGGCTCCACCGAAACTAGCGTCTCGGTTTCAAAGCCTCCCACCTATCCTACACAAGTAAGATCAAAGTTCAATGTCAAGCTGCAGTAAAGGTTCACGGGGTCTTTCCGTCTAGCCGCGGGTACACCGCATCTTCACGGCGAATTCGATTTCACTGAGTCTCTGCTGGAGACAGCGCCCCCATCATTATGCCATTCGTGCAGGTCGGAACTTACCCGACAAGGAATTTCGCTACCTTAGGACCGTTATAGTTACGGCCGCCGTTTACTGGGGCTTCGATCAAGAGCTTCGCTTACGCTAACCCCATCAATTAACCTTCCAGCACCGGGCAGGCATCACACCCTATACGTCCACTTTCGTGTTTGCAGAGTGCTATGTTTTTAATAAACAGTTGCAGGGGCCTAGTTTCTGTGGCTGCCAGCAGCTCAAGAAGCAAGTTCTATCACCACCGGCAGCGTACCTTCTCCCGAAGTTACGGTACCATTTTGCCTAGTTCCTTCAGCAGAGTTCTCTCAAGCGCTTTGGTCTACTCGACCTGACCACCTGTGTCGGTTTCGGGTACGATTCCTGTGTAACTGAAGCTTAGAGACTTTTCTTGGAAGTATGGTATCAGCCACTTTACTGTACAAGTACAGCTTGCTATCAGTTCTCAGCATAGAGTACCCCGGATTTGCCTAAGATACATGCCTACAACCTTTCACCTGGACAACCAACGCCAGGCTGACTTAACCTTCTCCGTCCTCTCATCGCATTACACAGAAGTATTGGAATATTAACCAATTTCCCATCGACTACGCCTCTCGGCCTCGCCTTAGGGGTCGACTCACCCAGCCCCGATTAACGTTGGACTGGAACCCTTGGTCTTTCAGCGAACGGGTTTTTCACCCGTTTTGTCGTTACTCACGTCAGCATTCGCACTTCTGATACCTCCAGCAGACTTCTCAATCCACCTTCATCGGCTTACAGAACGCTCCCCTACCACGTATACATAGTATACATCCGCAGCTTCGGTACTATATTTTAGCCCCGTTACATCTTCCGCGCAGGCCGACTCGACTAGTGAGCTATTACGCTTTCTTTAAAGGGTGGCTGCTTCTAAGCCAACCTCCTAGCTGTCTATGCCTTCCCACATCGTTTCCCACTTAATATAGATTTTGGGACCTTAGCTGGCGGTCTGGATTGTTTTCCTCTTGACTACGGACGTTAGCACCCGCAGTCTGTCTCCCGGATAGTACTCATTGGTATTCGGAGTTTGCATCGGTTTGGTAAGTCGGGATGACCCCCTAGCCGAAACAGTGCTCTACCCCCAATGGTATTCGTCCGAGGCGCTACCTAAATAGCTTTCGGGGAGAACCAGCTATCACCGAGTTTGATTAGCCTTTCACCCCTATCCACAAGTCATCCCCTGGCTTTTCAACGACAGTGGGTTCGGTCCTCCAGTTAGTGTTACCCAACCTTCAACCTGCTCATGGATAGATCACCCGGTTTCGGGTCTATACCCAGCAACTATGCGCCCTATTAAGACTCGATTTCTCTACGGCTCCCCTATTCGGTTAACCTTGCTACTGAATATAAGTCGCTGACCCATTATACAAAAGGTACGCAGTCACCGAACAAGTCGGCTCCCACTGCTTGTATGCATGCGGTTTCAGGATCTATTTCACTCCCCTCACAGGGGTTCTTTTCGCCTTTCCCTCACGGTACTGGTTCACTATCGGTCAGTCAGGAGTATTTAGCCTTGGAGGATGGTCCCCCCATATTCAGACAAGGTTTCACGTGCCTCGCCCTACTCGTCATCATTATATGTGCCCTTTCGTGTACGGGACTATCACCCTCTACGGTTGCACTTCCCAGAGCATTCCGCTAAAACACATATAACTTAATGGGCTGATCCCCGTTCGCTCGCCGCTACTGAGGGAATCTCAATTGATTTCTTTTCCTAAGGGTACTGAGATGTTTCACTTCCCCTCGTTCGCCTCGCATGACTATGTATTCATCATGCGATACCTACCTTATGGTAAGTGGGTTTCCCCATTCAGAAATCTCCGGATCACAGGATATTTGCCGCCTCCCCGAAGCTTATCGCAGGCTATTACGTCTTTCATCGCCTCTGACTGCCAAGGCATCCACCACATGCACTTAATTACTTGACTATACAACCCCAAACAGTCGTTAATCCCTACAAGTAGGATTAAGACAATTTAATAAATATTCATATTTATCAAACCTACAGTTTGTTGTCTGTGCACTTAAGCACTGTACAGCTTCAATCTAAATTCATATACCAAAACGCTTGATTCAGTTTTATCGCTAGTAACTCAATTTCTTTCAAACATTCAAACATGTCACTTGCGTGTCATATTCTTATGTTTAATTGAAACGAGTATGAACAATTTATTTCAACTCAAATATATTCTGTTAATGATTAACTACTGCCTCGTCAGCACGTAGTAAACTGTGATAAATCACAGAAATTAATCAATTCAATTTTCATCAAATTCATTAATTTCTATAATCTATTTTAGCTCGTACTCTTGAAAGTACTTGGTGGAGACTAGGAGAGTCGAACTCCTGACCTCCTGCGTGCAAAGCAGGCGCTCTACCAACTAAGCTAAGTCCCCAGCTTAAGACCAATATATCTAATTTCCTGCATTCAATACTTAAACTCTCATTCAAATATTTTGTTAGTCAGAATGGTGGGTCTGACAAGACTTGAACTTGTGACCCCACGCTTATCAAGCGTGTGCTCTAACCAACTGAGCTACAGACCCTCAGATACATCAATGAAGAACAACTTGTTGTGGATTCTTACCAATCGTCAATCTTTCGTTAAGGAGGTGATCCAGCCGCAGGTTCCCCTACGGCTACCTTGTTACGACTTCACCCCAGTCGTCGACCACACCGTGGTAAGCGTCCTCCTTGCGGTTAGACTACCTACTTCTGGTGCAATAAACTCCCATGGTGTGACGGGCGGTGTGTACAAGGCCCGGGAACGTATTCACCGCGGCATTCTGATCCGCGATTACTAGCGATTCCGACTTCATGGAGTCGAGTTGCAGACTCCAATCCGGACTACGATCGGCTTTTTGAGATTAGCATCCTATCGCTAGGTAGCAACCCTTTGTACCGACCATTGTAGCACGTGTGTAGCCCTGGTCGTAAGGGCCATGATGACTTGACGTCGTCCCCGCCTTCCTCCAGTTTGTCACTGGCAGTATCCTTAAAGTTCCCATCCGAAATGCTGGCAAGTAAGGAAAAGGGTTGCGCTCGTTGCGGGACTTAACCCAACATCTCACGACACGAGCTGACGACAGCCATGCAGCACCTGTATGTAGATTCCCGAAGGCACCAATCCATCTCTGGAAAGTTTCTACTATGTCAAGACCAGGTAAGGTTCTTCGCGTTGCATCGAATTAAACCACATGCTCCACCGCTTGTGCGGGCCCCCGTCAATTCATTTGAGTTTTAGTCTTGCGACCGTACTCCCCAGGCGGTCTACTTATCGCGTTAGCTGCGCCACTAAAGCCTCAAAGGCCCCAACGGCTAGTAGACATCGTTTACGGCATGGACTACCAGGGTATCTAATCCTGTTTGCTCCCCATGCTTTCGTACCTCAGCGTCAGTATTAGGCCAGATGGCTGCCTTCGCCATCGGTATTCCTCCAGATCTCTACGCATTTCACCGCTACACCTGGAATTCTACCATCCTCTCCCATACTCTAGCTTCCCAGTATCGAATGCAATTCCCAAGTTAAGCTCGGGGATTTCACATCCGACTTAAAAAGCCGCCTACGTACGCTTTACGCCCAGTAAATCCGATTAACGCTCGCACCCTCTGTATTACCGCGGCTGCTGGCACAGAGTTAGCCGGTGCTTATTCTGCGAGTAACGTCCACTCTCTATAGGTATTATCTATAGGAGCCTCCTCCTCGCTTAAAGTGCTTTACAACCATAAGGCCTTCTTCACACACGCGGCATGGCTGGATCAGGGTTCCCCCCATTGTCCAATATTCCCCACTGCTGCCTCCCGTAGGAGTCTGGGCCGTGTCTCAGTCCCAGTGTGGCGGATCATCCTCTCAGACCCGCTACAGATCGTCGCCTTGGTAGGCCTTTACCCCACCAACTAGCTAATCCGACTTAGGCTCATCTATTAGCGAAAGGTCACAAGTGATCCCCTCCTTTCCCCCGTAGGGCGTATGCGGTATTAGCGTCCCTTTCGGAACGTTGTCCCCCACTAATAGGCAGATTCCTAAGTATTACTCACCCGTCCGCCGCTAGGTCAGTTACCGAAGTAACTCACCCCGCTCGACTTGCATGTGTTAAGCCTGCCGCCAGCGTTCAATCTGAGCCATGATCAAACTCTTCAGTTAAAATCATTTGTGCCTTTATTATAGAATAAGACACCAATTCTGGCTCATCAATTTTCTGACAAATTCTCTCAAATAAACTTCGAGTAATTTAAACCAATCAATCAATGATAATATTTCGATCAATCAACCAGTAAAAATCCACACAAGTTGTTCTTCATATACTCTTAATGAGTTATTTACCACCTCGTCAGTGATAAATAAAACGCAATAAACTTTTAACAACTTAACCCGTTAAGCTAAGTTCGTTTGCTGTATCGCGTTGGGATGAGCTCATTATAGGGCAATTTCTTACATACGCAAGTGCTTTTAACTGATTGTTTTATTGAGTGTCTTTTTTTTATGCACCAATATGATGCATTTTTACACCATTTTAAACATAAGCTTTTAATTATAAAGCAGAAATATGAATAAAATATTTCTGCTTTATTTTTAGATTTATTTTTTTGCAGTATTTACTTTGGTTTGAATACTAATAATTTTTACCGTTTGTGTAGGTACATTTTGGTATGGACCAACATTTTGAGTTGGTACATTCACGATTTTATCTACAATATTCATTCCTTGTATAACTTTCCCAAATACCGCATAACCCGGATTTCCTGTAGCTTTATTTAGAAAGTCATTATTAGCAACATTGATAAAGAATTGACTGGTTGCTGAGTTTGGATCATTGGTTCTTGCCATCGCCAATGTACCTCTTGTATTTTTTAACCCATTGCTTGCTTCGTTTTTAATAGCCGCTTGTGTTGGCTTTTCTTGCATATTGCTATTAAAGCCACCGCCTTGAATCATAAAGCCCGGAATTACACGGTGAAAAATTGTTCCATTATAAAATTGACTATTAACATAGTTTTTAAAATTTTTTACTGAAATCGGTGCTTGTTGATCATATAGGTCAATTTCAATATCGCCCTGATTCGTTTTAATTTGCATTTGCGTATTTGCAAAAAGCTGACTAGATGCTGCTAGAAGTAAAACAGATAGACAGAGTTTTTTCATTACATATATTCCTGATTTAGACGTAGGCTTTTCATTCATAGAAACTTATATTAGTGTAGTATTTATAAATAAAAAATTAACATTTATTAATAGAATAGTAAGGGATAATTAACATGGAAAATGCAAAACACACTGCAGTACCTTGGCATTTAAATGGCGAAGGCTTTATTCTCAATTATTGGATTAGCCCCCAATTTACCCACCAATATTCAACAATGGGAATTCTACCCACAGCGATTGGACGTTTAGTACAAGTGATATTGGTTCGTTATCATCACTCCCCTGTTGGCTCTTATGATGAATTATTGGTTTTGGATCACCCGCTTAAAAATATAAATCACTTATCTACTATTCCTAAGATTTATGTTTCTAGCCAACGCTCCATAGATGAAGGACGTCATCACTGGGGAATTCCAAAAGAACTGGCTCAATTTGAATGGCGGCGTCATCATCATCAATTATTTTGTTATATTTCTCATCAAGACCAAGAGCTTTCCTTACATCTTAAATTTTCTAAAAATAATTTCTCTCGTGCAATTTCTTCAAAATTTATACCTGATACATTGTTGAATATTCGACAATACCATGATCATGTTCAATATGATTTTCAACCCCAGTTTTGTGGAACTTTAGGGTTTATTTCTCACGCACACTGGAAGAATACCCACGATATTTTCCCAGACTTTTCAAAAGCATGCTTTTTAAAAGGCATATATATGCCAAACTTTGAACTTATTTTTCCAGAAGCGATCAAGAAATATCGAGTAAAGTAAGCTTTGGTTTCACGTGAAACCAAAGCTTACTGGTAATATTTACATCATTATTTATATTTATCCCAAAACTTTCTGAAATCCTTGCTCATATCAATCACATTTCTTTTTGCCTTACGTGAAATCGGCGTTAAATTAATAAAACCATGGGTTTGATCTTCATAATCATGATAATGAACTTTCACATTATTTTGACGTAGTTTGTAAGCATAAATCTTACCTTCATCATGCAATACGTCATGCCCTGCGGTAATAATATATGCAGGTGCTAATTTCTTTAAGTTCCCATAAGTCGGTGAAATAATTGTAGCGTCTAAAGGTACATTAAATTTTGTGGCATAAAATTCAGTGACATGATCAATGTCAGAATTTGTTAAAACTAGACCATCTTTATATGCAAAGAATGAAGGATGACGACTTTTAAAATCGACTACTGGATAAATTAAAAACTGTACTTCAGGTGCATAAGGTTTATTGACCGTGCGTTGCGCTAGAACGGCACAAATATTCCCGCCAGCACTATCCCCTGCAATGCCAATACGATTTTTTAAAATTTTAAATTGACGTCGATTTTGATACACCCATGCCAATGCATCTTCACAGGATTGGATGAGGTCATAAGGTCCAACTTCAGGTGCTAACGGATATTCAATACTCAGTACTTGTACTTTGGCGTGTGTTGCAATGAGTCGACACACTTCGTCATGGGTATCTACACTACCAACCACAAAGCCCCCTCCATGATAAAAAACCAACAGAGGTAGTTTTTTACTTGGTGCAGGATGATAATGGCGAGCATAAATGCTGCCGCTTTGTAAAGGCAAACGAATATCTTCTACAAATTGAACTGAAGTCGGTCTATTCAAGATAGATTGCATTTGCATTTCAAATTGTTTACGTGAATATTCAACATCTGCGCCAATAAAACCAATTTTTCCTTGCTTGATTTGGGCAGCCATCATGCATTTGGTAAAACTATCTAATTGTGGATATTGATAAGGATAACCTAATAACTTTACCAATGATTCTTGTGCAAATTTTGGTAAACGATCCAAAGAACGTGCTGCAGGACCTTGTGCCTTTTCTATTAATTCTTGGATGTTGTTGTTAAAAGCGACCATAGTTCGTCCTTCTGTTTACTTGATTCTTCATATTTTCTACACGATCAGACTTCAGCTGACTATATTCGTATATAAGTCTAGCAATGTATATACAAATATAAAACTTAGATACGCTAATCTGACTTTATAGCGCTTGTCATTCGCTTTTCCGCTTGAAATCTAAATTTTTATGCTATTTGTATTTATTCAATGAAGGAGACAGTCATGACCATAAAGACGATGATTGTATTTATAACCACTGCAATATTGACTGTCGGTTGTGTCGCTTTTCCTGAAGATGGCGTATATCGTCAAGGCGGTTATTATAGTGGTGGTTATGGTGGCTATAATAGTGGTTATGATCGCCGCTACGAACGTAATAATGAGCGCAATCGTTGGGAAAGAGAACGTGCATATCGTTTACAACAAGCACGACTAGAGCAACAACGCCGTCAACAACAAATTGATCGTGATCGTCGCCAACGTGATTGGCAACATCGTGCAAAACAAGAGCATTTAGATCGTCAACGTAGAGAACGTGAACAAAGCCGTTTACAACAAATCCAAAGACATACTTGGCAGCAGCGTCAACAACAAGGCTCTATTTTTCAAAATCGTATGAAACCTTGGGAGTCTAAAAGTCGTAATTGGGAGCGTCATGAACAACGCAGAGACAATGACAAAAAACGTGATCGTCGTCGTGATGAAAACCAAAAAGATTAAAATAAATGCACCGCTATTTTCAAAACTAAAAACCTGAGCGCACTCAGGTTTTTTATTTGTATCCTATAAACCACAACGGCATCCAAACTGTTGTTTATAGGATGTTTAGCGATATTATTGTACCGCAGGTTGTTCTACAACATCTGCTTCTGGATTGACTTGCGCAGGTGCGGATTGTTGTAATGTCGGATCAGCTTGTACTGCTACCCCTGTTTGAGATGAATGATCTACACTAGCAGCTTGCGCAGAACTATCTGTTTGTGGTGCTTGTTGGGTTGCAGCCGTTTCAGGCGTGCTAGTCGATTCTGTTGAGGTACATCCAACGGCAGCCAAAGATACACCTGCCAATAATAGTGAAATTAAACCTAAATTTTTCATTAAAAATACTTCCTTTCTAAGACACTATAAACGTCACAAAGAGTCTGATTCTTTGTGCTGCCTATGATTCCCGATATTTCCCTGCTTTGCGTGTGTTCTTGGTTAGAGTTTTAAGCTGATCCAGTAACAGGTTGTAGATGTTTTATTAATTTTTAAATTAGTTCAAATACAGTAGAAAAAATCTAAACAATTTGCTGTTTTATAATCAATATTTTTGAGATTTTCATGTGAAATTAGCGATGGTTTGAAGATTTTCAGTTAAATATCGCAATACAAAACACGATTTACCTTACATTGTAAAATTTATGATTTAGGCAAAAAAAAGCGTATCCAAGAGGGTTGGATACGCATCGAAAAAGTATTTTCTAAACAATTACAGGATTAACTACGCAACAAAGCATACTGCTTCGATAGCCAAAATAAAAAGATTTTATTTTAATGGAATGATTGTTTTTATATATAAATGCCAAATACTACATCCTCACTCATATTTCTATAATTCTGTTTGATTTTTATCATTCATTTTCTATTTAGAAACTAGGCTTAGATGCAATTTAAATCCCAAAAAAAGTGCTTTCATCTCATAATTTCTTAAAATATTTTATGAAATTGTAAAAAAATGCGAAATAACAGCAAATAATCACACGCATCGCTTGAATTTTTTGCTGATGCCCACATTTCTTGAGTATTAAGAGATTAAACACTCATGGCAGTTCAACTGAACACAGTGAACACTGATGCCGAAAAGGACTGTACATGTTTAAAAACCCATTTAAACGGAGTAAATCAATGGCGACTGAGCAAAACCAAGACGCTCAAGATCTTCAACAAGAGCAAGCGGAACAGCAAACTCAAGCTGAAAACGAGCAAGCTGAAGTTTCAGTTGAAGATTTACAAGCGCAAATCACCAATTTAGAAGAAAACTTAAAGCTTGAAAAAGCCCGTACTGCCAATGCAGTGTACGAAGCACAAAAAAGCGTAGAACGCATTCAACGTGAGTCTGAAAAGCATAAAGACACAGTACTTGAAAAGTTTGCAAAAGAGTTATTAGAGTCGGTGGATAACCTTGAGCGTGCTATTCAAGCGGCAGGTGAAGACAATGCTGTGGTTGAAGGTGTAAAACTTACCCTTAAGTCCCTTCTAACGACACTAGAAAAATTCGGTGTGGTCGAAGCAGATACCACTCAAGGTTTCAATGCAGATTTACATCAAGCGGTGGGTATAGATCCAAATGCCAAAGCCAATGAAATTGGTAATGTCTTGCAAAAAGGTTACACCCTAAATGGTCGTTTGCTCCGCCCTGCAATGGTTATGGTCGGTCAATAAGGTCGACAATATTTGAGCTTTTTAAAATATTTTCTGAAAAATAACTTGAAAATTTTTGAATGGCTCTCATATCGGATAACAAGCATAAACATATTTGTAAAAAGAATTTAGAGGAACACATTAATGGCTAAAATTATCGGTATTGACTTAGGTACAACAAACTCATGTGTTGCTGTACTTGAAGGCGATAAAGTTAAAGTTATCGAAAACGCTGAAGGCGCACGTACAACACCATCTATCGTTGCGTATAAAGATGGCGAAACTTTGGTAGGTCAATCTGCAAAACGTCAAGCAGTAACTAACCCTAAAAATACATTGTATGCGATCAAACGTTTGATCGGTCGTAAATATGAAGACCAAGCCGTACAAAAAGATATCGGTCTTGTACCGTTCAAAATTGTAAAAGCTGACAATGGTGATGCTTGGGTTGAAGTCAACGACAAAAAACTTGCACCACAACAAGTTTCAGCAGAAATTTTGAAAAAAATGAAAAAAACTGCTGAAGATTATTTGGGTGAAACGGTAACAGAAGCGGTTATTACTGTACCTGCGTACTTTAACGATGCGCAGCGTCAAGCAACCAAAGATGCGGGTAAAATCGCTGGTTTAGATGTTAAACGTATTATCAACGAACCAACTGCTGCGGCACTTGCGTTTGGTATGGATAAGAAGGAAGGCGACCGTAAAGTTGCAGTATATGACTTAGGTGGTGGTACTTTTGACGTATCTATCATTGAAATTGCTGACTTAGATGGCGACCAACAAATCGAAGTATTGTCTACCAACGGTGATACATTCCTTGGTGGTGAAGACTTTGATAATGCATTGATCGATTACTTGGTTGAAGAGTTCAAAAAAGAACAGAATTTCAACTTAAAACAAGATCCTTTAGCGTTACAACGTTTAAAAGAAGCTGCTGAAAAAGCAAAAATTGAGCTTTCTTCATCGAACTCAACTGAAATTAACCTTCCATACATCACGGCTGATGCAACGGGTCCTAAACACTTAGTGATCAATGTAACACGTGCGAAACTAGAAGGTTTAGTTACTGACTTGGTAGCGCGTACTATTGAGCCATGTAAAGTTGCACTTAAAGACGCTGGTCTTTCAACAAGCGACATCTCTGATGTAATCTTGGTGGGTGGTCAGTCACGTATGCCACTTGTACAACAAAAAGTACAAGATTTCTTCGGTAAAGAGCCACGTAAAGACGTGAACCCTGACGAAGCAGTAGCGATTGGTGCAGCGATTCAAGGTGCGGTACTTTCAGGTGACAAAACTGACGTACTCTTACTTGATGTAACGCCGTTGACACTTGGTATTGAAACTATGGGCGGCGTATTAACACCGATCATTGAGAAAAATACGACGATTCCTGCGAAGAAATCTCAAGTGTTCTCAACAGCTGCGGACAACCAACCTGCTGTAGACATTTCAGTTTACCAAGGTGAACGTAAAATGGCTCAACAAAACAAATTGTTGGGTAACTTCCAATTAGGCGACATTCCACCTGCGCCACGTGGTGTGCCACAAATTGAAGTATCATTTGACATTAACGCTGATGGTATCTTGAAAGTATCTGCAAAAGATAAGAGCACTGGTAAAGAGCAATCGATCCAGATTAAAGCAAACTCTGGTTTGAGCGATGCTGAAATTGAAGCGATGATCAAAGATGCTGAAGCAAATGCAGAAGAAGACCGTAAGTTTGAAGAACTTGCAAAAGCACGTAACGAAGCAGATGCACTCGTATCTTCTGCTCAAAAAGCAGTAAAAGATTTGGGTGAGCAAGTAACTGCTGATGAAAAATCTGCAATCGATGCTGCTGTTTCTGAGTTAGAAGCGACTGCGAAAGAAAATGATGTTGATGCAATCAAAGCGAAAACTGAAGCTTTACAAAACATCATCATGCCAATCACCCAACGTGCTTATGAAGCTACACAAGGTCAAGGCGGAGCGCAAGGTTTCGATCCGAACCAATTCGGTGGCGATGCTGGTCAACAACAGCAGAAAGCGGACGATGGCGTTGTAGATGCTGAGTTCACTGAAGTAAAAGATGACAAAAAATAATTTGTCGCTTTAATAATAAAAACCGCTCAAGAGATTGAGCGGTTTTTTTATGCCGCAATTTATTTTATATTGATCAGAATCATAAAATGAGAATGACAAGAATGCACAAATCCCCTGCGATCTCTTTACCTGTATTTTATAGTTTAATCATTGCTCAATTTATTTTGCCACTGATTTCTGCGCTGGTCGATCTATTCAGTCCGCAACCTGAACTTGCTTTACTAGACAAAACTTTATATACCGAACCACAAGCTTTAGAAATATTCATTATTTGTGGTGCATTCATTATCGTATTAGTCATCACCATTGGTTTATTTTTTAGAAAAAATTGGGCAAGAAAAGCCTATCTTTATACATTTTTTCCAGCTTTTTTACTCTATTTTCTGCCGTATATGCATTGGATTTATATGAGCAGTTTTGCTGCCATTTTCAGTGATCTCGCATTTGTTTGCTCAGGTATTTTATTAACGATCTTAGCGATTCCTACGCTCTATGAACCTTTATTTGAAGACAAGTTTTAATTGTCCCTTACTTCATGGCAAAACTTCCAAAGTTCACTTGCGCATTTTTAAATTTAAGCTAAATTACTTATGTTATTATAACTTTTAAATATAAAAATGCGTTTTTGGCTTATTTTTGCAGTGATTTTATTTACCGCTTATTTTTCTATACAGCGTTATTTACACCCGCAACTGAATCATAATTCTACGATTGACCGCATTTCTCATCCTTTAGATACGCGTCTGCGTTATCGCATTGGTGATGTTGATCCACGTTTTCAGATCAGCCGACAACATTTAGAAGTTTTGTCACAACAAGCCGCAGACATTTGGCATCAAGGCACGATGAAAAGCTTATTTGTCTATGATCCTCATGCAAAATTAGCGATCAATTTAATTTATGATGAGCGTCAAGCAGAGTCTACAGCCCGTCAGCAGGAATTAAATATTTTAGAAAATACACAAGAATATCAAAACAGTGAAAGAAGCAATATTGAAAAATTACGTGCTGAATTAGACCAGTCCAATCGTGAAATAGACATCTATAAAGTTAATTATGAAACCAAAGTCAGCCAATACAATCAATTTGTCGAAAGTATTAACCAATCTAATCAAGCCATACACCCTTCAGTACAAGCTCAATTGCAACAATTAAAAGCTCAATTAGAAACAGAAAAAATTAATTTAAGTCAAAGGCTTGCTTCACATAATCAAAAAGTTGAGCGACTTAACCAACAGGTCGATATTTTAAACTCAAATAATCAACAATTTAATCATTCAGTTGATCAGTTTAATGCACGCTTTCAACCTCGCCAGTTTGATAAAGGCGTATTTAATGGTAAAAGTATTAATATTTATGAATTTCAATCTGATGCAGACTTGAGAGTAACCATCGCACATGAACTCGGTCATGCGCTTGGGCTGTTACATAACACTGATCCCAAAGCACTCATGTATCCAATGATGAAAGAACAAGATTTGCAAAACTTTAGATTAACCGCTGCGGATTTAGCAATGTTAAACTCACGTTAACAAAACGCTTGATGTTGATTTTAAATCCATATTGTAAATAAGTATTCATTCCATTTTATGCAAATCATGCTATTGTGATCATAGATATTTAAAGGAGATTCCTGTGAGTTATTATCATATTATTCTTGAAGTAAATGATCATATCAGCACGATTGAACAGACCCGTGATATTGAGATTTTTGATATTACTGAACTTCAACCTTATCTCCATTCTATTTTATTGCCTTATTTCAATGAGCAACAAATCGAACTCGAGGATGAAAATATCGAGTTTGAGGATATTTTACATATTGAAATCAAACAAACGTTATTGCCAATTCAGCACTTAATTGAAGAAGAACAAAAACAATTGCCGAGCGACACAGATGTGACCATTACTGCATATGAAATTTTCAATGATCGGGATCATACACAAGATGTCACAGCAGTGATTTTAGATTTATTAGAAGCGGTGAAGATTGATCAAACTGATATTGAGTAATTTTTTAAAATCCTCAAATATACAAAGGTCTGCATGTGCAGACCTTTGTTTTTAGACTTTAAATAACATAGCGTCTATTGCATCATACTTTTTGCAGCTTCATTACGAAAGGCTTTTAAAATCTGTTGCCCTGCCCGACCCGATTGACTCAAGCCTAAGCGTGCTTGTTCTTGGCGAATCGCTTGACGCGTTTTATCTCCAATCAAACCATCCGCTTCACCAATGTCATAACCTTTTTTCAACAAATAATTTTGGATTTCACGGCGTTCCGCACGAGAAGTTCCTGCATCATCTGTTGGCCAAGCTGTCTGGAAAGCCCCCTTGCCTTGTAAACGATCAGACAAATGTGCAATCGCCAAAGCATAACTTTCTGCTGCGTTATATCCATAAATCGCATCAAAGTTTTTAAATACCAAGAATGCTGGACCACTTGCACCTGCTGGCATCATCAAACCTGCCTGTGATGCCCCTGATAAATTACCTTGAATAATTGGCGAACCATCTACACGAGTAAAACCACGGCTTTCCCAAGAACTTAAAGATTTTTTATTACGACGACTTTCACCACCCACTGAGGCACTGTCAGGAATTCGCACTTCAAAACCCCATGGCATACCTGTTTGCCAACCACGTTTTTTCAGAAAGTTTGCTGTAGAGGCTAATGCATCAGCCGTACTTGAAACCAAGTCGCGGCGACCATCGCCATCAAAATCCACGGCTAACTCTTCATACGTCGATGGCATAAACTGCGTATGACCAAATGCCCCAGCCCATGAACCTTTGAGTTGCTCTTCACGTAAATCACCCCGTTGTAAAATACGCATGGTGGCAAAAAACTCACCTCGGAAATAATCTTGGCGACGCCCTTCACAGCTCAATGTACCCAAAGCTTGTATTAATGGATATTTACCAGAAATATCACCAAAATTACTCTCTACCCCCCAAACCGCCACTACTGTTTCAGCAGGTACACCATAAGCTGCTGCAACTCGGTTTAAAGTATCACGATGTTGGGCTAACATCTCACGCCCTTTTTGTACTCGTTCTTCGTCCACCAAACCTGAAAGATAATCCCAAATCGGAGTCGAAAATTCAGGTTGATAGTTGAGCTTCGCAATCACCGAATAATCAGGTGTTAGGTTTTGTGTATAACGATCATAAGTCGTGCCACTGACTCCAGAAGCAATAGCTCTTGAACGCAAATTGGCTAGGCAGCCCTGAAAATCACGCGCTGGTGAATAATCTGAAGTTGTATTTGAAATGACAGGTGTTGAATTAACAGGTGCTGGCTGACCATTAATCACCAGTTCGGCATTTGCCTGTGTCATGGCTAAAAAAGCTGTACCACATAAAAAAGATAAACTACGCATATGACCCACAAAATCTTTGTTCATTAAAATTATGTTATTAACATATCATTCTATGGATAAAATGACAGAAACAAAACGTAATTTTTGAATTCATTTTCTACTTTTTAAATTCATATTTCACATTTAAATTTAAACAAGTTATCCACAAAGAAAACACATAAAGTTTAAATTCAAAGTTAGAATAAAACTTTTAAATTCAAAAATAACAATAAAACTTATCCACAATTTTTTAAATTTAAACGCTAAAAAACAATTTTTAAGTCATTTATTTACATAACATTTATTTTAAATTTAAAAAATTATCTCTATAAATCCAAAGGAGAAAAAGCTATGAATTTAAAACAACACTTTTAAATTCATTCTTTCAGTTTTAAATTCAAATATGAAAATTTTTGATTTAAATTTAAAAAATATATTTGAATTTAAAGTTATTGATGTGCTTATTTTTGAAAATAGAGGGTTATAACCAAACTATTGTATGAGGATGAAAATGAAAGCTGAGCATCATACTGAAATTAAAAAAATAAAAAAGCGACCAAAGGTTTGATCGCTTTTTTTACATGCAAATTTAGATTTAAATGCTCATATCTTCGCTTAAAGCCAAAGGATTCGGCAAGATTTTCGCCAATTGACGGCATAAAGTCGTTAGTTCAGCGCTGTTATTTGGCATCAAAGTGATGTGACCAATTTTACGACCTTCACGCTCAGTCTTATTATAAAGATGTAAATGTGCACCATTTAATGCCAAAACATCTTCAGACTTTGGATATTGTCCAATGATATTGATCATCACGGTTGGACGAACCACTTCAGTTGAACCGAGTGGTAAACCTGCGACTGCACGAATGTGATTTTCAAACTGTGAACAGATTGCACCTTCAATCGACCAATGTCCAGAGTTGTGCACACGTGGTGCCATCTCATTGGCATATAAGCCTTGATCTGTGACAAATAGTTCAAGCGTCAACACGCCGACATAATTTAAATGATTGAGCAGGCGAGTAATGTAATCTTGTGCCACAGGTTGTAAATCTGCACTGTTTGGCGCAGGAACAATCGAATGGGAAAGAATACCGTTGTGATGATGATTTTCCGCCAAAGGCCAAGTTTTTACATCACCATCAATACCACGTACCGCAATAATTGAAACTTCACGTGAGAATGTTACAAAACTTTCCGCAATGAGTTCACCAGCAGGACCGAGTTCTGCCCAAGCTTGCTCGATTTGATCTACTGTACGCAATACAAATTGACCTTTGCCATCATAACCACCACGTGACGTTTTCAGGACAATCGGTAAGCCGAGTTGTTCAACTGCTAATTTTAATTCATCAAGTGAAGTCACTGCTTTATACGGCGCAACAGGAATTGAAAGCTCATCAAATAAAGCTTTTTCTGACAACCGATGCTGTGCAATCGCCAATGCTTGACGTGGCGGATGCAAATCTTTTTGCTTCGTTAAAACATCAACATCGATCAATGGCGTATTTTCAAACTCAAGACTAAAAACATCTGCGCTGGTAATAAAATCTTGCAAGCCATTTGTCGCTTTGGTTGAAAATACTGGACCTAATGCTGCAGAAGGACAGTCTGTATTGGCTTCAAAGAAAGTGCATTGAATGTTAAGCGGTAGAGCAGCTTGCGCCATCATACGACCCAATTGACCACCACCAAAGATCCCGATGGTTTTATTCATAATCTGTGTCCCGTTTTCAGCTTGGCTTTAGATTTGACCTGGAATATTTTTGCTTGCTACTTTTTCAGTTTGTGCAGCACGAAAATCTGCAACATTTTTTGCAATTTCTGGACGTGTCAAACCTAAAATTTGTGCTGCCATAATCGCTGCATTGGTAGCACCCGCAGGGCCAATTGCCAATGTACCCACCGCAATACCTGCAGGCATTTGTACGATCGAAAGCAATGAATCGACACCATTCAAAATAGATGATTTTACAGGAACACCAAGCACTGGAAGATCTGTTTTAGCCGCACACATGCCTGGTAAATGCGCTGCACCACCTGCACCTGCGATAATCACTTGAATACCACGTTCACGTGCAGTTTCGGCATATTCAAATAAACGGTCTGGGGTACGATGTGCAGAAACAACTTCCGCTTCGAAAGGAACACCAAGCTGTTTAAGCATAGTGGCAGTGTTTTCTAAGGTTGCCCAATCTGACTGAGAACCCATGATAATTCCAACTAGAGGTTGAGCGTCTTGTGCTGCGGCCGCATTCATTGCAAATTTTCCAGAGATTAAAAAAGTAGAGATAAATCTCGACGAGAGAGCCAAGCTTTAATAAGAGCCCCATATTATAGACTGATTTTTCATCTCAATAAAATTTAACGGACGTAGTAGGGCGATATTTTCATTATTTTTTGGGAGAATATAAACATTATCAAATTATCTATGTTTATTGATTTCTAAAAACAAAATAAACACAACCTAATAAGCATAACCCCGCCCATAAATAATCTAACTTAAACGGTTGTTTAAATAGGAAAATCATAAAAGGAACAAAAACCAAGAGCGTTACGACTTCTTGGGTAATTTTCATTTGTCCAATCGCCCAACCTTGTTGTGCTAAAAGTTTAGTCGCCGGAATCATCAAACTGTATTCAAAGAGCGCAATGACCCAACTCAATAAAATCGCCTGCCAAAGAGGTGCATCATGCGGTAAAAATTTTAAATGTCCATACCATGCAAGCGTCATAAAACAATTGGCAAGGATGAGGAGTAACAGGGGAAAAAACATGAAAGTAAAGCCTAAAAATTTGATGATATTTTTATATAAATTATCTAAAATTAGCCAGACAAAACTATAAATTAAAACTCGAGAATTAAATGAATCACATATTTCAAATTATCATTAATTTTTTTAAGCGCTTATTCGGTTCATCCCAACCTACTGTACCTCCTGAAGAATTACCCGAAATTAACTTAGCATTTGCTGATTTGGCAAATATGCTTACGCATGAAAAAACAGCAAAAACCTGATTTTTTGAATGGTATTGACCATTCTATTGAATATGCAGCAATTTTAACAAATGGAAATTCAATGTCATTTCCGCTTAATAAGGTCATGAAATTTATAAAAAATGGTGAGGAAGATAGTTTATATCATTTTGCCTATTTCATCTTAAATTATGACGAGTCAAAAGTTGAAAATGAGGTTTAACTCGAATTCACTTTATTGACACAAGAAAAACTATCTTTTCCCTTAAACCCTTGCTATCGTTGCTTTCAAATCGAATTAATCACGACAACAGCACAACAACAACGTGATGTGTCAAAAAGCAGTGGAGTTAGAACGAATGCATCTGCATATCTTGGGTATTTGTGGCACTTTTATGGGTTCTTTGGCGTTATTGGCGCGTGATTTAGGGCATAAGGTGACAGGTTCAGATGCAAACGTGTATCCACCCATGTCCACTCAATTGGAAAATGCAGGCATTACTCTGATGCAAGGCTATGACCGTAGCCATTTACAACCGCATCCTGATCTTGTGATCGTGGGCAATGCCATGAAACGTGGTATTGATGCAGTGGAATATATGCTCAATGAAGGCTTACCGTATATTTCAGGACCACAGTTCCTTGCAGATCATGTCTTACAAGGCAAACATGTCCTTGGTGTTGCTGGAACACATGGTAAAACCACAACCACAACCATGCTTGCTTGGGTACTTGATCAGGCAGGCTTAAATCCAGGCTTTTTGATCGGTGGCGTGCCTCTAGGCTTTAGTGAAAGCGCACGTTTAGGCGGTGGCAAATACTTTTGTGTAGAAGCAGACGAATATGATTCTGCATTCTTCGACAAGCGTTCTAAGTTCGTGCATTACCATCCTAAAACAGCGATTTTAAATAACTTAGAATTTGACCATGCTGATATTTTCGATGACTTAGCAGCGATTCAAAAACAATTCCATCATTTAGTTCGTACCATTCCAAGTGAAGGACGTATCATTGCGCCAATTACAGAAAGCAATATTGATGAAGTATTGGAAATAGGCTGTTGGACGCCTGTAGTTCGTACATCTTTAGATGCCAATGACACAGCAGAAGTTTACGCAGAACAACTATCGAGCGATGGTTCACATTTCAAAGTACTGCAACACGGCGTTGTGAAAGGTGAGGTGAAATGGACGATGACAGGACAACACAGTGTTGCCAATGCGCTAGCAACCATTGCTGCTGCTGAACATGTGGGTGTTTCAATTGAACAATCATGTGAAGCATTGTCGAATTTTGGTGGTGTAAAACGCCGAATGGAGCTTTTGGATACTGTCAATGGTATCGAAGTCTATGATGACTTTGCCCATCACCCAACAGCGATTGATACTACGCTTGAAGGCGCGCGTAAGCGTTTGGGTGAACGTAAACTATGGGCGATCATTGAACCACGTTCAAACACCATGCGTATGGGCTCACACAAAGATGGTTTGGCACATTCTGCACGTTTAGCAGATGAAGTCATTTGGTATCAACCTGAAGGTTTGGATTGGGATTTACAGCCTGTGATTGAGGCTGCACCCAATAAAGCCGTGATTGCACGTAGCTTGGATGAGATTATTCAGATGGTAATCGCAGAAGCAGGTGAGGGCGATGCCGTGGTCATCATGTCCAATGGTGGTTTTGGTGGATTGCATCAGAAATTGCTTGCAGCATTAAAAGCAAAATAAGCGATGTAACATAAAAAATAAACCCACATAACGTGGGTTTATTTTTTATTGTTCAGGTGACATTGTACCTGTCTTCTTAAAAGCATTAAATTTTGCCCAACCTTGTACTGTATCGCCTAAACGTTGACTAAAATACATCACAGAAACCCAATCCTGTTGACCATCGTTATAGACCGTATAGGCAGTTACGTGGTCATTTTTTATAATAAACATATCCTTCATTTTGCAAGCGTCATTCGGTGCTGAATGAAAATATACTCTCTGTGGACTGATGACAGACATGCCCCAACGCGGTATTAGATGTGCTTCTGTTCTGGAGGCTAAATTTTCAATTTTGTCGCAATTTACTGCAAAACTCAGATTTGAAAATAAAATCCCCATTCCAAACATATAAAATTTTTTAAGCATATTTTTCTATTTCACCTTGTGAAGATCGCATCAAAAATAATTTTGATAGCCACGATTTTGATAACCCACATAATTTTTTGTTGGTTTTTCGACATTCGCAGTATTTAATAAAATTTCTAAAAATCTACCAATTTGTTCAGCATTTAATAAATTAGGCTCAAACTTATTTAAGCCGATATTTTTAAAATAATCCGAAATTTGGGTATTAGGATTTACATATTTCATTGACCATTGCTTAAAATTCAGTTCAACAATTGGGGTGATTTTAAATTGATGCACATGAGTATGACGATTATCTTGTTGAATAGCTTCAAATAACTCTAAAACTTGATCATTTTCTCCTTCTAAACATTGAAAAAATGAACCTTCTGCATAATACAACACTCCCACAATACCATGCTGCGCATTAAACTCACGTGCAGTCACTAAGATGTCACTCAAATCGAGTAATAAATCATTTTCATTTTCTACACGTACACTGGCATAGCATAATCGAATCATCATAAGTTGTTTTAATGTGATAAATTTAACATGATTATCGCTTAAAAATTAAACATTTGTAATTCTTTTCTCACATAAATTATAGATTTTGATAACTCAACAAAATTTATAAAATAAGCAATAATTAACACAATACTTCATACTTCGGTTTTGCCCTTAATTAACTCAATAGTTAGGGGCTTTTTTTAATTTGAATAATTTTTAGAGATAATAATGACTAAAAATTTAATTCTGAGCCTTATCTTACAAATTTTTTATTTAGGTCTAGTACTTTTTTTAAACAAACTCAGACTAAATGATTTTATCAATATTGCAAGCATGTCTTTTGTATTAGGCATATGCAGTCATTATTTTCTAGATGCTTGGCTTTTTAAAATAATGGGCTTAATCGGACTCAGTGCATTATTTATATTTTTAAATAGTTATTTGCTGCTTGCGGTGATGCTGAGTTGTTATTTCTTGGCGCTAACTTTAGCGCAATTTAAATCAAGTTATGGTACGAAAAAACAATATGAGCTTCATCCACATTGAAACTCATCATTATTCACATTCATCAACCTCTTATGCTATTACATCAGCAAAGCTTGGCTCACGTTTAAACATCACATCTACATAAGAACACGTAGGCACAATTTTAAGCTGTTTTTCACGTGCAAAATCAACCAAAGTATCTAATAATTGACGTGCCATCCCTTGTCCACGTAAAGAATCATCTACCCAAGTATGATCAGCAATAATTTGAGCTTCATCACGCCACACATAGCTGATTTCAGCAATGCGTTGACCTTGCTCATTGTCTAAAAAGAACTCACCTTTATTCGAGTTATCAATATGTTGAAATTGCATGTGCCTACCTCCTCAAGATCTGAATTAAAGTTTAATTTAGCAAAGTCGACATAAAATAAAATTCGACTAAAAATACGCTAAATTATGAGAATAACACATCACGAATAGAGGCATCTTTATCAAAAACAGATTTTGCAAAAGGGCAGAGCGGGATTACAGCAATCTTTTTTTCACGTGCAAATTCAACTAAATTATTTAATAATTTACGTCCGACACCTTCACCACGTAGCTCATCTTCTACAGTGGTATGATCAATAATCAACTTATCTTCACCCGCCCATGTATAAGCCATTTCAGCCAAGTGATGACCTTCTTCGCCAATATAAAATTCGCCTTTTTTACCATCATCTTTATGTTTGATTTCTAACATTTTTATTACTCTTTATAAAAAATAATTATTTTGCAACATGCCACAGATTTTACCCAATTTCTGTTATTTTTTTATTAATTTTAAATCATCAGTCAAAAATACAAAGTGAATACCAACACAATTATTAATTCTAAGGTACGGTATAAAATGATATTTTATCTCAATCTTTTCGTTTTCTATTAGACCTATAAAAAATCTATTGTAAAAATTCATAAAAAATTATGATTGATACTAAAGTAAATAGTACATTGTAAATTTGCTCGATCTGAAATCTATACATTTTATTTACTTAACAAGTTTGCTAAATCAGCCTAAAATTTAACATGCTTCTTTTTACTCATTGACCATGTCAAGCTCTCCCCAAACCCCAGTTCCAGCCTCTACGTCCAATGAAACGCAGCAATGGATTAGTGTGATTAGTCTCGCTTTTGCTGCTTTTATTTTTAATACCACAGAATTTATTCCCGTGGCTTTGCTCAGTGATATTGGTAAAAGCTTTGCCATGCCTGCGACCGATGTAGGCATCATGATTACCATATATGCGTGGGTAGTTGCACCAATTTCCTTGCCCATTATGCTCTTGACCAAAAATTTTGAACGGCGATTTTTATTAATCGCATTATTTTGGGTGTTTATTCTGAGTCATGCTGTGTCTTATTGTGCTTGGAGTTTTGAAATTCTGTTAGCCAGTCGGATTGGAATCGCCTTTGCACATGCTTTATTTTGGTCAATCACTGCATCTTTAGCGGTGCGTGTTGCCCCTAAAGGTAAAGAATTTCAAGCATTAGGGCTTCTTGCCACAGGTACAGCCTTAGCGATGGTTTTAGGTATTCCTTTTGGCAGAATGATTGGTGAAGCCTACGGATGGCGCAACACCTTTGCCTTAATCGCACTAGGTGCTGCAATTGTCTGCCTTATTTTAACCAAGACTTTGCCCAAACTACCCAGTATCAACTCGGGTTCATTGAGTAGTTTAAAAGTGTTCCTCAAACGCCCAGCTTTGATGATGGTATTTGCATTAACCATTATTGTGATTACTGCACAGTTCACAGCTTATAGCTATATTGAACCTTTTGCGCTCAATATTGCCCACTTTAGTTCAGCACAAACCACGACATTATTGTTGATTTATGGGGCTGCGGGCTTTTTAGGCTCTTATTTATTTGGAAAATTTGCCCAACGCTATCCCAAATTACCGATTCCGTTAAGTAGTGCAGTATTAGCACTGTCTATGTTATTGCTCATAGCATTTTCCAAAGATTTTATCAGTTTTAGTATTCTGAGTTTATTTTGGGGAATGGCAATCATCTGTTTTAGTCTAGCGCAACAAGCGAAAACCTTAAATCTCGCCTCTGATGCAACAGATGTTGCCATGGCTATTTATTCTGGACTGTACAATGTCGGGATTGGGGGTGGGGCGTTGCTAGGTGGCTTAGTCACAACACATTATGGCTTAAATCAAATTGGAATGGTCGGGGGGGTATTGGCGGTATTAGGTACACTTTTGGCAGTATTTTTAGTACAACGACACGATTTTAATGCGAAGAAAATTTAACCAAATTATTTGCAAAATTAAAATAAATGTGAGATTCTTTGCAAATATTAAGAAATAATTGATCAAAAAATTATTTCTTAAAACCTATTCGTTGAACAAGGGGAGTAGCCTCCCATCAGTTTATCGTCATTACGCATTTTTATTGTTAAAAATAAAAAAGCCGGTAACTGAGCATCACCACAGCGCAGTATAAAATGCGGTGATGTAGGCAAGACCTTGATCATGTTGATTCAGATGTTTAATCATCTGGCAACTGGTCATGGTCTTTTTTTATGCCTGATTGATTGCCAGATTTGGAGAATTTTATGGAATCCATCGGCAATCCTTGGCTGTATCTTGCATTTTTTGCGATTGTTGCAGTCATGCTTCTCATCGATTTTCTTGGTTTCAGGCAAAAAGAAGGGCAAGAAGTTCAACTCAAAACTGCGGCATACTGGAGTATTGCTTGGGTCAGTGTAGCGACCCTATTTGGTGGGGGTTTATGGCTTTATCTACAACAGACTGTAGGTATAAGCATCGCCAATGCCAAAACTATGGAATATTTTGCAGGTTATTTACTAGAAAAATCACTGGCGATAGATAATGTTTTTGTGTGGCTGATGATCTTTGCTGCATTTGCGATTCCCCCTGCGTTACAACGTAAAATTTTACTCTATGGCGTACTCGGTGCGATTATTTTACGAACTATTTTCATTTTTATTGGGGCTTGGTTCGTTCAAGAATTTTCTTGGATTTTATATATTTTCGGTGCATTCCTTGTTTATACGGGCTTTAAATTTCTCAAAGGGCAAGATGAAGAGGATAGTAATATCGAAGATATGGCGATGCTCAAGTGGTTACGTAAACACATGCGTATCACACCGCAACTAGAAGGCGCTAAATTCTTTGTCCGTCAAAATGGCTTGTTATGGGCAACACCACTATTTTTAGTTTTGATCTTGGTTGAAGCTTCAGATGTCATCTTTGCTGTAGATTCGATTCCTGCCATTTTTGCAGTGACCAATGATCCTTTTATTGTACTTACAGCAAACCTCATGGCGATTTTAGGTTTACGTGCCATGTTCTTCTTATTGGCAGGTTCAGCGTCTAAGATGCATTATCTCCCGTATGGTTTAGGCATTATTTTAGTGTTTATCGGCTTTAAAATGTTAATGCTAGATGTGTTCCATATGCCAATTTGGATTTCACTTGGATTTATTGTGGTTGTCTTAGCGATCACAGCATGGTTGTCGATTCGACATAATAAGAAACAAGAATTAAATCCTTGATTTTTTGTAATAAAAACGCTCTCCTTTTTTAAAAAAGGAGAGCTGTGCAGGATCTAAAAATATTCATTGTGATTATTATTCTAAAACGCCTTTTTATATTTTTAATCTACAATTTGGAGTTTTTCCCATCTTTGTAAAAATCGTTTTGAATGTAGTCTTTGTATAAACACATCACGACTTACCAAACGATCATTCCAACGTAGTTTTAACCCAAATAAATCACTTAGTCCAAAGGGTGCAATGATCTCCATCTCATCATGTTCGATTAAACGTACTGCAATCGCAGTTGCTGTTTCTGGCCAAGTACTTAAAGCCTCATATAAGGACAAATAAGCTGAAATCGCTTGATTTTTTTCAGTTGTATACCATGTATGTACCAAAGCTTGATTGACCACATCCCAATCATTTTCAGGAAATTTTTGTGTTAATTTTTCATAAATTTCTTGTGTGATATGTTGATTCTGTTCATTCTCATCGAAGAAAATTACATCTATTTCAGTATTTTCAATTTGATATTGTTGTTGATGTAAACTCGACCAGACCAAATTCCGAATCACACCTGCACTTAAATATGCTTCAGCATAAATCTGCTTTAAATAGATCAATCTTTGTATTAAAGCCTGTTTAGCAAAAACGATTTGCTTTAGCTCTTGATAAAAATTTGTTTCGCACATGTCCAATAATTGCATAATTTTAATAAGGATTAGATAAAAGTTTCAGTAAAATAATCACTGTAAATTTTCAATATATGCACATCGTATATTGCACTGCATTTGGTTTAATTTTATCTCTTTATTTTCCTAGATTTAAAACATTTCTTCAAATAGCTTTATATATTTTCTTCGAAAATCTAAAACCCTAAAAATCAGACTTTTAAAAATAGCTTCTTAAGCGTTTACACAAAATACTGAAGCATGTAGCTAAATCAGCTACAATCAATTGAAAAAATTCAAAATGCAGGTTCAAAATGTCTTCTGTAGTTACAACGACAGCGATTCGTGGTCGCTTCCTTGATATTCAGAATACAGTTGCCCAAGCACGTGACATTCACGACCAAGTGCGATATGTAGAAGATGGTTTACTTTTAATTCAACAAGGTAAAATTCGTTGGTTTGGTTCTTGGGTAGAAGGACAGGCTCAATTGACTAAAAACCAACCGGTTGAACATTATCCAAATCAATTGATTGTTCCAGGATTTATTGACACACATATTCATTTCCCGCAAACAGAAATGGTGGGCGCATATGGTGAACAATTATTAGAGTGGCTCAATACTTATACCTTTCCAACCGAAATTAAATTTAAAGACAAATCATACGCTGATCAGATTGCGCATTTTTTTGTCAATGAATTACTTAAAAATGGCACAACAACTGCTCTGGTTTTTTGTACAATTCATCCACAGTCCGTTGACGCATTATTTGAAGCAGCGGAACGTCATCAAATGCGCCTTATCGCAGGTAAAGTCATGATGGATCGTCATGCACCTGAGGCACTGATGGATACAGCAGAAAGTGCTTATAATGACTCAAAAGCTTTGATTGAAAAATGGCATGGCAAAGGTCGTAATCTATATGCGATCACACCACGCTTTGCGCCAACCTCAACGCCTGAACAGTTAGCATGTGCAGGGCAGCTCAAAACTGAATATCCTGATGTGTATGTGCATACCCATTTAAGTGAAAATAAGAATGAAATCGCATGGGTCAAAGATTTATTTCCAGAGCAAAAGGGCTATTTGGATGTGTATCATCACTATGGTTTGACAGGGCAGAAGTCGGTTTTTGCGCATTGTGTGCATTTAGAGGAACATGAATGGGATTGTATGCACGCCACTGAGTCTGCAATCGCATTTTGCCCAACCTCAAATCTGTTCCTCGGCAGTGGTTTATTTCCATTGCAAAAAACATGGGAAAAAAATGTCAAAGTTGGTTTAGGTACGGACATTGGTGCGGGAACATCTTTCTGCCAATTACAAACATTGAATGAGGCTTACAAGGTACAACAGCTACAAGGTGATAAATTGTCTGCATTTGAGTCACTCTACCATGCAACCTTAGGAGGTGCTAAGGCACTTGATCTAGAGGATAAATTGGGTAATTTTAATGTGGGTAAAGAAGCTGACTTTGTGGTGTTAAATTTACACGCTACAGCTTTACAAAAACTTCGCCAAGAACGTGCTAAAAATATTGAAGATGCGTTATTTGCCTTATTCACTATGGGAGATGACCGCAATATTCAAGCGACTTATATTTATGGAAATAAAGCCTATGAACAGAGCAACTGATGCACAACAGCAAACTCAAAAAGTGCCTCGTTCTAAAAAGAAAATCATATTGATTGGGGTGGTTTTTGTGGCGTGTGCATTACTCCTGAAACGTGATGCACACTAACAAAATTTACCGTTTTACATATCAAACCATCAAAAAAGATGCATCTTGGTCTGATATGTTTTAAAATTAATGCGTCTTTTAGGTGTTGCTCGTCAACGCCTTTTTTATTTTGCGATATTGATGCTTTAGGTATTTCCCATGACCATTGAAATGAAAGTGATGATTTCGACTGAAGAAATTCAAGCGAAAGTTCAAGAACTTGGTAAAAAAATTGATGCACATTATGCCAATAGTGATAAAGAATTGGTTTTGATCGGCTTATTACGTGGTTCAGTCATCTTCATGGCGGATTTATGCCGTGCAATCAGCAAAGAACATGAACTCGACTTTATGACCGTGTCGAGCTATGCAGGCGGCACAACCTCGAGCCGGGATGTGAAAATCTTAAAAGATTTAGATGGTGAAATCCGAAATAAAGATGTACTTGTGGTTGAGGATATTATCGACTCAGGTAATACCTTGAGTAAAGTACTTGAAATTTTACAAACACGTCAACCAAACTCAATTGAACTCTGTACTCTAGTCAGCAAGCCTTCACGCCGTGAAATTGAACTCGATGTGAAATTTTTAGGTTTTGAAGTCGAAGATAAATTTATCGTCGGTTATGGCTTGGACTACGATCAAAAATATCGCCATATTCCCTTTATTGGTGAAATCGGTTTATAAGCCATCTTAAAATTATCTTCTATTTAAGCGACTTCGGTCGCTTTTTTTTATTGCACATTATTTGAGGGAAAATGAACAAAAATGCAACAACTTGTAGCAAAGTCTGACTTTAATTATATGAGGGGATATTTAATTATAAATTACATACAGTTGATTCCTTCACTTTAGATAAAACCAAAAACAAGGAGAGAGATTATGATGTCACTGATCGGGGCAATCATTATTGGTTTTTTAGCTGGCTTAATTGCACGTGCCATTCATCCTGGCAATGATAAAGCTGGTTTTATTGTTACTACATTACTCGGTATCGTGGGCTCATTGGTGGCAACCTATGGCGGACGTATGCTGGGACTTTATCCTGAGGGGTCATCCGCAGGCTTTATTGCCTCCGTCATTGGGGCAATTATCGTATTGTTTATCTACAATATGGTAAGTAAAAAAGTCTAGTAATGATTAGCTCAAATTCATTTAAAGCATCTCATTTGAGATGCTTTTTTATACCTTATAAACCCAATTCTGACCAGATTTTTTCAATTTCTTTGGCAGAATAAGCACCCATGACTTTTGTTCCATTAGAAAAAATAATTGCAGGTGTACCATGTAGACCTAATTTTTTCCCAAGAGCTAAGTTACGCTCAATAGGAGTTTCACAGTTTGCAGCAGCGCTCGGTGATATAGCATTTTGAATTAAGTTTTTCCATGCATAGGTGGGATTACTAGAACACCAAACTTGCTTAGATGGAATAATCGACTGATTTTTAATGGGATATATAAAAGTATAAATCGTTACATCACTGAGCTGGGTTAAATTCTTTTCAAGACTTTTGCAATATGGGCAATTTGGGTCAGAAAAGATCGCAAGCTGACGCTTACCATTCCCCCTTACTGTTTTAATGGCATCATTTAAAGGTAATTTTTTAAAATCAACCTGCTGATCTTTTAAAGCCAAATCTTTGGTGAGATTATGTTGATCCTTTAAGCGGATCATGCTGCCCACAAACAAATGTTGTGCATCTTCATTGATATAGATGATTTTCTGATCTAGCGTACCACTATACAAACCCTGCATTTCAGTGGCTTGTATATTTTCAATTTTCACATTGGGATAGTTTTTTTCAAGTTTAGCTTTGACTGCATCAACATCTGCAAAACTAAACGGGCTAATGAGTAAACTTAGCCCCACCATCATACTTTTTTTAAACATAAATACCTGATTAAATCCTAGACTCACAGTACAGATTTAACCATAACCCTCATTTATTTGTGTTGAGGTTCAGTTGAAATTAAAGCATCCTTCTGGTTTCACGTGGAACAAAACTAAAACTTGCAGTCTGATTAATTTCAACCGTAATATGTACTAATTCCTCATGAACAGATAAAGCGTGTCGAACTTGATCCGCAGTTAAAGCCCTATCACGACTTTCTAACACCAAAATCACAGAAAATTTACCACGTGCAACTTTCCAAACATGTAAGTCGGTAATATTGACAGATACATTTAAACTCGCAATCGCTTCACGAACGTCATTCACAATAGGATGATCCATTTCAGCATCCAACAAAGTTTTGCCTGTTTCTTTAATCAGTCCCAAAGACCACTTTCCAACTAAAATTGCCCCCACGATCCCTAAAACAGCATCTAAAAAATCCCATCCAAAATATTTACCTGCAAATAAAGCCACAATTGCCAGCACAGAAGTTACTGCATCTGCGACCACATGTAAAAATGCCGCTTTTTGATTTAAATCATGCTCATGATGATCTGATTCGTGTGAATGGTGATGGTGATGGTCAACATCATCATGTAGTAACCAAGCGCAAACTAAATTGATCACTAAACCCAGAATAGCAATCGGTATCGCTTCATTATAATGAATCTGGACAGGGTGAAATAATCGTTCAACGGATTGAAAAGTCATAAGTAAAGCGACAACCATCAGCAATATTGCGCTGCTATAGCCTGCTAAAATTTCAATTTTCCATGTTCCAAAACTAAAGCGTGTATCTTGGGCATAATGCCGAGCTGCTCGATATGCCATATACGCCAAACCCAGTGCTAACATGTGCGAACTCATATGCCAACCATCCGCTAACAATGCCATAGAGTTAAAAATCCAACCGCCAATGATCTCAAAAATCATCATTGCACCCGTGAGTAAGGTGGCAATTAAAATTTTCTTTTGTGCTAAAGGATTTCCTTGATCAAAATGATGGGAATGTTGGCGCTGAATGGGTTTAAATTGCATCATGAAACACTCAAATATACTCCCCCTTAGTATATGATCAAGTTTTTAAATATACTATAAGGGAGTATATTTTTATGAGAAATGCCCATGAGTCACTTACAACATGACAAAAAAGTTTTAAATAGGGTCAAAAGACTAAAGGGACAAATTCATGCTGTAGAAGATGCTTTGAATCAACCAGAATTATCCTGTATTGATGTGCTACAGCAAGTTGCCGCCATCAAAGGAGCAGTCAATGGCTTGATGAATGAGCTTATCGAAAATCATTTACGCAATCATGTCTTAACTGATACGCAAGCTGTCAACGAGCAAGAATTACAAGAGTTTCTAAAATTACTGAAACGTTATGGTTAATTTCACTGAAATTTTTGAACAATATAATGTTAGATATTGACCTTAAATTGATTAAGTTTTAATCTATTTCACATACTCAATTTCTTCCATGCCAATCACTGTTTTCAGTTCGGATTGGCATTTTTTCCTCTTACAAAAAGTCTTTTATTTATGAATCAACAATCATGGCGACCATTTTTGATGGTTAGCCTAGCTTTGTGTATTGGAACAATTGGAACGGCGTTAGCTAGCCCACTTTATCCGATCTATCAGCAATTATGGCAACTGCTGCCAAGTCATATTACTTATATCTTCGTTGCGTATATGTTTGGCTGTTTAACCACTTTACTTTTTCTGGGGCGTAGCAGTAATAGCTTTGGTTATATTCGCACATTACAAATCGGTTTGTTTTTTGCCATCATTGGTTTAAGTATTTCAGTGGTTGCATCTAATGCTTATATTTTGGGTTTTGGTCGTTTTATCATTGGCATCGCCTCTGGTCTGATTAGCACCTCTGCGATGTTGGGTTTGATCTACACCATTCCTGACTCACATAAAGCGTCTGCGGCTCAATTGAGTTCAATTATTACGGTATTAGGTTTTGGTTTAGGTCCATTTATTGGTGGCGCAATCGCCCAATTTTCCAAATATCCTTTAGTGACGCCTTATTTGCCTGTGATCATAGGCGCAATACTCAGCTTAATCAGTCTATTTACTTTAAAAACGGTAAATACAGTAAAACAAAAATTTAACATAGCACCGCATCTAGAATTACCAGAACCGCAATTTAAAAAATTATTTTTTATTACCAGTTTTAGCGCATTTTGTGCCTTTGGTTCTTTTAGCTTATTTGCCTCGCTTGCGCCTTCGTTTATTAAAGATGTCATTCCTTGGCATGGTCCACTGGTAAGTGGTTCAACCATTGCCAGTATTTTATTGGTGTCTGCTGCTGCACAATTTATCCTAAAATCTATGCCCATGCATAGCGCCTTGAATCTGGGTTTGAGCATGCTCATCACCAGTTATGTGGTTTTAGCTGTCTGTATGCTTATGCATTGGAGCATATTATTCTTTGTCAGCGTCATTTTTGTGGGAATGGGACATGGCATGAGCTTATTGGGTGCTTTTGCTTTGATTCATCACATGACCAACGTTAAAAATCGTGCTGCGGTAGTGTCCACATATTTGTTTTTAGCGTACTTAGGAACGATTGTGCCAATCATTGGCGCAGGATATGTATCTGATCATTTTGGTTTTACTACAGGCGTACTTTCCTTTTGTGTAAGTGTCGGCTTACTCTGCATTTATTTATTGATCTCACATTTAAAAATAGAAATATCTTAAATTAAAATAGGTAGGCAAAATGCCTACCTTATTATTTTACAAATTCAACTTTGACCACATCAATATCTGTGGGTTTATAACGATGTGTGTCCACCTCACCTAACACTTTTACCACAGTACCTTGTTTAAGTTGTGTTGCAGAAGCAAGTTTTTTATCAATTTCAACGGTAATGCTGCCTGTAGCATCTTTTAATTCATAATGCTCGTCTTTGACGTGGCGTTGAATCGTTCCTGTTAACATCACTGCGGTTTCATCAGCTGTTTGTAATGCTTCGGCAATTGTGATCGGATGCTTTTGTGCAGCATTGATAATACGTTGATCGTCACTACTTGCCCAAACATTTGCAGTTAAAGCCATGACAATGACAGAAAAAAGAAAAGAAGATTTTTTCATGCTTGATACTCATCTAAATATTCATTCATCAGCTTAAAGTAATCATTTGCCGCTGTAAAATGAGCTTACATAAAACTAAGTTTTGATAAAAAAAGCTGACATTCAATCAGCTTCTTATAAGATTAGATCAATTTTGGTTGTAGCTGATCTTTGATGTCTTCGATTTGTTTTCTCAAGCGCGGTTTGACTACTTTTCCATAATAAATCAAATTACGGCTTGCTAAACTTGCGCAATCAGAAGCCTGATTAAACTGTCGACATAATAGATTTAATCGGCTAGATAAATCGAAATTAAGATCCACTAACGGAAACGTCAACATGCTAATCCATTGATGAATTTCTTCCTCGATCCAAAGTAATCGTTTAGAAATCTTGATACTTTTTGGAAATAAATTATGTGCCATCAGAATTTTTATTTCTGAAGTATTCAGCCCGGTTCTTTGTTGCACTTGTTTTTGACAAATCAAAGGTGAATTTGTGCTTTGCTTAGTTTTAGATATCGTCATCTAAACATTCTCCAGTAATGGAAATGCCTAGACACAAAAATAGAAAAATTAGAATGTTTAATTTTTTAAACTAAGTTTTATCAGTGGGATAGAGTTTATAGCACTATTCAATACGTTCAGTAAGACACAAGGAAGCATATTTGTAAGTAAACAAGATGTTTACTTTAAACCAAAGGTTCACTATAGTTCTACCTATAGACTAATTTTAATTAGTCATATAAAACTTGTTTTTAAGCTGTTATACATTTCTAAAGTTCCTTTAGGTTTGTGCCTGTCACGGCGGTTTAAAAGAATTGGCAATAGGAAAGGTCGAAGATTCCCAAAGCCACTAGTTCCATAAAGAGGGTCAAGTAAGGTCGAATTTACTTGGCTCTTTTTATACTCATTGATTGCTTTTGCATTTATACAACTCAATGAACTTTCTGCAACTTTACGGTAAAATTTACGGAGCGACAAGCCATCTTAAGAACAAGTGCGTTAAATGTTGTCGGGCACTATCATCAATTTAAACACTTTTAATAATATTGTTATTCAAATTTGAATGTTTAATATTTCAAACTAAAATAAATACTCTTATTTATCCAAGTTTTTGACTTAATTACTAAAAAATATAGAAAATTCTATATAAGTTGTTCACTTTACTGAACATTTTATTCAAAAATGAATAAATTTAGCACGAATTAATAGTGCTGTTATTAACTTAAAAGTTTACAATTAATTACAATTTATCTTCTTTAAGTCTAATTGTTCATTAATGAATTAATATTAAAATAAAAAGCATTAAGCTATTAAAATTTAATACTTTTTATTCAAAATAATTATGATTTATGTTTTTAAAAGATCATTTACCAATACAAAACGATCCAAAGATCACTCCTAACAAATCATCCGCACTAAAGTCACCAGTGATCTCACCCAAAGCATTTTGCGCTAAACGAAGGGATTCAGCGACCAATTCACCTGCTTGATACACAGTTAACTGCTCATGTGCTTCTGCCAAATACTGTTGAGTGCGCTTCATTGCATCCAAATGACGCGTTCGAGCAATAAAGGTATCTTCTTCAGGCTGGAAGCCTGCATGCGCTGTAATCGCATCTATGAGCGCTTGAACGCCTGTTTCTTGTTTGGCTGATACGGTAATATGACGAAAACCTTGAAAATCGCTTAATTCAGCCGTTTGATTGGTCAAATCACATTTATTTCCAATCAGCATCAAACGTTTCGGCTCTAAATGATCAGCAAAATATTCCTGTGCCAAAGCCAAAGGATTTTCTCCTTGAGTCAAGTCATAGACCAAAAGCAATAAATCTGCTTGCTCGATCTCTTTGATGGCACGACGAATACCTTCTTTTTCCACAATATCACCAGTTTCACGTAAACCTGCGGTATCAGTTAAGGTAATCGGTAACCCATTTAAAGTGATTTTCTCATGTAAAACGTCACGGGTTGTTCCTGCAATGTCAGTCACAATCGCACGCTCAATTCCTGCTAAAGCATTCAACAAAGAGGATTTACCTGCATTCGGTTTACCTGCAATCACCACTTGTAAGCCTTCACGAAGCAATTGCCCCTGACGTGCAGAGGTTTGCACTTCAGTTACTGAAGCTTGTACACCTTCAAGCAAAGCTAAAATTTTACCATCAGCCAAAAAGTCGATTTCTTCTTCAGGAAAATCAATTGCCGCTTCAACATGCAAACGTAAATGAATCAAATTTTGTAAAACCGCATTTACTTTATTGGAAAATGCACCTTGTAGTGAACGCACTGCCGAACGTGCTGCCGCCTGTGAAGTCGCATCAATCAAATCGGCAATCGCTTCGGCTTGTACCAAATCCATTTTGCCATTTTCAAAAGCACGCATGGAAAATTCGCCGGCTTTGGCAGCCGTTGCACCGAGTTCCAACAAACGAGCAAGCAAGGTATTTTGAATCACAGGACCACCATGTCCTTGTAACTCAACCACATCTTCACCAGTGAAGGAGTGTGGATTTGGAAAGCAAATCACCAATCCTTCATCCATGACTTCATTTTTTTCATCCATAAACTGACGAAAACCTGCAAAACGTGCTTTCGGCAAAGTTTTGCCTGTTAATGCTTCAGCAATAGCATAGGCTTTCGGACCAGACAGACGAATCACCCCCACACCACCACGTCCAGGAGGCGTTGCGATTGCTGCAATAGTGCTTTGGGATACTACATTCGTCATGTACAGTCTCTATTATCTATTCAATAAAAAAATCCGCTTAAGATTACCATCTTAAGCGGATTTAATCAGCTATTGCTTAATTTTTTAAACTTAAGCTGCTTCTCGTTTTAAACGATCTTTTTCAACAGATTTATTAATAAACCATTGTTGTAAGATCGTGATCGAGTTGTTCACAATCCAGTAAAGTACAAGACCAGCAGGGAAGAACAGCATAAATACTGTAAACATGATCGGCATAATCTTAAATACTTTTGCTTGCATTGGATCAGCAGGTTGTGGGTTCAAACTTTGTTGAACAAACATTGTTACACCCATCAACAACGGCAAGATGAACCAAGGGTCCATTGCTGACAAATCTTGAATCCAAAGCATCCATGGCGCATGGCGAAGTTCTACAGACTCCATCAATACCCAATACAATGCAAGGAAGATCGGCATTTGTAGCAATAATGGTAAACAACCTGAAAGTGGGTTGACTTGTTCACGTTTGTAAAGTGCCATCATTTCTTGCGAGAAACGCATGCGGTCTTCACCAAACTCTTCTTTCATGCGTTGCATTTCAGGGGCAATCACACGCATTTTCGCCATTGAACGATAGCTCTTAGACGACAACGGCCAAAGAATTAGTTTAACTAAGATGGTGAGTAAAATAATTGACCAACCCCAGTTACCTACAACGTTATGGAACATTTGTAAGCCCATGAACAAGAGTTTCGCAATCGGCCATAACCAACCATAATCTACAGTTTGGTTTAAACCAACAGCTAAGTCTTTTAACTCAGACTGAATTTTTGGTCCTGCATAGAAGGTTGCATCAATGCTCATGGCTTTACCAGCAGGAACATTAATGGTTGGAGAGGTAAACCCGATGATATTCATACCATCTGCTGATTTACGTGATTCTAATTTTGCAGTGTATTCTTGACCACCAAAATGACCTGGAATCCAAGCACTCACAAAATAGTGCTGAACCATCGCCACCCAACCGCCTTTGGCTTGCTGATCAAGTTTCTCTTCAGTAAAGTTGGCAAATTTAAGCTTGTTATAATGTTCGTCAGGCGTTCCCCATGCACCACCTAAAAATGTACCTAAAGTGAAAATACCTTGGTCAGACTTACCTGGGTCTTCTGAGTTGTCACGTTTGAGTTGACCAAACATTTGACCTTGCCAATTTTGTGCGCTGCGGTTGACCACCTGATAGCTCACTTCAATTGGGTAGTTACCTTGCTTAAAGTTAAAGCTTTTGATGATTTCCACACCATCAGCAGTTTTGAAAACCATTGGCACCGTTAAAACTTTTACAGTTTTACCGTCTTTATCTTTAACATCTTTTAAGTCTGCTAAAGTATATGCAGTTTTTTCAAACTCATAATTTGGACGACCAGCACGACTACTGTCTGGACCATTTAAGCCGATTAAGCCTGATTGCGCGACATAGGTACGTTTACTATCACTTTCAAGCATGACAAACGGCTCATCGCTGTTTTTGCTTTGATCATGATTGAGTAATTCAATACGCACAATATCACCACCTTTCGGACTAATCCAAAGATGATAAAGGTCAGTTTGTACTGAAATCAGTTGTTGATTTGCGGTTGCTGGTGCAGTTGTCGGTTGTTGTGCAGCAGCAATATTTGCTTGCGGAACATCGCTAGAAGCCGCAGTCGTTTGACCATTTGGCAAATCGGCAGAAACATCATGCGCTACCACAGCTGCAGGCTGCGTTTTGGTAGTATCTGCATGACCATAATCTTTTTGCCAAGCCAAAATGAGCAAATATGCGACGACAAACATGGCCCCGAGAATTGCAAACCTGGCCCATTGTTGCATATCTATTACCCCAAGTGGTTAGAGTGATGTTGGTTCGTAAAACGTTCACGCAAGGGTACAGCAACATGAAACGTTTGAGAATCTATTTGCTGAAATGAAATAAAACGAATTGCTTTTTTAGGCACAGGATCATAACCAAATCCTCCCCAAGGGTGACAGCGGCAAATGCGTTTAGTTGCAAGCCAACTCCCTTTAAAGGCACCATGAAGATGGATCGCTTCTAACGAGTATTGAGAACAAGTTGGAATATAACGACAACGAGGTCCAATGAGAGGACTAATCGCAATTTGATAGAAACGTATCAACCAATGCAATATACGAACCATTGGCTTTCTCTAATTCTGAGGAGAAGAAATTGCTATTTTATGGTGCTTTTTAACAAGACGTTGCAATTTCTGCCATGCAAACTGTAACTGCTGATGTAATTCAGCATTAGGAATTGTTTCTATACCGACCTTCGGCATGACCACAATATCTAATAAGTCAATATTTTGCTGATTTAGGCGAAAACTTTCACGCGCCAAACGTTTTATTCGATTTCTTTCATGTGCACGGCGCACTTTTTTCTTAGCAACAACAATACCCAAACGGCTTTGAGGCTGTTCGGTGATTTTTGCTAAAAATAAGAAATGGGGTTGATGCACTTTAAAAAGCGCACCATCAAATACACTTTTGTAATCTGCAGCACAGTGGATTCTCACCGCTGGACTGAAACTATAAAGTGACATAACACCCAAATCGTATAACTTGACTGTTTATAAAATTAAACAGTTAAGCTATGACGACCTTTTGCACGACGACGAGCTAATACTTGACGACCAGCTTTAGTAGCCATACGAGCACGGAAACCATGAACGCGTTTGCGCTTTAATTCAGATGGTTGGAATGTACGTTTCATGTTGAAACTCCAATGTTGATCTTTCTCTAAAGGTTCGCGATTGTATTGTGCATTGTTTGTTCTGTCAATGAATATAGGCTTTTCTCTGCATTTTTTTATATTTTTGGCTACTTCTAGATTTAACAAAAAAATATATTAAATTTTCACTAAATAAGTATTCACAAGTTAAGTTATTATTTTATAATGCAATAAAAATTATAAACAATCATATCCACACCCTTATCCATAGATGCACTTGTTTTTAAATTTATAACCCTGTAGTTTTGAATTTAAATTTATAAATGGTGGTTATCCACATTTGGAGACGGTCTTATAAATAAATTCAAATTTATAAATTTAAATTTATTATTATTAGTGCGCTATTTTCTTGAGGAAAACTCATTTTTAGTTTTTTAAAATATAAACTTACGTTGTGAATAACTTTGGTTTTTAAGTATTGATAGATTGTGGATAAGTTTACGGTTTATTTTATCCACAACTTGTGGTAAAACTTATCCACAAGGTGTTTAAATTTAAATTTATTTGCAGAAAGTCTTTTTTTTAAACGATTTGCTTTGAATTAGTCATGACAGATGTGGATAACTTGGTTAGAATGGCGACCCCCATATCGCTGGGTCATCTTTTTTAAATTTAAATAAAGGAGTTTCAC